>JAYUUO010000190.1:0-3463 GCA_043754515.1 Armatimonadota bacterium
AGCGGGCCGAACCCTACGGGGGGCCGAACACGCGCCCCCCGACGAATCCGACGAATCCCTGACAGTAGCCGACCTAGTATCGGTCGCTGTCGCGTCCGCCCCGTCCCGTGCCTCGCCCACCACGGTCACCGCCGCCGGAGCGACCACCGCCCCCGCCGTAATCGCTACCACCCCCGCTCCCGCCGCCGTAGCCACCACCGCCATTACCGCCACCACCACCGCCGCTGCTACCGCCGCCGTAACCACCCCCGCCGCCACCGTACGGGCTGCGTCCGCCGCCGCCGCCGCCGAATCGTCCACCGCCGCCCCCGCCACTACGCTCCTCGCGGGGCTTGGCTTCGTTCACGGTCAGGTTTCGTCCCTGGAACGCGAACCCGTTGAACTGCGTAATCGCGGCGTTGCCTTCGTCCGCGTTCGTCATCTCAACGAACCCGAAGCCGCGCGACTGTCCGCTAAGCTTATCTTCGATTACCGCCGCGTCGCTCACGGCACCGGCCTGCTCAAACAATTCGCGCAGTTGCGCGGACGTGGTGGAATAAGGTAGTCCACCCACATAGATACGCATCATTTCCCGTTTCTCCCACCCTCACTTCAATTCGTGCCGTCACCGTTACACAACGGGCTTCAGATCTTGCGCGTGCCGGACGATTCCGGGGAGGGACGCGGCAACAACTGCCGAACAAGCCGCGCTCCGAAGAAAACTGTTAACCGTATCGCTGGAAACTACCGGGCGGGGGGAGGGCTAAACCCCTGCCGCTTCGCACTGCGACAATTATACCCCCGTCGCGTCGTTTTGCTACTTCCGCGCCGAAAAATGATAAAATCCGGAAAAATGAGTGAAACTTTCTCCCACCTCAATTCGTCCGGCAACGCGCGGATGGTGGATGTATCGGCGAAGGGCGAAACGAGCCGCTCCGCCCGCGCGGAAGGGTTCGTGGCGATGAACGTGGCGACGCGCCGATTGGTCGCCGATAAAGCGATACCTAAAGGCGACGTGTTCACGGTCGCGCGGGTCGCGGGCATCCAGGCTGCGAAACGCACCGGCGAGTGGATACCCCTCTGCCATCCGCTCCCGCTCTCCGGCGTCCATGTTGACCTGACGCTGACCGAAACCGGCGTCCACATCACTGCCACCGCGACCTGTGTCGGGCGAACTGGCGTCGAGATGGAGGCACTCGTCGCCGTTTCCGCCGCCGCGTTAACCGTTTACGACATGTGCAAGTCGGTGGATAAAGGCATGGTGATCGGCGCGGTTCGCCTGCTAGAGAAGACGGGCGGCAAGTCGGGCGACTGGAAGGCAGATGGGGTTGAGTAAGTGGGACTGTGAGGGGAAGCGCGTCGCGGTGATCGGCCTCGCCGTGGATGATCGTGCCCCCCGTCGCCCTCTCCCCCCTAACCCCCCTCTCCCTTCGGAGGGAGAGGGAGGTTAGGGGGGAGAGGGCGACGGGAGGCACAACTTAGATGAACTCGCTGACACTCCAAACCAGCAACGCGCGGCGGTTGCGCCAGGAACAGACACCGACAGAAACGATGCTCTGGATTTCGCTTCGCGCGGGCCGCCTGGGCGGGCGAAAGTTCCGCCGCCAGCACAGCATTCCGCAGTCGCGCTTCATAGCCGACTTCTGTTGCACTACACTAGAACTGATCATCGAGATTGACGGAGGCTACCACGACGAGCCTGAACAAGCCAGTCGCGATGCCGAACGCCAGATGCTGATCGAGGAGTTCGGTTACACCTTCCTACGCTTTGCTGACACAGAAGTGATAGCGAACCTTCCCCTCGTCCTGCGGGCAATTGACGAAGTTGCACAGACACTAGCCAGCGCGATGAGCGTCCCTCACGTAACAGTCTCTACGGTTCTCATGGGTGACATTCGTCATGCTAACTACGTCCATGCCCCCAAGGCAGAGAAAGCCCTGACTGTATTCAAGGAGGAGGAACACCCATCATGCTGACCTACGACGAAGCCTTAACCCGCGTCCTCGACGCCGCTGACCCGCTCCCCGCCGAACCCGTCCCCCTCGCGGACGCCTACGGGCGCGCGCTCGCCGAACCCGTCGTCGCGGCCGAGAACCTGCCGCCCTTCGACAACAGCGCGGTGGACGGCTACGCGGTGCGGCTAGACGACACGCTGTTTCCGAACAAGAGCGGGGCCACGGTGCTGTCGGTGCGGGGCGGCACCGTCCAGTTCGCCGGGGAGCCGCCGGGGGAGCCGATCACGCCCAGCAGCCGCATCGCCGTCCCGATCATGACGGGCGGCACCCTGCCGCCCGGCGCGGACGCCATCATCATGATCGAGGACACGGGGCGCGGCGATAACAATGACCTTTATCTGAACGCGCCCGCGTCCCCGAAGTTCATACGCCGCGCCGGGTCCGACGTCCGGGCGGGCGAGACGGTGCTGAACGCGAGTGATAACGTTGATGCCGGCGTGATCGGATTGCTCGCCTCGCTCGGCGTCGGGCGGGTCGCGTGTCACGCCCTACCGCGCGTCGGCATCCTGACGACCGGCAATGAACTCGTCCCCGCCAGCACACGGAACCTGCCGCCCGCGAAGATCCGCAACTCCAACGGACCCGCGCTCGAAGCCGCCGTCCGCGCCGCCGGGGGGATCGTCGAGGCGTGTCTGCACGCGCCGGACGACCGCGAGGCGTTGCGAACCGCTTTGTTGTCCCTAGCGGGATGCGACGTCGTGATCACTTCGGGCGGCGTCTCGGTCGGCGACGCGGACTACGTAAAAGGTGTCGTCGAAAAGATAGGCACGCTCGACTTCTGGCGTGTCGCGATCAGGCCTGGGAAGCCGCTCGCGTTCGGGCGCGTCGGCGACGCGCTGTTCTTCGGGCTACCGGGAAACCCCGCGTCGTCGCTGGTGACGTTCGAGCTGTTTGTGCGCCCCGTGCTCCGTCGCCTCGCCGGACACCGCGAAACCGCCCGTCCCATCATCACCGCGACACTCGCCGACCCGCTAGCGCACGAGGCGGGGCGGCGCGAGTTCGTCCGGGCGCGGATCGTGTACCGGGACGGCGAGGCGTTCGCAACCCCCACCGGGGCGCAGGGTTCGCACCGCGCCGCCTCCATGGTCGGCGCGAACTGCCTGCTCGTTGCAAGTGAGGAGCGCGGAGACTACGCGGCGGGGGAGCGATTGCCCGCGCTACTGCTCGTTTAACGCTGTTGCTCATTTAACGCTGTATGACGACCCGCCGGGTGCCGTTTGATGTCGCCCCACGCGGCGACAAACCCGGCGGGGCGGATAGTGCCGTACTACGGCGTGAGCAGTCTTTTCACGACCCCGGACAGCACCGATTTATCTGTGCCCGCGAGCCGGTTCGGGACTTCCGCCATTACCTTGCCCATGTCGCGCATCGAGGTCGCGCCGAGGTCGGCGATCACGGCTCGCACTGTCTCCTCGACCTGTGCTTCGGACGGCGACTCGGGCAGGTACTCCGCGATCAGCGCGATCTC
>JAYUUO010000191.1:0-31943 GCA_043754515.1 Armatimonadota bacterium
GCGCGGGCGATGGGCAACCATTACGGGGGCTGATCCGCTACGCTACGCTCGCCCCCAGCGGCCACAACACGCAGCCCTGGAAGTTCACCGCGCGGGGGAAGTCGGTGCGTATCTCCCCGGATTACGCCCGGCGTCTGATTGCGGTGGACCCACACGACCGTGAACTATGGATCAGCCTGGGTTGCGCCCTGGAGAATTTGGTCATCGCCGCGACCGCGACCGGATGCGTGGCGGTCGTTACTTACCCGGTGCCGGACGCCGATTACATTACCGTTGACCTGTCGGAACGCTCTGCCCACGCTACAGACGCACTTTTCGCGGCGATCCCCTACCGGCAGAACACCCGGTCATTGTATGATGGGCGCGCCCTCCCCCTGTCGGAGCGGGAGCGGATCGAGTCCGTCACGGTCGGCGAGGGACTTTCCCGCCTGATCTTCACCGACCCCACTTCCAAAGAGGCGATCCTAGAGTATGTTCGGGCGGGTGACCGGCACCAGTTCGCCGACCCCTCTTTCGTGAACGAACTGGTCTCGTGGGTCCGTTTCAACAAGCCGGAAGCGTTTCATACTCTGGACGGGCTGTATTCGCGCTGTTCCGGAAACCCGGAGGTTCCACGCTGGCTGGGCAGGCGGTTCCTGACGTCCGCGAGCGCGGGCGCGGAGAGTGACAAGGACACAGGGAAAATTCGGAGCGCGTCGGGCTTGATAGTGATCGCCGCCGCGCGAGATGATAAACGCCACTGGATAGAGTCGGGCCGGTTGTATGAGCGTCTTGCTCTGACGTTGACGGCATCCGGCGTCAAAACATCGTTCCTAAACCAGCCGGTGGAAGTCGCCGAAATACGCGCCCAATTGCAGAGCCACCTCGGCCTCGGCGCGGCTCTGCCACAACTGCTGATGCGGTTCGGGTACGCCGACCCCATGCCGCGCTCCCTGCGTCGCCCCTTAAGCGAAGTGCTGGCATGAGCATGGGAGAGGCAATCCATGTCGGGGGCGTAATGGCACTGGAGAAAAAGTGCCGGATCGGCTTTTCAACCTATGCTAATTAAAAGCAGTACGGGTTCGTACCCGTTGGACGCACTGTGGTTAGACAGCGTGCCGTCAGCAGGATTGGCATTCGACCCGGAGCAATCGGTGGGGTTACCCGGTGCCGCGCGGCGATACCTACGCCATGCTATCGCGCCCGGCACCCCGCTCGCTTCGGCGGTACGTCTGCGAATGCATGGCGAGATCCTATTGAAGGGCTGGTGCCGCTTCACGGCGGAGCAGGTTATCACGTCGGATCGCGGCATGATCTGGGAGGCAACGGTCACCATGTACGGGATTCCGATCCGTGGCTCCGACCGGCTGATTGAGCATGCGGGCGCGATGCGCTGGAAAATACTGGGTCTGATCCCGCTTATGGAAGCGACGGGAGCCGACACGACGCGCTCGACGGTGGGGCGGATGCTCGCGGAAAGCGTGTGGCTACCGTCAGTGTTCTGTCGGGATGATGCGGTATGGCGGGAAGCGGGTTCGTCATGCGTTGCCGTCCGCGTCGTCGCGGAGGGGGAACACCCGGAGCTAACGCTCGCCGTGGACGACGCCGGACGAGTCGCGAGCGTCGCCCTGAAGCGGTGGGGGAATCCCGACGGGGCAGCGTACGGCTACGTCCCGTTCGGCGGCATCGCCGACCGGGAGGAGACGTTCGGCGGTTACACGATCCCTACCCGGCTGCGCGTGGGCTGGTACTTCGGCGCGCCGCGATTCGACGCCGGGGGCGAGTTTTTCCGTTGCACGATTGACCACGCGGAGTTCCGGTGAAAGAAGCAATTGTCGCCCTGGCGCGAGACGCGGTCGGGAAGACATTGATCGGGGTTCGCGCCGTTCCTGACGCGAGAAAGTTGGACCAAAAATGACGGACACGGGTGCGAAAGACAGCAGTATCGGGGCGACGAATCGCTGGCAGATAAGGATCGCCGCGCTCGCCCTCTGCGGGATCGGGCTGTACCTGATCCTGCGCTACGGACTGCGACTTACCGGAACGGTGGGGGCGGGAGTGGCGTCCGCAGACATTCCGTTGCTGGTGGTGCTCGTGGTCGGCGGTCTGCCGCTGGTATGGGGGCTGTTAGTCAAAATCGCGCGGCGCGAGTTCGGCTCCGATCTGCTGGCGGGTATATCCATCGTCACCTCGGTGCTCCTCCACGAGTATCTCGCCGGGGCGGTCGTGGTGCTGATGCTGTCCGGGGGACAGGCCCTCGAAGAGTACGCGACGCTCCGGGCGTCCTCCGTGCTTCAGGCGCTGGCGAAGCGTATGCCGACGCGGGCACAACGCAAGACCGGCGACACGCTAACGGAGATTCCGCTCGAAAGCGTTGCCGTCGGGGATGTCCTGGTCGTGTTCCCCTATGCCCTCTGTCCGGTAGACGGGGTCGTCGTGGAGGGGCGCGGCTCGATGGACGAATCTTATCTGACCGGCGAGCCGTACCGCGTCTCCAAAGCACCCGGCGTCGCCGTTCTTTCCGGGGCGATCAACGGCGACGCCGCCCTGACGATCCGTTGCGACAAGCCCGCGAGTGATTCCCGTTATGCCAAGATCATGCGGGTCATGCAGGATTCGGAGCAACACCGCCCCCACTTGCGGCGCCTGGGAGACCAACTCGGCGCGTGGTACACCCCACTCGCCGTGTTCATCGCCCTGGTCGCCTGGGTCGCCACCGCTGACCCGCTCCGCTTCCTCGCCGTGATGGTCGTCGCCACGCCGTGCCCGCTCCTAATCGCCATCCCCGTCGCCATCATCGGCTCCATCTCGCTCGCGGCGCGGATGGGGATCATCATCAAGGACCCGTCGGTTCTCGAGAACATCAGCGAATGCCGGGTCGCCATTTTCGACAAAACCGGTACGCTCACCTATGGAAAGCCTCAACTAACCGAGATACTGACGGTGGCGGGCGCGGAGGTCACTCAGGACACGGTTCTCGGTCTCGTCGCTAGTCTGGAACGCTACTCGAAGCACCCGCTTTCCGGGGCGATTTTAGAGGCCGCGCGGCAGAAGAAGATAGTCTTGCAGGACGCGCAGGAGGCGCGGGAACTCCCCGGCGCGGGACTCCAGGCTCTTATCGCCGGGCAACGCGTTCAGGTAACCGGGCGCGGCAAACTCGCCGCGCTCTTTCCCGATCAGGTTCCGTTCCTGCCGCCCGCCGCGCCGGGCATGGAGTGCGTGATTGTCATAGACGGCAGGTACGCCGCCACGTTCCGCTTTCGCGACGAGCCGCGCCCGGAAGGCGCGCTCTTTATCGGGCATCTGAAACCCAAGCACCATATCCAGCGCGTGATGATCGTTTCGGGAGACCGGGAGGCGGAAGTCGCGTATCTCGCGAAGCGGGTCGGCATCACGGAGGTGTACGCGAGTCAGAGTCCCGAGGAGAAACTGGCACTGGTACGCGCGGAGACCGCGAAGGCGCAAACCATCTTCCTCGGCGACGGGATTAATGACGCGCCCGCTTTGATCGCGGCG
The DNA here is from genome assembly GCA_043754515.1 of Armatimonadota bacterium. Taxonomy (GTDB): domain Bacteria; phylum Armatimonadota; class Armatimonadia; order Armatimonadales; family Armatimonadaceae; genus JACMIU01. The sequence continues at coordinate 3,496 of JAYUUO010000191.1, forward strand.
ACGGTCGGGGTTGCGTTCGGCAACAACAGCGAGATAACGGGTGAGGCGGCGGATGTGGTGATTCTCGACAGCTCGCTCGGAAAGGTGGACGTCCTGTTTCACATCGGGCGGCGGATGCGGATCATTGCGCTACAGAGCGCGGTCGGCGGGATGGTGCTGAGCCTCATCGGCATGTTGCTCGCGGCGGCGGGCTACCTGACACCGGTGGTAGGCGCGGTCAGTCAGGAGGTCATTGACGTGCTCGCGGTGCTGAACGCGTTGCGCGCGGCGATCCCGCCGAAAGAACTGACGGACTACCAGGCGGAGCGGGGGGCGAACCCGCTACCGGCGAACAAAGATGAGGAGACCGGCGTGTTATCAGCCGCGCCGCGCTAGTAAAACGCACACGTCATCCTCCAGTTTATCTTGAGTGAACGCTCTCGCCGTGGCCACGATCCGCTCGCCCATCGCCTCCACCGTCAGCGCGTCCGCCGCCGCCGCCGCCGCCACGTTTTGGAACCGGTCGTAGCCGAACATATCCCGATCCGGGCGGGGGCTGTGCGCCTCCGTGATGCCGTCCGTTATCATGACGAGCGTGTCACCCGATCCGAGCGTCACGGTTTCGTGTTCGTATTTCGCCGCCGGGTCGAGACCCAGAATCAGTCCCCGTACTTGAGTGGGTTCCGTCGCCCCGCTACGCCGGACAATGAGAGGCGGTTCCATGCCGGAGGAGGCGACATATGCCGTGCCCGTCAGGGTATCTACGACGGCGACCGCGACGCACACGAACGCGTCCGCCGCGCGCCCGTCGAGTCGTTGGGAATCTATGAGATAGCGGTTCAGGCGACACAGGACGAGCGATGGGCACTTGTGTTCGCGGAGCAGGGCGCGCAGAGCGTACTTGACCTCGGCGGTATACTGGGCGGCTTTCAGACCTTTGCCCGTGCAGTCGCCGACGACGAGCGCGACTCTGTTCTCGGAAAGCGAAAGGGTGTCGAAGAAGTCGCCCCCGATCAGTGCCTCGTCCCATGCGGGGAGGTACTGCGTGCTGACTTCCAGCCCGTTCAGTGTCGCGGGCGGCGGCGTCAGGAGCAGTGCCCGTTGCAGGGTCTCGCTGACGTGTCGTTGTTGCTCCAGAAGGGCGTCACGTTCTAGCTCTATCTCGACGCGGCGCGTCACGTCGTTCTGTACGCCGACGAAATTCGTCACCACCCCGGATTCGTCGCGCATGGGCGACATCTCTAATTCGTTCCAGAAAGTGGTACCGTCCTTTCGGTAGTTGAGCAGAACGACCCGGCAGGGGTACTCCCCGGCGATGGCGGCGCGTATCGTGGCGACAGCGGCGGGGTCGGTGTCCGGGCCTTGCAGGAGGCGCATGTTGTGCCCGTCTATCTCGCCCTCCGTGTACCCGCACACGCGCTCGAAGGCGGGGTTGTGATAGATAATGGGGTTCCCCGCGAGGCGCGGGTCGGTGACCACAATGCTAGCGACGGCGGTGCGAACGACCCGCTGTAGTAGCAGTAGCGTAGCATCTAGCGACCCCGCCTTATGCGCGCCAGTCGGCGTGTTGTTCGTACCGTCCATCCGTATGGGCCTCGTCGGCGGCGCGAATTCGCGACACCAACGTTCTACTCGCATCGCGATCGAGGCGCGACGCCAGTGGATATAATATATCACGCAAGGGAGGAATCTTTACCCGGTTCTTCGCCTTTACTGCATTGCATTTTCGTTTCAGTATCGTGAAAAACGGGCATAAGCGAGTATGCTAATAACGGCACGATGACCTTCCCACTCTATGCGGGAATAAACCCTGTGACACCCCATCGCGCGCCGACGGGTAGCACGCTCGCTCAGCCTCCCATCGGCGGTAACCGGTACGCCCGCCCCATACGCTGTCGCCGGTCGCGCCGCTGACGCGACCCGCTAGAAAAGCCAGGACGCCACCGTGGACGTAACGGAAAATCGCAGCGGGAACTCGGGGACGGCGCGCCAAACCTGCCACTTGTTCGCGTCGCCTTACGGCAGGCGACACGAACAGAAAGACAAGACAAATGTTCAATAAAATCATGGTCTGCTCGGACGGTTCTGATGACGCGCTACTCGCGGCCCGGCTCGCGGCCCGGCTCGCGCGAAAGTTCCACTCGGAGGTGTTGCTCGTGCATTCGTATGACCTGTCCGGCGCGTACCGGGCTTTCGCGAAGGGTTCCTCAACCGTCGGCCCCGCCGGGGATGGGGCGGTCACCTATGCGAATGAGGCGCGGGCTGATCTGAAGCAGTCCACGGGCACGGTTTTCGAGGGGTCGGGCGTGAAGTACAACACACTCATTTCGGAGGGTCATCCCGTCGAGGTGATCACACGCCTCGCGCGGGAGCATGAAGTGGATCTGATCGTACTCGGTCACCGGGGGATAGACAATTCACCGCCCGTTTTCATGGGTAGCGTTTCCGAGGGGGTGCTACATCACGCCCTCTGCAACGTGCTGATCGCGCGCGGCGAACCGCTCGACCAGGAGACACCGAAACTGGGGCATATCCTGCTGGCGTCCGACGGCTCCGATGGGGCGCGCGACGCGACCGTGGTTGCCACGCGACTCGCTCGGGACTTCTCCGCTTCGCTCAGCGTCCTCAACGTGCTGAGTACACATCCGATCCTCGGCGGGTTGCCGCCTTACTTCGTCGGTAACCTGCCATCCGATGGCCAGGCCGAACGGGACCTCGCGAGCATCACCGACGACGTGGAACTTGAGACGATGGATACGGATGTACCCATCACCTTTCATCAACAGGCGGGAAGCCCGGCGGAGGCGATCGTCGCCTTCGCCGACCATCACGAGACCGACCTGATCGTGATCGGCAGCCGGGGGCTTGGGACGTTCAAGTCGCTACTGCTCGGGAGTGTCTCCAACCGCGTCGCGCATCTGTCGCGTCACTCGGTGCTGGTAACCCGCTGATCGGCATGGATGGCACCGACTAACTACACAAAGGATTAAGAACTATGCACAAAAATATGAAGGAGATGGAACAGTATAACGACGAGCGGTTCGTCGTCAAGAGCGTGTACAAGGGCGAGCAGAGCGAGGCGATTCTGCTGTTCCTAACCCCCGGTCAGGAGATGCCGTCGCACCCACACGAGCGGTTCGAGGTAGTGCTGGTGCCGCGCAACGGTACCGGCTTGCTCGTCGTGGACGGCGGAAAGGTGGGGGCGCGGAACGTCGCCCTGATACCAGGGACGCTGTACTATGAGCCGTCTGGGAAGACGTTCTCGATCAAGAATGTCGGCCTGGAGCCGTTCCAGACATTGATCACGCTGATCCGCGTCGAAGCGGCGGCACATCCCGCGCAACCCGCGCCGGAACCGGAAGGAAATCCTCTATGACACTCCCTCTCATGACGGAGCACGCGGCGGTCGGCATTTACGCCGACCACGAGCAGGCCGAGAACGCGCTTCGGATGCTCGCGGAGGCGGGCATCACGCTGGATAACATCTCCGTGATCGGTGGCGCGGAACGGGGGCGCGAGGCGGCGTCGGGCAAGTACCGCCCCCCGACGTTCGTGAAGCAGGAGTTACAGAAGGAGGGGATTCGCGACGGCATCTGGATCGGCGGTATGTTCGGCTCGCTGGTCGGTTTCGGCGCGCTTCTGGTGCCGGGCGTAGGCCCTCTCATGGTGCTCGGGCCGCTCGCGGCACTGCTGATCGGCGTCGGCGCGGGCGCGCTGGTGGGTGACATCACCGGCGCGGTGACGTTCACCGAAATCGCGAAGGTGTACCGGGATTGGCTTGTGGCGGGGAACTTCCTGGTCATCGTCCACTGCGCCACCAGCGAGGAGCCGCTCGTCCGGGGCATATTGGAGTCGGCGCACGCGCTAGGGGTACACGGCCACCCCACGCCCGCGCCCCGCACCCCGCCGAGGACCCCGCCACATGCCCCCGCCCACTGAGAAGTCACCCCCACTCCCCACGTTCTGGAGCCTCCCCGCGACAGACCTGCTGGCGAGTCTGCGTTCGACGCCGACGGGGCTGACCGGCACCGACGCGGCGAGCCGACTCGCGAAAAGCGGCGCGGCGGCGCGCCCCGATTCCGGCGCGGGCGGGACGCTGATGTTGCTAGCGTCGCAGTTCAGAAGCCCCATTATCCTGTTGCTACTTTCCGCCGTCGTGCTGTCATTCTTCCTCCACGACACGACCAACGCCTTCACGATCCTGCTGATCGTGCTGGCGAGCGGGCTACTCGGCTTCTGGCAGGAGCAGGGGGCGGCGGGCGCGGTGAAGAAGTTACTCGCGGTGATCCAGACCCGCTCCACGATCCTGCGCGACGGGAAGCCGACCCCGGTGGAGTCCGCGCAAATCGTGCCGGGCGACGTCTCGCGGCTCGCGGCGGGCGACGTTATTCCGGGGGACAGCCTCCTACTCGAATCGAAGGATCTTTTCGTCAACGAGGCGACGCTGACCGGCGAGACGTTCCCAGTCGAGAAGACCGTCGGCGTGTTGGCTCCGGAAACGCCGCTCGGCGGGCGTTCAAACGCGCTGTTCGCGGGGACGTATGTGACCAGCGGCACCGCGACGGCACTGATCGTGCGGACGGGCAAAGACACTGAGTTTGGCAAAGTGTCGGAAACACTCAAAAGCCGCCCGCCCGAGACCGAGTTCGAGCGCGGCATCCGGCAGTTCGGCAACCTCCTGATGCAGGTGACGCTGGTACTGGTCGTCGCCATCTTCGCGGTGAACGTTTACCTGCACCGCCCCGTGCTGGAATCCTTTCTATTCTCGCTCGCGCTGGCGGTCGGGCTGACGCCGCAACTGCTCCCGGCGATCATTAGCGTCAACCTGGCGCACGGGGCGCGGCGCATGGCGGCGGCGCGGGTGATCGTGAAGCGGCTCGCCGCCATCGAGAACTTCGGCAGCATGGACATTCTCTGCTCCGACAAGACCGGAACCCTGACCGAGGGTGAAGTCCGGCTCCAGTCCGCGCTGAATATCGCGGGCGAGGCGGGCGAGAAGACGCTACTCTACGCGCAACTCAACGCGTCCTTCCAGACCGGCTACGCGAACCCGCTTGATAAGGCCATACTCGCCTACCGCGCCGCCGAACTGTCCGCCTACGCGAAGCGGGACGAGGAGCCGTACGACTTCGTCCGCAAACGACTCAGCGTGCTCGTCGAGCGGGACGGGGCGTGCCTGATGGTGACGAAAGGGGCGTTCGCCAATATTCTCGCGGTCTGCGCCACGGCGGAGACGCCGACCGGTGCCGTGACCCCGCTCGCCGATTGCGCGGGGGCGATTCAGAAGCAGTTCGAGTCGTTCAGCGGGCAGGGTTTCCGCGCCGTCGGCGTCGCCTACCGCGATCTAGAGACGCAAACGGGGATCACGAAAGAGGACGAGAAGGGGATGACGTTCCTCGGCTTCTTGCTGTTTTATGACCCGGTGAAGGAGGGCATGACCGAGACGATACAGCGGCTACGCAGACTCGGCATCACGCTCAAACTCGTAACGGGCGATAACCGGCTGGTCGCGGCGCATGTCGGGCGGGCGGTCGGCCTGTCCACCGAGAACATTCTCGCGGGGCCAGATATGCGCGACATGAGCGAGGCGGTGCTACGCGAGCGGGTCGTCGGCGCGGAGATATTCGCGGAGATCGAGCCGAACCAGAAGGAGAGCGTCATCATCGCGCTCCAGAAGGCGGGGCACGTGGTAGGGCATATGGGCGACGGCATCAATGACGCGCCCGCGCTCCACGCGGCGGATGTCGGGATTTCGGTCGCGAACGCGGTGGATGTCGCGCGGGAGGCGGCGGACATCGTGCTACTGGATCAGGATCTGGCGGTGCTGGAGCAGGGGGTGCGCGAAGGGCGGATCACATTCGCGAACACGCTCAAGTATGTCTTCATGGCGACCAGTGCCAACTTCGGGAACATGTTCAGCATGGCGGGCGCGTCGCTCTTCCTACCTTTCCTGCCGCTACTCCCGACGCAGGTGCTACTAACGAACCTGTTCAGCGACCTGCCCGAGATGACCATCGCGACAGACAGCGTGGACGCCGAGCAGGTGGACAAGCCGCGCCGCTGGGACATCGGGTTCATCCGCCGCTTCATGCTGGTGTTCGGGCTGGCGAACTCGGCCTGCGATTACCTGACGTTCGGCGTGCTACTGTTCTTCCTGCACGCGACCCCGACGCAGTTCCGCACGGGGTGGTTCATCGAGAACGTCGTCACCGCGGCACTAATCGTGCTCGTCGTGCGCACGCGCAAGCCGTTCTACAAAAGCCGTCCGGGGAAGTGGCTACTCGCGGCCACGCTCGGGACGGTGGCGGCAACGATCGCGTTGCCGTACTCGCCGCTCGCCCACGTGTGGCACTTTTCCACGATCTCGCCACTGTTCCTGCTGGCACTTGCGGCGATAATGGTCTTCTACGTGGTGGTCGCGGAAGTAGCGAAGTTCTTCTTTTACCGCCACGAAGCGGTCACAGCAGCTACCCACCCGAAAATATGACCGCGAAGTAATAAGAGGGGGAAGCCAATAGGCTCCCCCCTCGTTTAAGGTTTGGATGGATCAGACTCTGCGTCCTATTTAGTTGTCACCCGCTATTTGGTTATCTGTATGAAGTTGGTAGTCGCTATGCAATTGTCTGTATTCTGTTTTAAGATTCTATTTGCCGTTCAATTATCGTTATTCAGTTGTTTGTGTATGTGGTTGTATTTCGCGCTATTCAGTTTTTCTTCGGCGTATCTGTCGCGGTATGTATACCGCTCTGTCCAAACTATCAAACCTAATGACGCCGGTAAGGGCGGAAAAGTTTCCCGAATCCCGGTGAAAAGTTTCTAACACCCTCGGTGGGACGCATCTCACTCCTGTGTGTTCGGTGTCGCCGTCACGACCTCGCGCATCTCGCGGGCGAACTCGTCGAGTAGCGACGTCGCCTCGCCGCCCGCGTTCGCGTCCCCCGTCTCCACCTGCGTGAGTAGCGACGCCACTCCTTGCAGGAGCAGACTCGCGGCGAAGACGCGCTTGTGATGCTTGCGCTTCGTCGGCTCGTCGGCGGTGGCGGGCGGATTGACCGCCTTCAGGAGCGACACCAGTCCGCTCACCTTCGCCGTCTGCGCGGACGTTGCCTTGTAAAAGACGTCCCGCGCGATCTGCTTCTTTTCATACGCGGCGCGGTTCTGCGTCACGCGATCCGCGATTCGCGTGATGCCCGCGTCGAATAGTTGCAACGCCGCGCGATAGCGCGCCCCCGCGTCGGCGCTGCCGGTCATCGCCGTCAGCTCGCGCAACGCCCCGTCGTAGTCGCCTTTGGTCGCCAGCAACCGCGCGTAGCCGAGCATCGCGTCGTGGTTGGCGGGCGCGTTCTTCCGCGCCGCCAGATAGAGCGTCGCCGCCGCGTCCGTGTCGCCTTCCGCGACCAGTGCCTCCGCAAGTCCGAGTTGCGCCCACACCGCGTCCGGTTGCGTCGCCAGAATTGCGGAATAGGTGTTCTTCGCCGCCACCGTGTCACCAGTCTGTGTCAGGACATCGGCGAGGAGGCGCGACGCGGCGGCGTGCCCCTTGATGTCGGTCGCGGGCACCACGCTCAGGGCGCGTTTCGCCTCGGAGAGCGCGTCGCCCTTGCGCCCAGCTTGCAGGTATGCGCTGGCGAGCGACGCGCGGAACGCCGTGTTGAGCGGCGACAGGCTGACGGCTTTGCGGTAGGAGAGGATCGCGCCGGGGATGTCACCGGCGCGCAGTTCATCGTCGCCCTGGTGCCGCTCCGCCTCCGCCGCGTTGTCGGTATCCGCCCCGGAGGACGGGAGCGGCTCTCGCGCCGTGACCGGCGCGACCGGGACGACGGGCGCGGTCATCGGCACGGGCGCGGCGACGTCCGGCTCGCCGTTCGCGAGGAGCGGGACCGCCGGGGGCGGGGTCGCGCGCACGGTCGGGATCGGTTGCGTCGCGGGCTGGCTCGGCGGCGTCACCCGCGATAATTCGCGTAGCGGCCCGTTCAGGAAACCCTCGACCAGCATATTCGCCGCGCTGAGCAGGGCGTTGCTCGGGCCACCTGGCAACCCGGACGTCCCGCTCGCGTTGCGCCGGTCCCGCCACACCTTGTGCCCCTCGATCTGCTCCGTTTGTAGCGAAACATCTACCGCGCCCTGCGCCGGGGACGCCGGGAGGCCCGAGACCACGAACGCCGAGTAGCCCGCGCCCGCCGCCTTCGCCAGCGCGTAGCACTCCGTCTCGGTCGGCTGATCCGGCTTGATCAGTTTGATCTTCGCCTCCATCATCGCCCGCGCGAAGAGCGGGCTGTCCGGCGCGTACAGCACCGCGTCCACGTACCCCGACTCATTAAAACGGTCGCGCACCGCCGCCGCCGCCTGCCGCGCCCGCGACACATTTTCGTCCCCGGTGGCACTGCCCCCGGAGTCACGCGCGCCTGTCGAGACCCCCGGAGTGAACAGCACAATCAGCGGCTTGGCCGGAGCCGCGAACACGCCGCAGGCGGTTCCCGCGAGAGCCGCGAGCAGTCCCAGCACCTTCCGAACCCCGGATAATCCCGGCGTCAACCCGTTCTTTCTAGTTCCCACCGAGCACCCCCAGTGCCGCTTCGCAGGTGTTCAAGCCGCGTTGCGCCGCGCCGGGGTTGCGACCGGTTGCTATCCGCGCTTTGTACGCCGCGATGGCTTGTATGTAGGCGACCTTCGCGCTCCCCGAGTCGCCGGCGCGCTGGTAGCACAGCGCGATCGCCTGTTGCGAATCGGCCACGGACGCGCCCGCCGCGATGGCTTCGCGGTACGCTGTTACCGCGTCGGGGTAGCGGCCCAGACCTTGCAAGACGCGCGCCCGCTCTAGCGGCGCGCCGTCCATGTCGGGCGCGGGCGTCGGTACCGTTTTAGGAACCGGGCCGGACGTAGCAGAAGCCGCTACCCCGGACCTAGGGCCGCGCGGGCTGACCGTGATTCGCATGTAACCCGAGGGGCGCGATGACGGGGCGGTGACGGGGGGCACCGCGCCTGTCGCGCCCGTAGGCGGTACCGCCGCGACGCGCTCGCCGTCGCCGAACCCGCCCGACATGGTGCCGCTACCGGCACTCACGCCGCGATTGGTGCCGGGCGGGGCCGCGACGATAGGCGGTAGCGACGCGTCGCCACCAAGTGATTCTTTGCTTACTTTGATTATTTCGGCGGGAACGAAGAGCGGCGCGGTTTTAACGCGACCGGCCCCGGGCAGTGCTTTCGCCTGGGGTAGGGGCGCGGCGGCTAAAGCCGCCGGCAACGCGGGGGCACGACCCGCCGTCGCGCCCGCGCCCGCCGCGCCTTGCGCCGCCTGCGCCTGTAGCTGTCTGCGCGTCGCGTCGAGCGGCACGAACGGGTCCATGCCCCGCGCGACGTCGGGAGCGGGCGGCGGCGCGGCGACCGCGTTGACGGGGACTGATGCGTCGGGAGACGGATCGGGCGTGGCTACTACCCCCGGCGCGGCACGCGGATGCCGGGGGATGAACGCGCCGCCCGGCGTCATGGCGACGAAGCCGACGAACAGCGCGAACCCGCCCGCGACCATTCCGGCGGCGACCGGGAACCAGTTCGGCAGCGTGAACGGCGTGGTACCCGGCAGTCCCGCGCCGCGCAGGGTGGGCACGGTGCCCGCCGACACCGGCTTTCCCGGCGGCGAACTTGTGTGCTCACCGCGCTTCAGCCGCTCCAAACGCGTCGCTTCGGCGGGCGCGTTGGGCAGGAGCATGACTACCTTTTCCTGCGCGACGACCGCCTTATCGAACTGGTCGGTGTGCTCGTAGAGTGCGACGAGGAGACCGTAGGCCGACGGGCTGAACGGCAACGTCGCGACCGCCTCAAGGGCGATGGGTATCGCGCCGATATACTTGCCCTGATCGGCGAGCAGGTGCGCGTCGGCAAGTAGCACCGCGCCACGGGCGGCTCTGCGATCCGACTCGGCGCGGGCGGCTTCTTCGGCGGCGAGGCTGCCTTCAGGCGGGGCGGTCTTCGCGCCGCACTCGCGGCAGAACTTGTTGCCGACCGGGTTTCGACTGTTACATTCTTTGCACGTCATAATCTATCCTTCAGGGAGGCGGATAATTTGTCCCACCCGAATCCGCCGTCATTGGTGACGTAGTTTCGGCAAACACCACTCGTATGTATGTTGACTACTTGCATGTATTCGTCCCGAAACATCGTGTTCAGGTTCGACAGTTTATGCCCGATGGGTTCAACCACCTGCGAGTACAGGTCGGGAATGTGCGAGATGAGAGACCAGAACGTATCGCCGCATAATCTGGAGTGACCCATCCGCTCTTTATTTTCACCAGTTCCGAAGCAACAACCTTCAACAAAAACGATGTCGAAACCACGGCTGCTCCTCGGGTGTGTCTTCCGTGACTGTTGAAAACGACGAAGCATCCGCGCCGATGTTTTCGGGTCTTGCGCCACTGCCGTGGACAAGACGATCATGTATAGCGTATCGCCGAGTTGCAATTTAAAGTCTATCCTCTCCGTAGCAGAGTCATCGGCTGAACTTACACCGCGAATCAACTCCCTCAAAAAGTTGTCCGTCCGCTCCCCCTGTCGGGGCACCAGATGATTATCCAGCAGACGTTGCGCGACATCTTGCGGAGTAAGGAGAGTACGGCTCAGGGAGTAAATATTTTCGCGACTCGCCGACTGTAACAAATCGAACGACAAAAGGTCCGCCATCCACTGCTTGTATACCGCAGGTGGTCTACTCTCCGCGAAGTCGGTCGCCGTCTCGAGGTTAGATAGTTTCATGCTTTATCCGCTAGACTTTCAGTGCGATTTTAGACAGCATAACGTGCGAGTGGGCACGGTGCGGCTACTTGGGTGGGAGACTCAGGGTAGCTAGAACATGCTGCCCGTGTCGTCTATGTCGCTCGTTTTGCCGGAGCGGAGCGGGATCCCGAGGTGCCGGTACGCCCCGCGCAGTGCGACCCGCCCGCGCGGGGTGCGGTTCAAAAATCCCATCGCCATCAGGTACGGCTCGTGAACGTCTTCCAGTGTATCGCGTTCCTCGCGTAGCGTCGCCGCCAGCGTTTCCATCCCGACCGGCCCGCCGTCGAACACTTCGATGATCGTTCGGAGCAAACGCCGGTCGAAATCGTCCAGCCCGAGGTTGTCTACCCCCTGCATCAGGAGCGACGCGTCCGCGACCGCGCTCGTAATAATCCCGTCCGCGCGTACCTGCGCGTAGTCGCGCACCCGCTTGAGCAGGCGGTTTGCGATGCGCGGCGTGCCCCGCGACCGCCGCGCGATTTCGCACGCGCCGCTCGTCTCGATCTCGACCTTTAGGATGTCCGCCGACCGCGTGATGATCCGGGCCAGGTCTTCCTCGGTATAAAACTCGAACGACTGCACGATGCCGAAGCGGTCGCGGAGCGGGTTCGTGAGCAGACCGGGGCGCGTGGTCGCGCCGATCAGCGTGAACGGTTGGAGCGGGACTTTCACCGTGCGCGCGGACGGCCCCTGCCCGATCACCATGTCCATCTCGCGGTCTTCCATCGCCGGGTACAGGAACTCCTCAGCGAGGCGGTTCAGGCGGTGGATCTCGTCAATGAACAGGATGGCGTTCGCTTCGAGGTTGGTCAGGATCGCGACCAGATCGCCGGGCCGCTCGATGGCCGGGCCGGACGTCGAGCGAAAGCCCGCGCCCATCTCGTTCGCGATCACGTTCGCGAGTGACGTTTTGCCGAGTCCAGGCGGGCCGTGGAGCAGGATGTGATCCAGCGGCTCTTCGCGCAGTTTGGCGGCGGCGAGCGCGATGCCCAGATTTTCCTTGATCTTGTGCTGCCCGATATACTCCACGAGCCGCTTGGGGCGGAGCGAGCCTTCGTCGAGGTCCTCCTTTTTAGAGAAGCCGCCCCCGACCAGGCGGTTATTGTCGCCGCCGCCGTCGCCGTCGGAATCGTCGAAACGCAAAGGGGAAGATTGAATCGGCATGTGACTGTTCAGGTTCTGCGAGATAATCGCACCAACGAATACTTCCCGCGATTATACCACGTTGCGACCCGCCGTCCTCAAATCGGATCGGTGAATCGTTCCCACCCGCGAGCGGGTGCGCGGCGCGCTCCGCGCGGGCCGGTTGTTGCGCTTGGTGGGACAAGGGGGTAGGCGGGGGAGGGGCGGGGTGTGGTTAGGGTTGTCGGAGGCGTATCTGGTAGTCGTTACCCCTCTCCGCGATCTACCGCACGCAGAACAATAATCAAAAAGCAGAACCGTGACAACATAAACCGGGCTGGTATAATATACCTCATGCGCGCAACGGCACCGTTCCGGGAGTCCCCCTTCAAACACTACCGGTTCAGCGCGGTCGCCGGGGTTTTGGTGGCGATTCTGGTGGCACTCCTTCCGCTCACCGACTTCGGGGAGCGCGTCGAACTGCGCACCCACGACCTCCGCTTCGCGCTACGCGGGCCGCGCCCGAGTACGGCGCGCATCGTCGTGGTTGGCGCACGCCGCTCCACCCTCGCCGCGTGGCCCGAGCCGACCCTGTTTTGGGGCACCCGCTACGCCGCCGTGATCGCTAGTGCCCACCGGAACGAGGCGCGCGCCATCGGGCTTGATTTCGTCCCGGCGGTGTCCGTGGATGACTACTTGCAGGCGGCGGGGGCGAGCACCGCCGTCCACCCGGACGCCGATCTCGCGGGCGCGATTCAGGCGGCGGGCGGGCACGTGGTGCTGTCGGAAGTGCTCGACGTGTCGGGCGAGACGCCGGTCGCGCCGATCCCGCGTCTCGCGTTCCTGCCGGACGTCGGGAGGCGAATCGGCTTCATCAACTTCCCGGCGAGTGCCGACAACATCGCGCGCATGTATGACGTTTCGGTGCGCGGGCGTAGCGTCGGCGGCCCGGACGACGGCGCGGTCGGGGGCGATACACGCTGGTCGCTGGGGGCACTGCTCGCGGCCCGCCCGTCCCCCGGCGGCGCGCCGCCGCGCCTCCCCGGCGGGCGCAATTCGTTCTATATCAACTACACCGGCGGGACTTTCCCAATGATCCCCGCCGAGCGGATGGCGTCGAACGACCTATCGGCGGCGGAGCGCGAGCAGGCTCGGGGCGCGGTGGTGCTGGTCGGCGAGAATTACCCCGGCGCGACCGACAATCACATCGGGCCGAACGGGCGCGTATATGACGGCGTGGTCATCCACGCCGAGGCGATAGCGAGTCTTTTGGACGGGCGGATGCTCGGTCGCGGCACCCCCGCGCGGGAGTCGCTGATCACGCTCGCGGCGGGCCTTTCTGTCGCCGCGCTGACCTGGTTCCTCTCGGGGCGGCGGGGGCTGATCGCCGTAGTGACACTCGCGGCCGCGATTTGCGGCGGCGTCTGGCTCGCCTTCGTCCGCGCCGATTTTCTGCTCCCGCTCGCCGCGCCGGGGATCGCAGCCGCTGTCGTCTGGCTCACGGTGCGCAGTGTTCGCTCGGTCGAAGAAGGATTCCGACGCCTCCGCATCGAAGCAACGTTCGGGCGTCATGTCGCGCCCGCCGTGCGCGACCATCTGCTCGCGGTGGCGGCGAACGATGAGCTTGGGGGGGCGCGGTGTGAGGTCACGGTGCTGTTTTTCGACCTGCGCGGCTCCACGAAGTACGCGGCGGAGCGCGGGCCGGCAGAGATGGTATCGGAACTGAACGAACTGTTCGCGGGGGTCGTACCGGTGATCGAGGCGAACAACGGGCTGGTGAATCGCTTCCTGGGAGACGGGTTCCTGGCGATCTTCGGCTGGCCCGAATCGCCGCCCGAAGGGCACGCGCAGGCGGCGATGAACGCCGCGGTCGGGATGCTCGCGGCGATGCCGGTGGTAAACGCGAGCCGCGCTGCGCGGCAGTTGACCCCCTGGCGCATCGGGTGCGCGATCCACACCGGCGAGGTACTTTGCGGTAATGTCGGGGTGCGCTCGCGCACCGAGTTCACGTTCATGGGTAGCACGATCAACCGCGCCGCGCATATGGAACGGTTGAACAAGGAGATGGGGACGCAGGTCGTGTTCAGCGAGGCCACGCTCAGTGGCTTGACCGCCGTGCCCCCCGGACTCAATGACACGCGGAGCGACGAGTTCGGCATGCGCGTATACGGAATGGGTTGAACTTTGGTACGATAGAGATGAAGGAACGCTATTATGAAAAGATTGATCGTCGCGATCCCGGTCGTGGCTATGTTCTTTGTGCTCCCCGCCCTGGCCATACCGCCCGTTCCGGCGGCGGCACGCCCCGCCGTGCCCAAGCCCGTCGTCGCGCACGCCCCGGCGGGGATGTTCGTCAGCGTGTCCGGCAAGGTCACGGTCGCGTCACCGGGGGATGCGATGCACAGACCGTCGCTCCGGCCAGCCGTATCCCTCGGACAGTTCTATGTCGGCGACCGCATCCAGGTCCCCGGCGCGACCGCACCCGCCGAAATCGTTTTCTTCGCCACGGGCCGACGGTGGCGGCTCCCCGGCGGCGGGACCACCCGCATCGTCTCCGCGAAGCAACTCACCGCGGTCGGCGCGGTCAAGCCGGTCGCCATGCGCTCCATCACCGGCCCGCTCCTCGGCGCGTTCCTGCTCGCGCCGGGCCAGGCGCGGTTCGCCCCGAACCAGGGCGGGACCAACAAGCGGATGTTCGCGCGCTCCAGCTACTCCTCCATCTCCTGCGTCCCGATCGGTGCCGTCCGCTCGCCCGACACGGCACTCGTGCTCCGCTGGAAGGACGCCGCGACCGGCGTGACTAGCCCAGGCACCCTGGCTCCCGCCATGAAAGTCTGGGAGGGGGGCACGGGCACGCCGCCTGAGACGCCCCCGGACATTCCCGCCGGGAACGCGCTCGTCTCCGCGTCCGTTACGCCGATACCCCCCTCCACCGGGTCCGAGTACGCCGTGAAGTCCGTGCCGCTAGAACCGGGCAAGTGGTACGCCTGGAGCGTCGCCATCGGGGATCGGACCGCTACCAGCACGTTCCGCCTGCTCTCGGGCCTGGAACGGTCTATGGTCACCGACGTGGAGAAGCACTTCCGCGACGTCGAGGCGACCTCGAAGCCGGACGAAATGACGGGGCTTTGGCTCCTACTCGGGGACTTCTATACGCGCCACGACCTGTACCCCGACGCACTCACGGCGTACAATGCCGCGCACGCTCTGTCACCCGACGACGCGACGGCGGCGGAATGCGCCGCGAAACTGCGGGAGATGCTGATGGAACCCGCCGCTACGACACCGCCCCCCGCGCCGGTGCCGTAGTGACTTCCCGCGCCCGGTCAAGCGAAACTAACTTCGCCTGACCGGGAAGGATACGCTTACCGACGGTTCTCGTAGACCCCGAGACAAGCGACGAGGTTGCGCAGGGCGTCTTCCGCGCCGAACGGTGGTGTCTCGCCGCTCTCGAGAAGCGCGGCGAGTTTCCCCATCGCGAAGAACGCGCCCGGTTCGATCTCGCGCCGCGTCATCCCGTCCTTATTTTGTACAATCCAGGCGGAGTAGCCGTCCGCCGTGATAGTGCCCCGGGTGCCAATAAAACGGTACTCGTTGTAGCCCGCGCCCGGCTCCGCGCACCACGTGTCGGTGATGAACAAGGTGACGTCTGGCACCAATGACGCCGCCTCCGGGGAGAGCGGTGCCGCCTCCGGGGAGAGCGTCAGAATCGCCGCGCCGTAATCCTCGACGGGTAGGTGCTTGTGGACGCGGTTGCCCAGCGTACCGTACCCCGCCGTAATTTCGCCGCGTAGCGCGAACCGGGCCAGGTCCACCGCATAGATCGCGTGATCAATCCACGCGCCGCCGGGGACCTGTTCGGCGTCCAGCCACCAGGACGGCCCGCCGCTTGCCGCGCCGCGCCAGGGAGCCGGGAGCGGCCCGTGCCCCACCTGATGGAGGGCGATCACGTCCCCGATCACGCGCGACGCGATTAGTTCGCGCAGCAGTTCCGCGCGCGGGTGTAGCCGTTGCATGCCCTCGAACGAGCCAAAGAAGCGGCCCGACCGTCTGGCGACTCCTGATAGCGCGTCCGCCTCGTTCTTCGAGCGAGCGAACGGCTTTACGGAGATGACGTGCTTCCCGGCCTGCAAGGCACGCCCCGACAGGCCGACCGCGTCGCCCGTCTTCGCGCAGACCGCCGCCAGTTCGACACCTGGCACGCCAAGAGCGGCGTCTACGTCGTCCGTGACCAGCACACCGGGATAGGCCGCGGTTACCTCCGCGCGCCGCCCCGCATCCGGCTCGTAGACCGAAGTAAGTGGCGTTTGCTCCGAGGCATTGCACGTGTTCAGCACGCCGAACGCCGTGTACCAGTGATCCAGACCCAACACACAAATGCCGAACGCCATTAGTCAACCCCTCCGCTATCCATCGCGCCGCCGCTCAGAGTGCTCTCGTCCGCGCCCGCCCCGGACGTCTCCTCCTCGATAGCCTCTTCCATCATCGCCTCGAAATCGTCCTCGCCCCCCTCGCCCATGCTGCCCGCCATCTCCTTGACCAAGCGACGGATCGCCTTCGGGTCGTCGGGGTTTATCGTGTCCGCCATGTCGGTCAGGCTATCGAGCGCGTCGTCCTCGGAGCGCAAACGCCGGAACCGGGAAACGAGCTTCGACAGTTCGCCGCTCCCGCACCGGGGGCAGACCGGCGCGGTGGCGTGCATCGAAACGCCGACGAGCGCGGAGAACTTGGGCAGGTGGCAACTGATACAGGAATATTCAAAGATAGGCATGGCTTGTAACGTATCATACCGGCTCGCACAGCACGGCGAGGAACCGCTTGGCCGCGTCCCGCGCCAGCACCAGCGTGACCTCGCGCCCCGCGCCGCGCACGGAAACGCCCAGTTCGCGGGCGACCGCGTCCGGCTCGCTCGGGTAGTGCCGCTTTTTGAGCACGATCCGCCCGTAATTATTCGCCCGCAACCACGCGCTAACCTTCTTCGGTGCGTAAGGCATTGTCGCCAGCACGCGGTACGCGGACGCGGCACGCGCCAACTGCCCGGTCGGGAGCGTGTCGGTCAGGAGATAAGCGTCGTCCGGCGCGGCGAGCACGGCGTTCGTTAGCAGACAGAGTTTATCCATCTCCCCGGCACGGATGATCGCCGGGTCGGGGTCGAGGAGGTAAGAGTTCGTGCCCTTGGCGTGCGTGCCCTCTCTCCCCCCGCCCCCCTCTCCCTCCGAAGGGAGAAGGGGGAGCCGATTCGCGGGGGCGTGACGCACCTCAAGGAGAGTCGCGACACCGGCTCTGGACGCCCCCCTCTCCCTTCGGAGGGAGAGGGGAGCGGGGGGGGAGAGGGCACGCACTCCGAGGCTCCACGGCGCAAGCCCGTCGCCTAGCAACACCGCCGCGAACTCGTCCCCCGCGCCGCTCGCGCCGACCGCCTCGCCGAACCAGACACAGGCTTCTTTGCACTCGCGGTTCTCGGACAAGAACTCGACACGGGACGGTGCCAATTCGCGCAACACGTCGTCGGGCAGGGCGGGGGAAAGCTTGGCACATCCGCCGCGCACGTGTTCGCGCACGGTCTGGAGGAAATCGAGCGGCGGGGCGTACCGGTCGCCGTGGCGGGAAACGCGCCGTATGTCCCCCCCGCCCTCCGAAGTCAACCGGCGCGCGGGATCGAAAAAGGCGGACTGGGCAGTCGTGGCCCAGCCGAGTGCCTCGACTGGCTCGTTCAGAAACAGAATGCGGTCCGCCACGCCGCGTATTTCGGCGTTGGCGCGGGCGAAGATTAGCCGCACCGGGTCAATGTCAACGGCGATCACGTCCGCCCCGGCCTCGGCGAGCGCGATGGCGTCAACACCCGCCCCGCAACACAGGTCGGCGACGGTATGAAAGCGGGCGAGGCAACTCGCGCGGTACGCGGCGAGGGTCGGGGAGGTCGCCTGCGCCAGGGCATCCTCGGTAAAAAAAAGCCGGTCGGCGTCGGCGAACCCGCGCCGCTTCGCCCGTTCCCGCGCCACGACGATCTCCACGGCGAGCCGCGCGATTTCGGGGAGCTCCTTGCCGTGCAACGCCAGAAGCCGCGTCGCCACATCGCCTTTCAGGGACGCCGCGCGCTGTAGCACCGCCCGCCCGGAGTCGCCGGTCAGGAAGTGAGCGGCGTCTTGCTCAACGGTCGGTTCCCCAAAGGCGGTGCTACTGGAAGTGTCACTTCGCATGGCGGCAAAAAAGCAAAAAACGCCGCCGGTAGTTGCTACCAACGACGTTCCGGGGGGTATGCCGAGAATGGGACTTGAACCCATATGCCTTGCGGCACAACGACCTCAACGTTGCGCGTCTGCCATTTCGCCACCTCGGCGCACGGGAGAAAGTATATCGCGCGGTGGGGGCGGTGTCAAGGCACGATGGGGCGATTGTAGGGCGGGCGCATCTAGATCGTCGGCCACCCCGACCGCCCGACCAAACGTGGGTGGCCGACGATTTAGATGCGCCCGCCCTCATTCACCTCTAGCACGGATGAACCTACACTTCTAGCACGATAGTGGTGCCGCCCGCGCCGGTGAGTAGGTGTGCGCGACGGCTGGTAGAGATAATCAGGGCAAACCCCTGGCCTAGAGTGCCTTTCGAGGAGAATCCCGCCTCTAGAGTCGCCCGGTGGAGCATCGCGTCGTCAATGCCGGGACCCTTGTCGCGTATCCACAGTTGCATCCGCCCCCGAGAAGCGTCGGAGCGTATTTCGGCGGTCCCGCACCGGGCGTGTACCACCGCGTTCAATGCCGCCTCAGACCCCGCCATCACTAGCTCGCCGATAGCCGCGGTGTTCAATCCCGCGCCCTGTGCCGTTTTTCGGATTCGGGCGCGCAGTTCGTACAGTTTCGCCGGAGACAGAGCGATAGCGGTCTCGCCTGGCGCAAGCGGAAGCGGGTTGGGCAGATCGGAGGCCGACTCGCATAGATGCAGACGGCGATCCGTGGCGGTAGCGAGTACTTCGCGCAAAAAGGTGCGCCGCTTCTTCTCTACCATGCCAATAACCCCGACCCATGTTTCGCGTTCATGCTTGTACCGTTTCAGTCGCTCCTCAACGTGTCGGAGCCAGCAACCGCTCCCGACCGCGAACGAGCCGAATGTCATCGCTTCCATCAAATACTCCTGGCTCTGCTCCGAGCCGATAACGCCGAATCTTCCCGTGGCGTATATTCAGGACAGTAACAGGATGCTGGCAGTGCCCGCCAGCAATCCTCCGAACGAACGGGCCGCGAAAAAGATGGCCGGTACAACGATCAATAGGGACGGCGGCAACTCTATAGAACCTTTCTGTGATTTATCGGATAACACATGCGATTAGTTGGCTAACGTTGAGCCAACCCCAAGACGCCGATCCCGGTTATTCGTTGCCTCGTTCCTACCCGAGGTTTCAAACGTCCCCCGATTCTCAAAGCTTCCTTTCCGAAGGCGGGATGCCGCTAAGACTTGCCGTACAGTTCGTCGGGCGGTGTCACAACGGGCGCGATCTCGGCCCACTCCCCCGCGCCGTCCGCCTCGCGGTAGTAACAGGACTCGTGTCCCGTGTGGCAGGTAGGTCCGACCGGCGCGGCGAGAATCAAGAGCGAGTTGTTTTCGCAGTTGACCCGCACCGCTTTAACGTGAAGAAACATGCCGCTGGTCTCGCCTTTGAGCCAGAACTTCTGCCGCGACCGACTCCAGAAACAGACCCTGCCTTCGGACACCGTGCGCATCAGCGCGTCGCGGTTCATGAAGCCCAGCATCAGGACATCCTTTGTCTCGAAGTGCTGGATGATCGCAGGGATCAACCCGTTCTCATCAAACTTAAGCGATTGTACCGGAAAACTATTCATACTGTCTACTTCTCTACCCTTCGGATAGGCGGTATTTTCTAACACCCCCGCCGTCCGTTTGCGCAACCCGCCACAGAGCAGCTTCGTACCGCCCGCCGAAGTCCACCCGCGTAATGTCTTTGAAGCGGTATTGCGCGGGAGCTTCGTCCCATTCCGCTTTCGGGCTGATCTCCCGGAGCAGAAGTGCCCTTCTTTTCAAGCCAGCGATGCGTCCGATGAACAACCGATCCGGCACCTTCCGAGCGACTTCCACGGCGATCAGCGGGAAGTGGACGTCGGCGGAAGAAAGCAGTGAAGGGAAGTCGTCCAGGCTGATGCCGTTGGGAGGAGACGGTGCATCCCCATAGAGTGTCAGGGCACGCGCTAAAAATGCATCACTTGCCGCTTCTACGCCCCTGACTTCCGAAATCGGAAATACGGAGTAGCCATCAAGAAAGACGTCCTTGTTGACGACTTGCAACAACGCGAAATCGTCCGTCAATCCAAAAACATAGCCATAGTTCCAGTAATCCCATTCCACTCGCGTGTAGAAGCGTATCATTTCGCCGCTCGCCCGCGCCGCCGCGAGCGCGTCGTGCCGCTCCAGCCGCTTTTGTTTCTTCGCTTTCATGAGACCTGTATCGCCGCAATGCCGCGCATCGGTAAACCCCGCCCGGCAAGGTACGACTTTATCTCGCCGATGGTGAACTCACCGTAGTGCAGGATTGAGGAGAGCAACACCGCCGACGCGCCGCCGTCCGTCAGCGCGTCGTACAGATGGGCCGGAGTGCCCGCGCCCCCGGAGGCGATCACGGGGATTGGGACGAGATCGGCGACGGCGCGGGTGAGCGGCAGGTCATACCCGGCTTTCGTACCGTCCGCATCCATTGAGGTGAGCAGTATCTCGCCCGCGCCGAGCGCGTGAACCCGTTCCGCCCACTCGAGCGCGTCAATACCGGTGGGAGTCCGCCCACCATGCACGTGGACCTCGTACCCGCTCGGCGTGTTGCCGGTGCGCTTGGGGTCAATGGCGATCACCACGCACTGCGAGCCGAATCGCTCTGCCGCTTCGCGGATCAGATCAGGGGTTTTGATGGCAGCACTGTTGATCGAAACTTTGTCCGCGCCCGCCGCTAGAATACGCCGGAAGTCTTCCACGCACGCGATCCCGCCGCCGACCGTGAACGGGATGAATACCTGTTCGGCGACGCGGGCGGCGAGGTCGAAGATCAAACCGCGCCCGTCGGAACTCGCGGTGAT
This sequence comes from Armatimonadota bacterium, assembly GCA_043754515.1. GTDB lineage: Bacteria > Armatimonadota > Armatimonadia > Armatimonadales > Armatimonadaceae > JACMIU01. Next base: position 24,444 of record JAYUUO010000191.1, read on the forward strand.
ATCAAGAAAAACCAGCTCGTCCGCCCCACTCTCGCCGTACGCGCGGGCGAGGGATACCGGGTCACCGGCGTCCTTGAGAGCGAGGAAGTTGACGCCTTTCACGACGCGCCCGTTCTGGACATCGAGACAGGGGATGATTCGGCGGGAGAGCATAGGCTGGTATTGTACCGCACGGCGGGCAGGGAGTGAGAGCCGCGCCCGGTACCTCCCCCCCCTCTCCGGGACTGAGAGGGGGGGTGGGGTGAGGTACCGGGGCGGGCTTACGCGGCCCTAATCTTTCGCCCAGAACATCGGCCCCGGTTGCTCGGAGATGTTGACCCGTTTCAGGACGTCAAGTGCCTTATCTAGCCCCTCCTTCGTGGAGAGCATCCCGTCCTCGTGCTCGATGGATAGGACATAATCGTAGCCTATGATGCGCAGGTTGGTGACGAAATCCTTCCACCACGCTTCGTCGTGCCCGTAGCCCACCGAGCGAAATACCCAGGAACGCGCCGCGACATCGCCGTACGATTTCGTGTCCAAGTTGCCGTTGATGGCCGAATTGATGGGGTCAATGCGCGTATCCTTGGCATGGGCGTGGAACACCGCGCCCGCCTTGCCCAGCTCGCGAACAGCCACCAGCGGGTCAATTCCCTGCCACCAGAAGTGGGACGGGTCGAAGTTGCACCCGATGTTATCGCCCGCCGCCTTGCGCAGTCGGAGCAGGGTGTCTGGGTTGTAGACCAGAAATCCAGGGTGCGCCTCGATAGCGAACTTGACCCCGTGCTGTTTCAGGAATCGGTTCTGCGAACGCCAGTATCGCCCGGCGACCTTCCACTGGTAGTCGAGCACTTCGCGGTACTCGTCGGGCCAGGCGCATGTCACCCAGTTCGGGTTTTTGGCGCGGGGCGAGTCGCCGGGACAGCCGCTGAAACCGTTCACGATCGCCTGCGGCATGATCCCATCACCAGCCAATTTTTCGGCGAGTAGCACCGCGTTGTGGAATGCGTCTTCGTGTTCGTGCTGGATGGCGCGGTTCGGGTGGAGGGGGTTCCCATGTACGGACACGGCGGAGATGATCAGCCCGCGCGACTTCACCGCGTTCACCAGTTTCGCCCGCTTCGCGTCGTCCTGCGCCAGCGCGACGATGCCGCCGAAGTCGTCCAAATGGCGCGAGCCGGGGTAGGCACCGCCGCCTAGCTCCACCGATTCGATGCCCGCGGCCGCGATATAGTCTAGTGCTTCCTCCAGGGGGCGGTCATGGAAAAGCGCGGTAAAAATGCCGATCTTCATGCGATTTGTATGTCCTTGAAGCGCGTTACGGTCTGATTGACACGCCGCGCCGTAGTTTGCGCCGATTGTAACACGTTGGGCGGAATTGTGTCTATTAGAGGGTTCGTGCCTTGTTCGAGACGGAGAAGTGCTGCGTTCGGTTGGACGTTGTGTTTGTGGCCGCGGATGAGGCGGGCTAGTGGTTGTCGGGTGCCCCCACCCCTTATTCTTACCCTGTCACTCCAGGACAGTCGCTTATCGGGCTGGTGGTTGTCGGGTGCCCCCACCCCCCCGGCCCCCCTCCCCCGCTACGCAGGAGAGGGGGGAGGAAATACGAGAAGACTCTGAGTTGTCAGGGATCTTCCTCACCAGGCAAATCCGCATCTACTCCCCCCTCTCCTGCGTAGCGGGAGAGGGGGGCCGGGGGGGTGGGGGCACCCGACAACCACTAGCCCGCCTCGTCCACCCCGAGCGCGGCGGGCGCGACATTCTTGCTGTTCATAAACGCCAGTGCGAGCAGGGTGAGGATGTAGGGCAAAAGCGTCAGGAAGTCGGGCGGGATGTGCAAACGCCCGTCGGTCTGGAGTGCCTGTTGCAGGGCATCCCCGAGCGCGAAGACGAGCGCGGCGAGCGCGGCACCGAGCGGGTTCCACCGCCCGAAGATCACCGCCGCTAGCGCGACATAGCCGCGCCCCGCCGTCATATTCGGGCGGAACGCGCCCAGCCCCGCGAGCGCGAGCGCGACCCCGGCAAGCCCCGCCAGCGCGCCCGACGCGATCACCGCGCCGTAGCGGAGCGCGGAAACGTCCACGCCCGCCGCCCGCGCCGCCGCCGGGTTCTCGCCGCTCGCCCGCAAACGTAGCCCGAGCGCGGTCCGGCTCAACACGAAGAATAACGCGCCGACAGCGGCAAAGGCTAACGTGGTGGTCACCCAGTCAGGCACCGTCGCCTTTGTGTCCATCGTCCCACTCGGGTCGGAGCGCGTCGCGAATGTCGCGGCGTACGTGGTGAACCCGAGCAGTCCCAGATTCAGCGCGACCCCGCTCAGGATGTGCGCGACCCGCAGTTTTTGGGTGAACAGCGCGTGGAGCAGACCCACGAAAGCCCCGGCGGCGATCCCGGCGAGCACGCCGACAAATGCCGAGCCGGTCGCCCGCGCCGCCGCGACGGACGCGAAACAGCCCGCGAGCATCATCGCTTCTAGCGCGATATTGACCACCCCCGCGCGCTCCGACAGCACCCCGCCCATCGCGGCGAGCGCGAGCGGCGTCCACAAACGCAGGGTCGCCGTTAAAAGCGAGAGAAACACGGGGCGGGATCGGCTCCCGCCCTAGGTCCCGCGCCCGAGGTAGGCGGGGCGCGGCTCGGCGTCGTTCTCGTCGTTGATCGTGTCGGGGAGCGGGCCGGTAATAGACACGCCGGTGGTGGACAGGTCCGCGATGGCGCGCCCGACCTCCTCCGCCGAACCCGTCAGACGTAGCTCCATCCAGCCGCCGGCCTCGCTGACAATAGCGCGGCGGATGACCACGTCCAGTCGGAACTTTTTCGCCAGGGGGGTGACGAGCGGCGTGTCGTACATCGCCTGAGAGAAAGAGAGGTTATAGATTTCGCTGATAGTTCGCATGTTTTAACTTAACTCGGCGTCGCCCGGTCGCCGTTACCTAACTGCCGTCGCCCGGTCACCGAGGAATGGTACTGTTTTCGCCTCGCGGACGTCCGATACCTTCCGCGCCCCGCCGTCCGGCGCGATAACCGTCACGCCGCAGCCGCACGCGCCCCGGCACAGGGTCGGCACGACGGCGATCCCGCGCCGCGTCGCCTCCCGCTCGACCGCCGCAAAGATCAGGCGGTGCCCCGGCTCCGCGCCGCAACGCGGGCCGCAACAAACCCGCGTCGGCTTGACCGTATCAACCGCGCCGAACTCACCCACCAAGCGTGTCCAGCACGGCGCGGATGTTCTCGCCGCGCAGACAGGTGAAGATCGGCGTGTCGCGCACGGTGTAGCGGCTCGACTCGGTATTTCTGAGTTCCATCACGAGGTCCACGAAGTCGGAGGGGCGGTTCGACTCGAACGCGACCACCCATTCCTGGTCGTCGAGGCCGAACGAGTAGATGGTGTTAAGCTTGATCGAGGGGTACTCGTGCCCGACGCGGATGTGCTCACGCATGACGCGTTGCCGCTCCTCGGGGGCGAGTAGAAACCACTCGCGGCTTTTCACGAAGGGGTACACGAACATATACTTGAACTCGCCGGGGCGGACGCGGCTCCGCTTCTCTTCCTGCGACGGGTGAATGAACTCGTCCTCGTAGACCGAGGTTTTCGCCTGGCCGAGGTACGAATACGGGCGCGTCAGGTACTTGCCGAGGCCGGTCGCGAGGAGCCGCGCGGTCATCTCCTGGAACAGTTCGAGGTCGTACGCGATACGCCAGAGGCAGAAGTCGCAGTCGGGGCGGGTGGCGACTGTTGAGAACGGCACGATCACGGCACGCCCCCGGTAGTCCTCGACCACGGCGGCGAATTCGGCCTTGCCCTGGGCGCGTTCGGACTCGGGAAGGCGTCGCCACGCCGGATCAACGGCGAAGAAGGCGTACTGGACAAACTGGCGGGGCAGATTCGCGATTTCAGAGTTGGGCGTAGACATGGCGGTTTTATTGTACCGCATGCGGATGGGGTGGGGTATCGCGCGTCTGCCCGTTTTCTGGGGCGATTGCAGGGCGAGCGCATCCGGGGTGTCTCCCCTATAAATAGCGGGTATAATGACCCGCCCGATGCCATCCCCAATCGTCGTATCGGCGCGCCACTCCAGGAGATCTTATGTCAGAACTATCCTTACGCACGTCCGATTCCGCCCTGATCGCCCGCCTCGGCGGCGCGGAGTATGCGCGGTGCGTCGCGCTCGCCCTAACCCCGGTGGACATGGCGAACCTCGCCGACCTCGGCGAGATGTACGAGCAGTCGCCCGGCGCACTGATCCCGCTGATCGAGAGTGGGCTGTCCCTCAACCGGGTCAATCAGGCACTCGAAGCGCAACAGAACCACTTCCCCGAAGAGAGCACGAAAACCGTGGCGCAACTGCTGATCCTGCTCGGGCTGAACCGCGCCGTGCAACTGAGCGACACCAACTCGGGCGGCGAGGACGGCGAAGGGGCGCGCATCGCGGAGCCGATGGGCACCGAGGAAGCGCGCGAGCGCGACCTGCTCCGCTCCCTCGGGCTTGAACCCGAAGAGGCGCCGACGACGCGGGCACGGGCGCACCGTTACCAGACCGACACCACGACCGCCGCGCAAAGCGATATGATGGACACGTTCGCCGACGCGTTGAGCGACGCGGGCGGCATCGGGCTACCGCGACTGATCAAACTGATTCGGAGCGACCTGGACGGCGACTCCCTGCGCGGCTACCATATCGCGCTGGATCGCCCGGACGCGTTCCGGCGGTTCCTGCGCGGCGAGATCAGCGTGGACGCCCTGCTCCGGCTCGACTCGGATAACTCGCAGTACCTGGCGAACCGTAGCCCCGCCGACGTTTTCACCGGGTTCTGAACACCGGACTTTTGACACCGGGCTCTGAACTTTAGAGAGCGGATTTTAACCTATTCAATGAGCAACCTTCCCCAGACACTCCAGGAGCGCACGCAGTTCGTGCTCGGCGCACTACTCGCCACGGGGATTACCGCCCCGTGGATGTCGGCGTTCGCCGCGTCACCCGAGCGGTTCCGCGAGTTCCTGCGGGCGCACCGCCGCATGTCAAGTCTGCACATCCACCCCGATGTGCTGGAGGGCGACGCGCCCGACACAGTGGGCTTGAAGACGCTTGCGACGCCCTACTTCGCCGCCGTGGACGCCCTGCTGGTGATGGACGACGACGAGTTGCCGAACGCGCTTCGCCTGTTCGCCGACCGCTACGGCACCCCGCGCGCCGAACTGCTCGACAAGTTACAGGAGCTAATATCGGAGCGTTCGCTCTTCAAAGACAAGGCGGAGCGCGACGCGCGGGAACTCGAACGCGCGTTCGCGGAGAAAAGCAAAGGCGTCGCCCAAACGCTCGAAGCGTTCGGGGGCTTTTACGCGGGGCACCTGAACGACTTCGCGCCGTACGCCCTGCCCGAAGGCGGCAAGACCATCACGCTCGCCGCGTTGAGCGGGCAGTTCGTCGCGTCGCCGGTGGAAACCGATCTCGAACAGGAGCCGGGGAGCGAGGCGGCCACCGGTCGCAACGTCGGGTATGTTTCCCCCGACGGCGTGCTGTACGCGGAGTGGCTTCCCGACGCGCCGCGTTCCGCGCCCGATCTGGCGGACGCCGCCCGCGCCGCGCTACTGACGAAAAGCGGCAAGCCGTCCGAGTCGATGAACCGGGGCAGACTCGTCGCGCTCACCAACTCCGAGGCACTGGAAGATCCCGAGGTACGCGACGGCCTGTTCCCGCGCGGTATGTCACCCAGCGAGGTGACGTTCCCCAGTCTGCCCCTGCAAAAACTAGTGAACGGCCTGACCGGGCGACTGCGCCAGACCGAGAAGCACAACGACCGGGCGCGGGAGACCGCGCCCGCCATCGAGGATTACGGCGTTCGACGCGTGATACTCGTCGCCGTCCAGCCCGATATACTCAAGAGGGACGGGCGGTTCGCGCCGGATGCGTTCACCCTCACCGTGTTCCCGCTCGCCCTTGTTTTGCCTGCCATCGTTCCGCCCGCCGCTGTTTCGCCCACTTTGGGGAAACCGAAAGATTAACCCGCCATGTCCGCCGATATCACCGCCATCCGCGCTATTCGCAACCGCTACGACGAAACCCTGCAAAAAATGCGCGGCAAGTCGGTGCTGGGGTTTCACATCGAGAACCACCCGCTCCTCTGGAACCTGACCGCGCTCGCCGCGCACCGCGCCGCCACCGCGAGCGGCGTCGCCGACATCGTGCTCGGTAACCTGTCCGCGCCGCACGCCCTGCGAATCAATAACAAGGTGTTCGTCGGCATGGCGGATTACCCCGACGAGTATAACCCGAACGAGTTCGAACTCTGGATGACGTGCCAGAACACGCCGACCGCGAGCGACCCGATCCCCTTGACGGATTATCTCGACCTGCGCATCGGTACCCCGGCGACGTATGCGATCGTCACAGCGTTCGTGTTGCGCTGTGTCGGCGCGGTCGGCGCGGTGCAACTGCAATATGTCGAAGACGATCTGAACGCCGACGCCGGGGAGCGCAAAGTCGCGCAGGCGTGGGTTCGCGTGACGGATACGGGCGAGGTGCTCGACCTGTTCGCGCGCGCGACGGGCCGGTCGTCAGAGAGCGGGAACCCGAACGCTATCGTGCGTAGCCTGAACTTCTGAATTCAGGCTAGGCGTTCCGCGTCAGGTGTTCGCTTCAGTTCAAAAGGTAGCTCAACGCGACTGTGTATGAAATAAACCGGTGTCTGGCGTTCCACCAATGGGCGGTCCGGGACGCGACTCAAGAAGTCTTGGACGGGTTTCCCAGGCTATTGGCTCTGAAAAGCCCCGCTATAGCCAATTACCTGCATCTGATGGGCATGTTGACGCCCGGAGAGCAGATCGAGTACGCCCGTGTTATCGTCAACGCGGCTCACCCCGTGGCTTGTAACCATTTGGGACTGGTGAATAGCCAGATCGATGTCGCGCGCTTAGCGAAATGGCAGGAGAATCGGGGCCGTTTTCTAGAGTCGAATGGAGCCATGTATACGAAGCCAGCGGAGAAAATTGGCTATGACACGCAAGACTTATCCAAGGCCCTAGCTAGCGAATTACGCGCAAGATTTGGTCGCGTGCTTACCGCGACCAAACCAAAAGGTTGGGAGTTCGTGGAGGAAGTGTCGCAAGGAAGATTCGTGAGGACATCGTTTCGTGTGCGCGCCCAGCCTTCCCCTTTCGTCGTACTTCTTCACTCCTTCCTGACGAGCCGCGACGAACGCGTCGGTCTAATAGATGCGACGAAACACCGAATCACGTCTCTGCCGTTGTGGCTCGGCATCGGTCTCCCAGAGTTATTCGTCCCGTACCGATCCGAAGTGGATGCGTCTGCTTACCTCATAGGCTCCATCGTCTCGTCATTTCATTCGGAGATGCGGCAGATGCTGGGGGAATGACTATTGCCCTGACAGAACGAGGAACCCCTCGCCTCGCTCGTCGGACTCCGGCCCGCCTGGCCTCGGCACCGGAGGAGGGGGGCCCTCGCTCGTCGGACTCCCACCCCCCTAACCCCCCTCCCTCAATCCTTGAGAGAGGGGGGGACA
>JAYUUO010000192.1:0-10448 GCA_043754515.1 Armatimonadota bacterium
GGACTATGGAACACGGTCAAGCTCAAGATACTGCACCTAAATTTCTGTCACGCGGGGTTGCTGAACTACTAAGCCAACTCAAGATTCGGGTTAACTAAGGAACGCCGCGCCCTGCGTCACGAAAACACGATACGCCGCGCCGTCTGGTCGCCCCTGGTCCTGCTCGCGCTTCTCGTCGCGGCACTCCTCTACCTGGCACTGTATTTCTACCGCATGGCGAAGTAGGTCCAGCATTCCAGCGAAGTGTTGTATATTTCGAGCCGTGCCCTCGGCCTCGCGGTGAATATGGAGACGGGTAAGCGCGGATACTTCCTCGCAGACGATCCGCTATACCTGCAAATCTATCGGGAGGCTGACGACACCCTCCAGCGCGAAAAGCCCAAGGAGCAACTCATCGAGGCGACGGCGGATAACCCCATTCAACAGGCGAAGGCGAAGGCGATGCGTGCCGCCTTCAACCGCTGGCGCGCGGACGCGGGGCGGGAGATCGGCGTCTGGCAACGCACCCCGTCGGCGCGTCTCCCCCTCCGATTCCAGGACCGGCTCGGGAAACAGGGTATGGACTAGGTGCGTGTCATCTACGCCGACTTCATGGGCGAGGAACAACGCCTCAAAAATATTCGCGTGCGCGCCGCCGATAATGTCGCGCGGATCGCGCTCTTCGGCGGGTCAGCACTCACACCGCTAGTCGGCGGGGGGCTGGCACCCGCCACGCGGCGGTATATGCAGTCCATCTCCGAGCAGTATGAAACCGTATTGGAGGGCGAATCGGAAGCGCGGGAGCGGCTGGCGACTACGTTCATCTCCATAGGGGACGGCGTCATCGTCATGGACGCCGTCGGTCGGATCGTGCTGATGAACCCGGTCGCCGAGGCATTGACCGGGTGGACGGATGGTCAAGCCGCTGGCCACGATAATTCGGTCGTTTTTGACATCACCCATGAGGAGACCGGCGTCCTGGTGTCCAGCCCCATAGAGCGGGCGATACGGGAGGGTAAGACTGTTCTGCTGGCGAATCACACGGTCCTAAAGCGGCGGGACGGAGACGCGGCGGAGGCGGGTCAGTCCGACATGATGTTGGGAGCCTCGGCGAATTCGGTATACGCTCGGTCGGAGTTCCGACTGGAAGTGGGTGATATGATCGTGTTCACCACCGACGGGATCACGGAGGCGAGGCGGGGGCGGCGAGAATTTTTCGGCTACGAAGGATTCACTCGGGCAATACGGGAGGCGAGCCACGGCGAGGGGCGCGTGCCTCTCGCCGAGATCGCCGCGTCCGTGGTGTCCGGGGCGAAGTCTTACGCCGGGGGGCGGCTGAACGACGATGTCTGTCTCCTCCTGGCGCGCCGCGGACAGCGAGATGGGGGTGGCGCGGGAGCCGCCTTGTTTTAGCGAGAACATCGCGCCGCCGACTCAGGGCGCGGATATGGGCTTCGGTGCTGGGATAGACGCGCCGACGGCTACCGACGTAGACCTCGCGCCTGCGGCGCGCAGATCAGGGGTATTATTCTCCGTCGCCTCGCCCTCCGCCACGATCGGCTTCGCGCCACTGGCACCGCCGAACGGCGCGTAGGGGTTCGCGATCAGCCCCACAGCCTTGATCCGCGCAAGATTGGCTTGCGGCATCTCGGACTTGGGGAACGAGATCGCGTGAACATCCCCATCCGAAACGAAGCGCCCCCCGCCCGCAGCGGCGAGTTTGATGATCCAACTGCGCAAGCCGTTGGGATCTTTGTCCATCGGCGAAATGCGCTCCAGGTGCAGTGCGTTGAACTCCTTGCTGAGCGGGGACGGGATAGGCCGGTACGCGGCGGCCATCGCGGCCGCGTAGGAGTAGGTTTTGCCCCCGCTCGAGCCGTTGACGAGGTACTTCCAGTCGGCCTTTTTGCGTGGGTAATCGCCGAACGGGAGTGCCATCACTGTAATCTTCGCTTTCGGGGACGAGGCGAGTAGCAGGTTGTTCGCGCCACCCACCTCGGCCTGTATCCGCGCGGGGGGCATGTGCGCCATACTCTTATGGTTGATCGTATGGTTGCCGATCTCGAACCCGTTATCAACCAGATATTGCAGTTTCTGATCGCCGAGCCCGTTCTGCCCGAATGAGTCCGATGTTCGGGGGCTCTTCGGTAGGCAGAAAAACGTCGCCTTTAGCGACCAGTCTGGGTGTTTCTTGTGGAATGCCTGAAGCCGCCCGACACCACAGTTCGGATCTACTTTGAGTGCTTTGTCCGTCTCCATCAGGCGGAACTGGGACTCGCGCGCGTCGTCAAATGTCAGCACGACGGGCGACTTTCCCGCTGGCACATCTATTCTGCCGGTAACGAGATCCGACAGGCTCACCGGACGGAAACCCGCCGCGTAGAGCAACTCGAGGTCCTTATCGAACGCGGCGACCGAGCGCACCAATCCGCGATCAATCTTCGCCGGTTTCGTGCCGATGTCGTGATACATGACGACGGGGATTTTTCCCAACTCGTTGGGCCGCACCTTCGCGTAGTCTATCTGCGGCGGCAGGGGCACCCGGGGGGAGGGGCTAGCTTTGACGCGCGGAGTCGCCGCGCTCGCGGACGTTTCTTTGGATGCTTTCCCGATAAAGGGCAACTTGTGTAACACGGAGCAACCGCAACACGACGCGGCGACAGCCGATGTCAGCGCGACGGCGGCAAACGGTAGGCGGATGGGATACATGACGGGCGATTTCCTTCCGGACGAACGAGAGGCACGGCGGTCACCGTCCGGCAGGTCACGCTAAGGCAACCGGCCCACCGGACGCGGTGTTCTAGTCCCGATTATACGGCGTCCTAATTACCTTCGGCAAGCGAAACCGCAGGCCACTATTTGTCATCTACGTAGATCCCCGCGACCTCGATCTCGCCCGGCTGAATCCCCGCCTTGATGCAGAAGTTAGCAGGGGGGGTAGTGTGATCCGCCGTGGTAGTGAAGGGCAACTCATACTGCTTCCACTCCGGAGAAAGGGTGACCTTCTCCTGTAGCTCAGGCGTATGGGGTACTTTCCCGTCCTCGAATATCACCCATACCGGCGTTTTTTGCACGGAGCGTCCCCAGAAGTGTACCACCATCTCTTTGCCCCCCAGTACGTTCTGGGGCACTTCCTTGATCATCTGCGCGGCCCAGAACTTGGCGGGGTCAACCTTGGTCACCACGACGTGCACGGCGTGCTTGTTGCTGCCAGGCAACTCCGCCGATATAGTCTCCTCCATGGTGGCTTCCGCGGGGGATTGCGTGACCAGCTTCCACTTCGTCTTCTCCGGGTCTATCACCGAGCCGGAGGGCACGGCGGCAAGGGGAGAGGGTACTACGGGTTTTGTCGTCGGCCCACCCGCTCCCGGCGCGGCGGATGCCGCCATCACCTTGTTAGCCGACCGTGATTTGAACATTAGCAACGCGACTAGAATGACGAGGGCGATTACCAAGATGATGGCACCGACCGGTTTGATGATGATACGCATTGTGTGGACTCGAATTCGTTGCCCTGATTTGTGCGTTACCGCATGTGGCATGTAGGCGTCGTTCGGCACGACGCTCTCCGGGATTTAAGGAGTGATACCCGCGCGGTGCCGGAAGCCATGTCCCGCCCCGTTCCATCGGTCGTAGGCGTTGTCGGCATGCCTCATCTAGCGGCCCGAGTCGGTTCTATTCCTAACACGGATTATAGGTATGTACGCCGAAATCTTCAGGTATAACCGACGCTATATTATCCGCTGATTTTGACAGGGCCACTCATGGGGCGGAGAGGTTAGATCATTGCGCCGCTTGCCGGGTCGCGGCGTGAACGTCGACACCGTGCGTAGGCACGTCCACGCTACGTTGTATACACGGCAGAATTTCCCGCCACCCGACATCCGCCGCGATTGCGAACGCTGACGTTCGGCGCACGGGAGCGTATTACCATACTATTCCAAATCTTCGACGTCATCACTCGAGTCATCCTCGATTCCGGCTTCGGGTTCGTCCCCCAACGCGTCGAATGGTCCCAGACGGCGTAGTTTCTTGATCGCCCGTAGTTCGATCTGGCGCACGCGCTCGCGCGTGACCTCGAAGTACTGACCGACCTCCTCAAGGGTTCGCGGGGAGCCGTCGTCGAGGCCGTAGCGCATACGTACCACTTCCCGCTCCCGGTCGGTCAGCTTCGCAAGTACCGTGTCGAGTTGCTCGCGGCGGATCAGATTGTTGGCGACATCGCTCGATGTCGCCCCCCGCGCGTGGATGAAGTCCTGTAGTTGCGCCGAGTCGCGGTCGCCGACCGGGGTCTCGAGACTGATCGGCTCCATAGCGACACGCATGATCTCGTTCACGCGATCCGGAGCGACGGACAGTGCTTCCCCGATCTCGTCGGCGGACGGCTCGCGCCCTAGTTCCTGCCGGAGCGACCCCGCAGTCTTGACGACTTTGTGGATCATCTCCGCTACGTAGACGGGGATACGGATCGTACGGCCCTGATTGATCACCGCGCGGGCGATCGCGCGGCGGATCCACCACGTCGCGTACGTCGAGAACCGAAACCCGCGCCGGGGGTCGAACTTCTCCACGGCGCGGATCAGGCCAATGTTCCCCTCCTGAATCAAGTCCGCGAGCGGGATCCCCGGAACACTGTAACGGCGGGCGATGGAGATCACTAGCCGCAAGTTGGCTTCCGTGAGAATATCTTTAGCCTGTTTATCTCCCCGCGCGACGCGGTTCGCCAGCGAAACCTCCTCCTCCGCGTTCAGCAACTGCGTGGCGCGCGTCCGGTGCAGGTAGCCCTGGATCTGCTCGGTCTCCAGTGCCCGGTGAGAGCGTATCTTCTCTTCATCCGTCACGGGCGACAGCCGCTCATCGGCCGAGCCGACAGGGGAAGGCACCGGAAGCAACACTGCCTCCGTTTCATCAATCGCCGACAGGGAGATCTCGGCGAGCGAGATGTCATCCTCTAGGTCGCTCAGACTAGTCGCGTCGGGAGAAGGGCGTTCCTCCACTCGCATACGCGTCTCCGACAAGGCGGCGTCACTAACGTTTCGCCGTTCCGGGCGACGGGTAACAGGGGACAGCAACGGCGGTAGCGTGTTCAAAGGGTTGTCATCTCCAAAAAGGCGGTGTAAGGAAGTGGTGGAACAAAAGCTTCTGCCTTAACCCTTCTTAACCAATGATTTAATTGGCCGAGAAGTTCCTTTATTCCTGCCGGGGTTCGCTCGCGAACGGGATCCGTTTCTATTTCCCCCCCAACCGTGAACACGAAACCCGGCCATTGAGGGGGGTGTTGCTACCTAAAAGCGCGGCACCCGACCTCCGCCACCGGATCTCCGCGCCCAGGTTATCCTACGTACCGGGTGGGGACGGTTGTTCCCTCGTCCCTAAAGCCTCGGATACCGTGTCCCACCGCGAAAGATCGAAGGGAATTTGCCAGGCGAACACACGCCCTTTGCTGTCCGTGTACTCCGCCATCGCCATGTCGGGTAGTTTACCGAGGGGCGCGTCCGCGCACAGTGCCATCACCCGCTCCGCCGTCTGCTTCCCCTCGACGTACGCGATGCCGCGTCGCCCGTTCAGTTTCCACACTTTGCTAGCCATGCCTTTGGTGTCCCACCCGCCTAAATCTTTGGTTTTTTTGCCAACGCGCTCTCGACATCCCGCCGCGCGAACGTCATCCAGACGCGCACGCCCTGCCAACCGGTCGGCAGACTTCCCGCTGGTTCGCCCGACACCGGCCATGTATCGGCCCGTAACCGTGCCAAGGCCTCCGCTATCTCGCGTTCATGCTCCGCGACGAGTGCCGCCTCGCCGCCGCCTAGTACGCACAGTTGAAACCGCGCCCCGTAGGGCGTGAGTTTCGCCGACACGAGCGGTGCCAGTTTCTGGGCTTGTAGTACCCGTTTCCACTGCTTCATGAATTTAGGCCCGCACTTCGCGCGGTCTTCGAGGGGAACCTCGACATCCCAGCGGAAGGTGTAGGTAGCAGCCCCGGGGTCCACCTCCTGAGCCGAATCAGCCGCCGCGCCGCTGGGTGCCCGGCGCGGCCTCGGCTGCCGCCCGGCGCGAATACCCTCCGCTGGCCGCGCTGGGGTTGTTACCTCGAACGGGTCACTCAACCCGTCCGGGGGCGACTCCTCGCCGCCGAACACGAAAGAAAGAACGTCTTGACTCGCCGCTTGTGCCATACCCTCATTGTATCAAACAATTGTTTGCCACGCAAGTCGGAACATCAATCCGACACCGACAGGGACATCGCCGTCGGCACTTGTTTATAAATCCTACGGGAAGGGCATAACCGCGTTGTAGAAACGGGGAGGGCTACCCGCCCCGCGATCAAGGGAATAATAAACCAAGATGGCCGGAAAACCACATCAGGACACGGAGCGAAATGCTAGGGCGACCAGCGGCGCGGGGAACGCCGGGGGCAAGCCTATCCTTCCCATATTATTTGGCTTCGCGGCGGTGATAATTTTCATAATCGTATCTCTGGCGATCTCAAGGAAACCCGCCTCCCCTATTAGGGAACTAGCCAACAAGTCGCAGAACGGGCCGGAGCGGACTGGTACTGGCAGTTCGACCACCGCCATAGGGCATGTGACTGGTAGCACGGGAGATACTGGTGCCCACCCGACATCGGTCGGGGTCGCCTCCTCGTCCTCGTTACCGAGCGGCAAGGCGGCCGGTGACGGCGCGAGGGCTCCGATGAATTATGTGGCACCACACACGGACAACACGAGCGACATGAACTGGGGCGGCAAGTAGTGAACAGTTCTAACGTGACAAATAGTGCCGAAGTGGTACTCGCCGAGGAGACGCGGGTGATCCCCATCGTCGCCGAGAAACGCACGGTCGGCAAGCGCGTTGAGGAGCACGGCGGCGTGCGCATCGTGAAGAGTGTGGTCACCAAAGAATTGACTACTAACGAGTCGACAGTACATGAGTCCGCGTCGGTTGACCGGATCGCTGTCAATCGCCCCCTCGCGGTCGGCGAGGCGTTGCCCCTGGCGCGGCGCGGAGGAGACACGATGATCTCGACGAAATTGTCGTCGCCGAGAAGCGGATCCGTCTGACGGAGGAGTTGCACATACGGCTCACATGGACGGAAGAAGCGACTTTACAGACGACCACGATTCGGCGGGAGACGGTTCAGATGGAACCGGTCACGCCACCGGATGACTTGCGATAGCCGCAAGCCTAAACCAAACACAAAACACGGAGTAGATACAAATGGCAAAAACCATCGTCGGACTGTTTGACACATTCTCCCATGCGCAATCCGCTGTGAACGACCTGGTAAGCGCGGGCTTCAACCGGGATGACATCTCGGTGGTCGCGAACAACGCTAAGGGCGAGTTCGGTACCCAGGACACTATCACCGGCGGCATCAACGTCGGGCAGGGTGTTGGCGACGCGGTTAAGGGTGCCGCGAAGGGTGGGCTGATGGGCGGACTTACCGGACTCGCGGCCACAGTCGGCCTCGCGCTCATCCCGGGCATTGGGCCTATCGCGGCTATCGGGCCGCTCGCCGCGTTTTTCGGCGGGGCGACCCTCGGCGTGGCCGCTGGCGGTGTGCTCGGCGGGTTGACCGGGATGGGTATTCCCGCCCATGAGGCGGAACATTACGCGGAAGGAATCCGTCGCGGTGGAACGCTCGTCACGCTACATGCCGACGATGCACGGGCCAACGAGGCGACCGCTATCCTGAACCGGTATAGTCCGGTGGATATGGATCACCGCACGGATTACTATGCGACGACCGGCTTCACGAACCACACCGCGGATCTGCCCGCCTACACCCCGGCGCAGATTGATGAGGAGCGGACCCGCTATTCATCGTACAAGGCCCCCGTGGCGGCTACCACCGCCAGCGCGGCGATCGGTACCGCGTCCCGCACGGTGAACGCGGGCGAGACGATGGTGGTGCCCATAGTCGAGGAGCAGATCGTGGTCGGCAAGCGTGCCGTCGAGGGCGGCGGGGTGCGCGTACACACCCGTATCGTCGAGACCCCCATGTCTGAGTCTGTTACTCTGCGCGAGGAGCAGTGACCGTGAACCGCCAGACAGTAGATCGTCCAGCGACCGCCGCCGACCTGAGCAACGCGTTCCAGAACACCACGGTCGAGCTGACCGAGCGGAGCGAAGTGCCGGTGGTAGCCAAGGAAGCCCGCGTGGTCGGCGAGGTTACCGTCGGCAAGACGGCGACCGAGCGCGTCGAGACCATCACCGATACCGTGCGCAAAACTGATGTGCAGGTAGAGGAATTGAAGGCAACGGATGCGACGACCAGTCGGATCTAATATTTGACTCACTCATTGCCCCCGATTACCTGGCGTAATCGGGGGCACTGTCATATCTTCTGGGGAAGGTCTGGTGTAGCGAGCGCGGGGGGCACTTCTGTCGCATCGCGTCCGTCACGCCCTGATGTTTCCGCCGCGTATGGGAAAGAAAACAATGCGTAGATCAATTTTTTCGGCCGCTTACTTCCTTGTCTGCTGTGGCTTGGTCGACACGGCTTTAGCGGCCCCCCCCGCCGCGACAACCAAGCCTGTCATCGCGAATAGTGGTGGCTCGTTGCCTGAGCGGGTGGGTAAGCCGACAACCGGGAAAGTGTTCGCCGCTGGTCCCATGCGGTCCCCCGACCTCGAGATCGTATTCAAGTTTAATAGCATCATGCCAGTGGGTATCGCCATCACCTCGGACGGACGTCGGTTCGTCTCCTACCCGCGCTGGGCGGACAAGGGAGACTACACCCTCGCCGAACTAAAGGATGGAAAGGAAGTGCCATACCCTTCCATCGGCGCGTTTCAGAACGGGCACAAGAGCAACCCGATGGTCAACCTTGTATCGCTACAGGGCCTGATCGTGGACGCGAAGGACCGCCTGTGGATCCTCGACACTGGCACCGTGGACATGAAGCCGGTGCGGCCTTTCTCGCCTAAACTGGTTTGCATTGACACCAAAACCAATGCGGTCGCGAAAACAATCTTATTGCCGCCGATAGTCGCGCCGGCGGGTACCTACCTGAACGACCTGCGTATTGACGGGCGGCGCGGGACTGGGGAAGGCATCGCATACATAACGGACAGCGGCGAGAAGTCCCCGAGCGGAATCATCTGCGTGGATTTAAAGTCGGGCAAGTCGTGGCGTCGCCTCGCGGGACAACCGTCCACCCAGCCCGACCCCGGCTTCGTCGGCAAGCCGGAGACAGGCTTACTTTACAAACGCCCGAAGCCGGGTCAGAAGGCGTCGCTCCGAATGGCGGTGGACGGCATCGCGATCAGCCCCGACGGCGAGTATTTGTACTACACCCCACTTACATCGCGCAAGTTATACCGCATTAAGACGTCGGCTCTGGCTGACGAGAGTATTTCGGATGACGCTGTTAATCGCATGGTCGAGGATCTGGGGCCGAAAGGTGTGTCGGACGGTATGGCGGAGGACACCGCCGGGCGCATCTACTTCACCGACTGGGAGAAGAGGGCCATCACCCGCCGCAAAACGGACGGCACTATGGAGACCGTGGTGCGCGACGACCGGCTCCTGTGGCCCGATACGCTGGCGATAACCGGTGACGGTTACCTGTACGTGCTCTCGGATCAGTTACACCGTCAGCCCATCTACCATGAGGGCAAGGACTTACGCAACCCCCCCTACATCCTGGCGCGGATAAGGCTAGACGGCGTTAAACCGGTCCTCCTTGACGGCACCGCGGCTAACACGGCTGGTGTCGTAACGAAGCCTTAACCAGGTAGCACGCCCCCGTCATGTCGCGGCGGCGAGCGCGGCGAACGTGTCCTTCAACGCCGGATAAAGCGAACGGTATACGGGGTAGTACTTTTCGTACGCGGTAACGCTCCTATCCGGCATTGTCACGTCGGTGGTGCGTATCGTCGCCGCGCACGCCTCGGGCACCGAGTTAAACCGGCGGGTCCCGACCGCCGCGAGCAACGCCGCGCCGAACGCGGGGCCTTCATCGTTGTTGACGCGGTGCAGAGGGCGTGCGACCACGTCGGCGAGGATCTGCCGCCACAGGTCGGAACGAATGCCGCCGCCCATGACGCGCACCTCCTGGATGGAAGCCCCCGACCTTTCCAGCAGAACGATCAGGTCTTTCAGTCCGTACGAAACCCCCTCTATTACGGCCCGCGCGAACCAGTCCCGGCTCGACGTCCGTAGCGTCGCCCCGACGAACGCGCCGCGCGCCTGGGGGTCGAAATACGGGTTCCGCTCCCCGGCGAGATACGGGACGAACAGCAATCCCTCGCAACCGGGGGGGACTGACGCGGCACCGTTCGTGATCGCCTCGTAGGACATTTCGGGGGCGAAGGTGTCCCGGTACCACTCGAACGACCCCGCCGCCGAGATGACGCATCCCATTAGATGATACGCGCCCGGCACCGCGTGGCAGAACGTTTGTATCGTACGCGGATCGAAAATCGCCTCATCAAGGTGGGCGAACACGACGCCGGAGGTGCCGA
>JAYUUO010000193.1:0-10447 GCA_043754515.1 Armatimonadota bacterium
CAGGGTTCGCAGATTAAGGTGGGCAAGCGTGTAAGCAGCGGGCAGTAGTTCAAAGCCGAAGAAGTGCTTCGCGAGGTGGGTTCGGGCGCGGTCGGGGAACAGCGCGGCGTCCCCCGTCTCGGTCATGCGCTCCTTCACACGGCGGTACGCACGCGCGAGGAATGTACCGGTTCCGGTGGCGGGGTCGAGGAGGCGCACGGCGGGATTTGCAAGCCCCCCTTCCAGGTCGAAGCCGGGGGACGCGAGCAGATCGTCCACGGCGCGAACTATGAAGTCGGTGACGGGTTCGGGCGTGTAGTAGGTGCCGGTGGCTTTGCGGAGCGTCGGATCGTACACGGCCAGGAACGTCTCGTAGAAGTGGATCATCGGCTCTTTGCCGTCGGTCTGCTTCGCGCCGAGCGCGGCGGATCGGTTGGCTTTTGCTAAGTCGCCGATGATGCCGGACACGATCCAATCGAGTTCGGGGGGCAGGTCGGTCAGGCCGAACCGGATCAGGGCGCGGATCGGGGCGACCGCTTCAGGCAGAAGACGCAGAGCCTGAGCCTGATCGAATGGCTTGCGGTCGTCGTCGTGGCGCATCCAGGCGAGAAACAAGCCGTAGGCGAACGTTTGCGCATACAGGTCGGCGAACTGCTTTTCCGAAACGTCGGTGGAAAGCGCGGCGCGGTAGGACGCGAGGAGCGGGGTTAGTTTGTCGCTATGGGCATTGAGGAGTTTCTTCGCGTTGTCGCGCAACAGGCTCGCCCGCATGGCGAGAAGCCGCGCGAGATTTTCGGAGGAAGTGACAGAGGCGGTGGCGTCGGAAAGGAACTGAAGTAGGAGGGCGGCTAGTGCGTCGCGGTCAGCGTCGGGGACGGTGAGAGCGGTCTGTGTGTCGAACGCGGGTAGTTTGACCCTGGCGACCGGGACCGTATCGCCTTTATTCTAAAGGCGATAGTCGGTGTGGTTCGTTTGAAGGAAGTTAGGGAGTCCGGCGATGAAGCGGTCGTTCTGGATCTTCGCGGAACCCTTCAGCGCGGACAGATCGGCGGTAACGGCTTCGGCCTCGACATATCCGACTTCGGATAGTCCGTTGTTTTGCGTAGCCTGGAAGTCGGGACGCCCGAGGGCGTTTGCCCCAGCTTCGTTGGTGAAGTGGACACCAGGGAAACCGAGCGCGGACGCGGCGGCGTTGAGGAAGTTTTCGAGCGGCGTGCGGTAGGACAGTTCAGGTGTCGCGCCCTTCGGCACGGCTCGGAGTTCGGCGTAGTAGCGTGCAAGCGGTTCGGTCAGTTCGGGGGCGGGGGAGCGAGTTTCGGCGCGGTTCATACTATTTATTTCGCGACGGAAGTAGCACTTACCTGATTTATGTCGGTTAGCGGGCATTTGTTGCGGGTAGAGGGGTACCAACAACCCAGAGGGGCACCGGCAACCGGGAGGGGCACGCGAACACAAACAAGCCCCCCTGAAACGTTAACGTCCCCGCCCCCCCGATCCCTACGTTCGCCAGAACAAACGCCGCCGCGTCAGCACGGCGACCAGCACCGCGAGTAGCAACGTCTCCAGCGCGGCGGCACCGACGCCGAGCCAGGGCGTCGGGAACGCGCGATCCAGTGCGATTTGCCAGCCTGTTCGCTCATACAAGGGATACGCGAACGCGAACAGGGGCCACAAGAAGTTCGCCATCGCGACGTATGCGAGCATCGGGTTTTGTCCTACCCCTTCGAGCAGACGGAGCCAGACGCGCTTGCCGAACCCGTCCGCCACGATCGTGAGTGACGCGAGCAGGAACAGCGCGAGCGCGGACGAGACGAAATAGTAGCTCATCGTGGACGGGTCCTTGCGAATACCGCCCTCGAACGGCTCCGCGACCAGCCCGAGTGCCAGCCAGTATAGGCCCCACCGCGAGAGTGCCGCGAGCAGTCGCCCGGTAGCGTCCAACGGGCGCAGGGTGAGCGCGACGCAGCCCGCGCCGAGTCCGAGCGCGGCGAGCGTGGTCGGGACGAGATGACGCCCTTCAAGGCCCGCGAGCGTCACCGCCGTGAGCGACACCGCGACCGCAACGTAGGCGATAAGCCGTGCCCGCCACGCCCCGTCGAGGGGGCGCGGCTCCTCCTCCGCCCGCGCCCGCGCCCACTCCGCGATTAGATCCCCCGCCACCGTTCCCGGAACCACGATAAACAGGTACTTCAAGTAGTCCCACTCAAACAGCCAGGGCACCGGCGAATAGTCCCAGAGCGTGTGTACCCAGCCGTCTGTGCCCGAGGCGAGGCGCAGGGCGAACAGCAGGGCGAGCACGCCGAACCGGGCGACCAGACTGCGCCGCGTCGCAAGCCATACTCCCGTGCCGAAGCACGCCATGTTCGCGAGCACGATCAGGATGATGTCGCTCCGGTCGAGGCGGAAGCCGCCGCCCGCCGGGTACTGCCGCGCCGACAGCCAGAACAGCAAGCCGACCCCGCCGCCAAAACCCAGGAAACGCGTCGCCCAGTGGAAGCCGGGACGCCAACCGGACGGCAGACGCGTGAACATCGGGAACAGCAGCGCGAACCCGAGGAGCGATACCGCCCAGGTGGTCACGTCCGGGTTGCCGCGCATCGTGTACGGCCGGATGTGTTGCAGGTAGATGGCGAACCAGCCGAGCAACGCCAGCCGTTGCCCCATCGCGCCCACCGTCTGCCAGACACTCATCCCTTTCTGAAGGCGACCGGCGAGCGCGAGCGGGATCGCGGCACCGAGCGCGAACAGAAACAGGGGGAAAACGAGATCCACCCAGGTCATGCCAGGGAGACGCGGGTTGAAGACGTGGCTTATCTCCGTACCATTCCAGATCGGCGGCTCCTGCGCGTGGTACATCCAGCGCGGCAGGGGCTTGTCGAACGGGATGATGCCGGAAAAGACCATCATCAGAACCGCCAGCCCGCGTAGCGCGTCCAGCGCGACGGCGCGGGCGGGACGATGCGCCGACGGAGTGTCCGCCGTGTTTTTCGGGGAGGGGCTGTCTGTCGCGTCTTCTGGTTTGTGCATTAAAGTGACACCCGACAGGTCCGGGAGCGATCCCGTGTCGCGGCGGATTCCGCTGTATAATATCGCCACGGGGCGGGAGATACCGAGCCGCATACGAGCGTATCCTAACCAGAACCGCGCCGCTTGCCGATGATTAAAAGGGTAGCGGACATTAGAACACGAAGAACCATGGACGAGATTATTGACTATAAGCTTATGACAAGCCTCGGCGTCGGTGACGACGCCACCAACACAGACTTACTGATTGCCGCGTTGACAGGCCCCGAACTGACCAGTGCCTGGACGGAGGCACTTGCGAACTGGACCGATTCCACCCCCGCGCGGCGCGGCGACGTCCGTGATCACGTCGTCGGGTTGCGCGATCACCTCCTGCACGTACTCGCCGACATTGATAACGAGCCGGAGCGCGAGGCGGTCGCCACACTGTTTTATATCGGCCTGAAGTCGCATTGGATGGTGGTAAACACGCAGTTTGCCTACCAACTCCGATCCGGCGACTTCGACGACACACTGCTGTACCGCTCCAGCCTCCTTTCCTCGCTACTCGGCGCGATGGAGACCGTGCTGAAACCGGCCCGCGCCGCCCGCATCGGCGAGTTCCTGGCCGAGCCGCTAACACTGGAGAACCAAACGCCCGTCGCGAGTGACAACAAGCCATCCGACCCGGTGTTCGTGTTGCCGGATCAGTTGCTCGCCGCCGCGGCCGCGTCCACGCCGGAGAGCCGCGGGCTGTGCCACGTGATCGCCTATGCCCAGTCGCTCGAAACACGCATCGTGGAAATAACGGCCCAGATGGAATCACTGAAACAGGAAAGGGAGACACTCCTTGAGCCGTACGCGCCCACGGAGCGGGGACCCACGGTAACACCGCCCCCCGTTATCGCCCCCCGCCCGACTAAACCGCGTTCCGTTCTGGACCGACTTACCGGCCCGCCCTGAACCGCGACGCGCGGAGGCAGGGCGCGGCACACACGATGCCGCGCCGCGCTGAACGGCATCCCGCCCGCTACCCGCCTACTTCTTCGCGAGAACCGGCGTTTTGATGTGCGCGTTTTTGGCGAATTTCGCGGGGTCTTTCTTGAACTGCTCCGGGCAGTCCGCGCAACAGAAGAAGTACCGGTTGCTCTTGTAGTCGGCGTACCGCTTCGCCGCGGTCGCGGCCTTGATGTTTACTTTATTGCCCGTCTCCACGGCGCAACTGATGGTGGCGGGTGTCGCGGCGGTCGGTGCCGTTTTGATGTCCTTCTTAGCCGGAGGGCCTGCGAACGCCGCCGTGCCGATCAGTAAAAGGGTGCCCGCAAGCAGGCCAAAATGCTTCATGTTGTTTCTTTCTTCCGAGTGAGGATAGTTGCTATAACGCGCGGGGTGCCTCCGAAGGTTCCCGTGGCGGTAGTCTGTGCAGGACCGCGAGCAGAAACGCCCCTATCCCCGCGAGGCACAGGGGGAGCGGGTACGCCGCGATCCGCTCCATGCCGCCGACCCCTACGCCGGGATACACGCCGACCCCGACCAGAACCGTCGCCGCGAGACCGGTTACCCCGGCAACGAGGATCGCCCGCGCGAACGCGTCCGGGACGACTCTCATTCCGTGCGCGGCGCGTAGCGCGGCGACCCCGAGCAGGACGAGGGCGGCATTCCCGCATAGAAAGTGGATCGCCGCGCCCGACAAATGAACCGGCCCGACGGTGTCTTCGGGTACCAGCCCGACCGCGAACACGCCCGCCCCGGCGAGACCGAGGAGCGACCGCCCGATGGTGCCCGCCCGCTGTTTCGGGAACGCGCCGCCCAATAACGCGGCACCGCCCGCGATCAGCAAGCCCTGCGCCGCGAATGAACCGTTCATCACGTCATGACGCGGGGAGCAGACATAATTCGCGCTGCCCGAGGGGCGGTTCGCGCAACGGATCGCGCCGAGGTCGCTGATGTAGTTCCGCGTCCAACTATACGGCGTCGTCCACGCATGGCGGGCGATCTGCTCGCAGACGAAAAACTGGAGACACAGGCACCAGAGCACCGCGCCGACGATCAGCGGAGTCCGTCCCGAAGCCCGAAAATAGGGCGATCTCGTCATAGGTACCTCGCAATTCGATGTATGTTCGTGGGACGCGGCGGGCCGTAGGCGATCGCGGGCGGAAACGGTTCACCGACCGGATGCGGCTCACCGTCCGTTTAAGCGGGGGCCGGGCGACGATCCGACCGCGCGGTGTCGTGGGATCCGCCGGTGTGTGGCGGGGTTCTGTCGCGGGCGACGACGGACTCCTGACACACAAGACAGACCCCGAAAAACTCCAGCCGGTGCCTCTCGAGCCAGAAACCGGTCTCGGCTTCGAGGCGGTCCGTCAGCCCGCATAGGTCGCACCCCACGAACTGCTCAACTTTGCCGCACTGACGGCAGACGACGTGGTGACAATGCACCCTCTCTTGCGGCTCTTCGCGCTCGTACCGGTAGTACCCCTGCCCGAACTCGACGCGCCGTACGAGCCCGAGACTCACCAGAAGGTTGACGAACCGGTAAACAGTCACAAGGTTGATTTCCTCTCCCGCCGACGCGGGGCCGCCCGATTCCGGGCTATCTAAGCCGGGGTTGACGAGGGAATATAGTTCCTGAATCGAGAGCGGTTCGTGGGTCTCGGCGAAGACTCGGAGCAGGGCGCGGCGCGGCGCGGTGACGCGGTGGCCCTCCTCCTTAACAACGCCTAGCATCCGCGTATATTTGACACGCCAGGGCATGGGTTGATTATATCACTTGTGACGGCGAGACAGTGAGTATACTTTGTTGGTTTGGGACTGGGGTGGGTGGTGGGTTGTCCGCGGCGGGTGAGCGGACAATAAATTGTCCACGCCCGCGCGTCCCCGCGCACGCTCACACACCCGGCATCACCCGCGCGACACCGCGCTCACATCGCCCGGTGACACTTTCGTGCTACTCCATATGAGTTCGACGTTGCGACGAACCGCGTCGTTGTCTTGCCTGCACGGACCGAACTCGACGCGCCTCCCGTCTCGCGTATCCGCGAACAACGCTAGCCGCTGGCAGTTGCCGCGCCACGTCATCGACACGGAAACGCGGATCCGCGTCTCCGTCTGTCCCCCCTAGCCTGGGAAGTCACTGCCGTCGCGGTACGGCCGCGTAATCACTATCACGTTCGGCTTATTCCGGGCGAGTTGCGGGTGGGTCACATAGGCGCGCGTGGCGTGCGCAACCTCGCGGTAAACGCCGGGGGTAGCCGATGCCTGTTGCCGCGTTGCCTCAACCGCGTGGGTCACTGGGAACGCGTGCCACGCGGCCTCATCCGCGCCGGGAACTGTGCCACGATCCGCGCGTCATCCGCGAAGGCGATCCCCGCGTACACATCGGCGGTGGTTCGGTGCTGATCGAGGGCGTACCATTCATTGCACGCGATGTCGCGACTACCGGGAGCCACTCCTTCGGAGGAACCGGCTAGCTCCCCGCGTAACCCGCCCGGCGTGGTACCGATCATGCAAGACGCGTGCTCTGGCAGGCCGTCCATGCGCACCGCGAAGCGGTACGCTCGGGTACCCGCTGGAACAGTGTTATTGCCCAACCCGCCTGCGTAGGGGTCGTACGGCGCGGTGTCCGGCAGAAAAGTGCCGCGCGGCGCGAAGCCGACGTAATCGCCCAGGGTGTTCGCGGCCCGTACCTCGACCAGCCGCGTATTGACTCCACGGATGGTGGTGATGTCGTGGGGGACGCGCCCAGCGGGGAACGGCTCGGCGGCGGCAGGTTGGATAGGGGATGACGCGAGCGGTGCGGTCAGGTAACTTCAACACGGCTCACCGTAGCGCGGTCAGCACCATCACCGGCTCCTCGCCGCTACGAACGTGGACGTGCGCCCACACGGGAACTTGAGGCTTACCGGCCGATCCCGGCACATCACGAGCAGTCAAAAGGCTCGTCGCTTCGGCACTCCCCGGCACGTCGCCGGAGACATTCCTCGCGACATGGACGCGCAACCCCTCGGCGGCGTTCGGCGGCGGGGCATCCCCCGTGCGTTACGGAAACGTACAAATGCCCTTCGTCTCCGATCCCATCGCCTGATCCGGGCTTCGCCGACTGCTCCGGCAGAGAACGAGAATGGACGGGCGAGGCCCCGTGACCGTCTGCGACGTATTCCCACGGTTCTCGCGGGGCATCGTTCGCGGCGGTGGGGACGCGTCCCCGAATGGCGAGGTCCAGTTCGCGAACACGGCCCGACGGGAACGCGCGGCGACGGGGCCGATGCCGATGACGCGGAACGGACGCGACCCGCGTCGCCGGGAGCCTTCCGACCCGGAACCCTTCCCGAACCGCCGCCTTTTCCCAGACGGCGGTTGGTGCTTCGGTACATGATTCTATTTTTCCAGAATAGGCGATAATATGCTGTGCCGGACTTTCCCGAACACTCACGGCGACGACCGCTCGCTCTGGGAGCGGGCGCGGCGACGCGAGGAGCGCGAACAGAACGACCGCGACCAGCGCGATTCGCCGCGTCCACGGATCCCACCAGGCCAGGTAGCGTGACGCGCGGCCCAGGTAGCGTGACGCGCGGCGACGCGCCCGTGTCGCCTGTAATGCGTTCGCGAGCAGTCGGCTCGCCCGCGCGCCATCCAGCGGCGCGACGGGTGCCGCCGCGTCTCGTAGCCGCCCCCAACCCAGTCGTCAGGAGTCATTCGGGTTCCCCCGCCCCCGTGTAAAGCGCGCGGAACGCTTCTTTCGCCCGGTGCAGGCGCATCTTGACGGCGGGGAGCGGCAGGGCCAGCACGCCCGCGATTTCGTCGTACGACAATTCCTCCCAGTAGCGTAGCACCAGGATCACGCGGGAGTCCGGCTTGAGCGCGGCGAGAAGACAGCGCGCCGCGACCCGCTCGGCGTCGTCCATCACGCCCGGCACGGGCCGCTCGTCCTCGGGAATATCGCCTACGTGGTCGAGAGTCGCCCCATCGCGGCGCAGGAGCGTGTTCGCCTCGTTGACCGCGATCCGAAACAGCCACATATTTAGACTGGCGTCGCCGCGAAACCGGGGCAGTGCGACGAACGCCTTGATAAACGTCGCCTGTAGCACGTCCTCCGCGTCGGCTTCCCGGCGCGGGAGTCGGCGGCAGAGCCGCCAGACCGGCTCGCGGAACTCGGCGTAAAGCAGGGCGAGCGCGCCCTCGTCTCCCACTCGGGCGGGCGCGAGGTACGCCGGTTCGGGGGACCGCGCGGCGGTTCGCGGCCTGATACGGAGCCGTTCCCACAGGTCGCCGCCTTCGAGCGAAAGCAGAGGCGGCGTG
The DNA here is from genome assembly GCA_043754515.1 of Armatimonadota bacterium. Taxonomy (GTDB): domain Bacteria; phylum Armatimonadota; class Armatimonadia; order Armatimonadales; family Armatimonadaceae; genus JACMIU01. Next base: position 8,281 of record JAYUUO010000193.1, read on the forward strand.
GAATCGGATAATATAGCGGCGGCGGTACTCATTCTTCGTTCGCGCGGGAACGTTCTCCCCGCTCGTTCAGTTGGACGTTCGCCCCGCCCGGTTTGTCACTGAAGAAGGAATTATCTGTTTTTATGAAATATTGTACTGTATTTGTCGCCGCATTCGGCGTGCTGGCGGCCGCCGCGCTCGCGCCGCGCCCCGCCTACGCCTGGGGCGACATAGGCCATAAAGTCGTCGCCCGCATCGCGTGGGACAACATGAGGCCCGAAACGCGGGCCAAAATCACCGCCCTGCTCGACGCCGCGCCCGGCGACGCCGACCTCGCGAACCTGCGCCCTGCCCCGGGGATGGCGAAGGCGGACGCGGACCGCGCCCTGTTCGAGTCGGCGGCGACCTGGCCCGACCTGATGCGCGCCAACAAGACCGACGCGGAGAAGACCCGCAACGCGAAGTACCACCACGGCCCTTGGCACTACTACGACCTATTTTTCGAGCAGGACGCGGCGACGGGCGTGGTCAAGGAGCGGACCGACAAGAAGAACGCCCCCGAGAACGCGCTGAGCGAACTCGCGACGCAATCAACCCTGCTCGCCGACATCAACGCCCCGGCGGGCGACCGCGCCGTGGCCATCGCGTGGCTGGAGCATCTAGTCGGCGACATCCACATGCCTCTTCATAACGTTGCCCGCGTCACGGAACTCGACCCGGACGGCGACCAGGGCGGCAACCGGTTCAAGCTGGGTAAGGAGACGCCAGGCGCGGAGCGCATCCCGAACCTGCACGGCTACTGGGACGGTATCCCCGACACGGCGTACCCCGCGCAACCGGGCGAGGACAAGGAAGCACGCATCGGGCGCATCGCGCGGGTGGCGACCTTCTCGCTCCCGAAGCCGATCTTCGACCGCGAGGGCCTGGTCCAGACCGGGCAGTTCGGGCAGTGGAACAGGGAAGGGGCGGAGGTCGCGGTCAGCCGCGTGTACCCCCACCTGACGCGCGACGAGATGCCGGACGCGGCATACGCCCGCGAAGCGCGGGACACGGCGATGGTCGCGGTCGCGAAGGCGGGGTATCGGCTCGCGGCGACGCTTGAGGCCGCGCTCGCGGGTAGCAAGTAGGTATGCGCTGGGGACTACGGGCGGCAGGTATTCCCGCCGCCCGAGACGCTGTCTCCATACATGCCGGGAGCGGGCGGGGATCACCCCGCCCCTGTACGCCACCCTGTCAGGCGAACGTTCTAGATTGCCGCTTTATCGCTTACGGCACGTTGTACTGAGTCGAGTAGTTAGAGGTATGCCCATTCCCGATGACGCGGACGCGATACGAGCCGCTGTTGTAGCCGGGGAGCGGGACGTAAAACTCCACCGGGCTGGTCGCGGTCTGTGCCTCCGCAGGCACGGACTTCATGCCAACTACCGCCCAGGTTCCGTCACCCGCTTGCTTCTCCGCTTGGACAGACGTACCCGCCGGTTGCGGAACGCTCACCCGCGTCTGTAGCAACATGCAACCGCGCGGGCACGCACTCCCGTCGGAGCCACCGGAGCGGATCTGTCCCCGGCCTATGATATCCGCGCCTGGAAGTGTGCTGAATGCCACGCCGTACTGCGCCGTCAACTCGTCGCGCAACGACTGCTTATCACTCTTCATGCCATCGGGAGAGACTCCGCCGCCGATCTCGTCCTCGGGGTCGGTGCCGTCCGTGTTGAAACGCCCCTGGTTCAGGTTGTCCAAGGTGTAGGTGCCATCCGTCTCCTTTGCGACGAACAGGACGTAGCTGGCACCGCTCTTCAACTCCGCGCAGTCCTCTATCACGGACTTGATGAACCCTCCGCTACCGTAGTCAACCAGCCCGACCGGCTCAGCAACCCGTATCGTCTGGCCGACCGTGATGCCGAACCCCGCCGGGCTGTTGAGCACCCCCGTCACCGCGAAGGAGCCGACGGTCCACTCCTCGACGACGTATTCGTTCGGGTCGTTGTCGAACAGGTCAGGGACATGGTATCGGACGAAGTGGGTTCGCCCGGACACGAACTCCTGCGTCGGTGTCCCTGTGATGACGGCACTGTCGTTCGCGGCGAGATCACTCAGATTCGTGTCGTAATACGCGTCCCCGTGAACTCTCGACACAGTGATCTTGCCTGCGGCCAGACCCAGCGGGACGACCACCCTCTCGATCCCC
>JAYUUO010000194.1:0-31890 GCA_043754515.1 Armatimonadota bacterium
TTCACGCTCAAGACCCGCCCGCTCAAGCGCGCCGACCTCGACGAGTTCGTGTCCGTCTACAACGCCGCGAACCGCCACGAGCGGGCGGAGACGTGGAGCGACGCGAACCTCACGGGACGCTGGCGTGCCTACGACTACGCCGAACTGATCGCCCGCGACAAGGTGAGTCTGGACATATTCTGGTTGCGCGACGAGAGCCTGGAGGACTCCGCAAACCTGCCCGCCCCCGACGTGCTGGCGCGGGAGATCATGGACGATCTGGAAGCGGCTCTCGCGCAGTTCTCCGAAATCCACGCGACTCCAAGCGAGGATGAGTTGGTCATCAAGTAGGACCCCCTCCGTCGCTACGGGCGCGTGCTAACGGGGGCGGGGTGGGCGGTATGATCCAGCACGAGACATTAAAAGACGCCCCTTGATTCGCATCAAGGGGCGTCAATATATACCGGTAAATAGCAACGACGGGACTTGAACCCGTGACCTTCGGGTTATGAATCCGATGCTCTAACCAGCTGAGCTACGTTGCCAAACGATTCTATTGTATCATATGTCGGGGATGCTTTCAAGTTTTTTTTGGCGCATCCCGCGCGAAACGAGGGAAGACACGGTTCGTGAAAAAGAGCGCGTGCAACGACGTCGCGACGTAGCGCCACCAAGCATTGCGCTGGACGCGGTGCCGCGATAGCGTAATTATTACTCGCGCGGCATGTTGGATTGCAACCATGTTGGATTGCCACAGGGAAAGAAATATATGAACGAGATAACGGCTTCGCCGGCGGAGCTACTAACAGGGGCACTGACGCCGGAGAATTGCGCCGCCGTCGTGGAGGCTCTGCGCACCGAAGGGTTCGTGGTGCTGAGTAACGCGTTGGACACCGGGCATTTGTTGCGAATCCAGGAGCGGATGCTCGAAGATATTCCACTCATCTTGAAGCGCGCGGACGCCCCGTTCAACTGGGTGACCGATAACCTGCAACAAACCGCGCCCCCTTTCGAGCCGTACCTGTTCCGCGACATCCTGGTCAACGACCTGGTGATACAGGTGACAAAGGCTGCGTTCGGGCGCGGGCAGTTCTGCAACTTCTACTCCGGCAATACCGCTATGCCGAGCGAACACCGTCAGCCGGTGCATTTCGATTTCGCGTCGCTGTGGCCCGGCCAGTCGTCCGATCATCCGGCCTACGGGTTTATCGTCAACATACCCGTCGTCCCTATGAGCGCGGAGAACGGCTCGATAGAACTGTACCCGCGCTCGCACACGGTCACGATACCGCAGGATCTTCAAGGGCTGACACTGCCGGAGGAGATGCTGGCGGCGCAACGGCAAATCGCCGCTCCGCTTCAGCCAACGGTGCCGCTCGGCGGGGTGGTCATCCGCGACAGCCGTTTGTGGCACGCCGGGATGCCGAACCGCACGCAAACCCCGCGACCGATGATCGCCCTAATCCACTGGATTGACTGGTTCCGAACGTCCGGCGGGGTAACGCTCCCGGTCGGGTCGGAGGGGTATGTCAGTCATCCCGATCTGCGCTACCATGTCCGCTTCACGGAGAAGGCAACCGATCATATATCCCATGGCGACGCCTACGATTTCCAGGCGGAGGATGGGGTGGAGGTCGTCGGCGGCGAGGGGGACGCGGGGTGATGACACGTCCCGTGGGGAAGTCGAAGGGCGTCGTCGCGCGGGCGTGACGCCGCGCGAACAATTGGGGTAAAATAGGCGCGTGATTCTCGATACCAATACCATCGCTTGGGACGCCCGTGACCGCGTCCGACTCGACAACCTGAGTGCCTCGGCGTTCGTCAGCGACACCGACCGCGCCGCCCTGGAGAACATCCAGAAGATACCGCTGTTGCCGCAGATATTGCGCAAGTTCAACGAGATGGCACTCGACAAGATCTCGTACGCCCGCAACTCGGCGGAATCGGTGCGTTGCGGGCCGAACCAGTTCCCGACTCTGCACCGGATGCTCCGCGAGTCGTGCGAGATACTCTCGATCACCGAACCGGAATTGTATATTCACCAGAGCGAGGTGTTCAACGCGTACACGTCGGGCACCGACCGCACCTTCATCGTTCTGCATTCCGCGCTGGTCCGGCACTTCACCGACGAGGAGCTGCTCTTCGTGATCGGGCACGAGTGCGGACACATCAAGGCGGGACACGTGCTGTACCAGGAGCTTGGCCGCATGCTGATGCCGCTCCTGGAGATGCTCGGGCAGGCGACGCTGGGTTTAGGGCAGCTCGCCGGAATTGGGTTGGTCGCGGCGTTCTACGAGTGGATGCGCCAGGCGGAAATGAGTTGCGACCGGGCGGGGCTGCTCGTCGCGCAGGACTCGCGCGTCGCGCTGTCCGCTCTGATGAAGCTCGGGGGCGGCTCGACGCGCTTCGATAGCGAGGCAAACCTGGACGCGTTTTTGGAGCAGGCGCGTAACCATTCGCAGATGGCCGGTCTCGAAGGGCTGTCGAAGGCGTTGCTGTTCGTGATGTATAACTGGCAACTCGACCACCCGCAGGTCATTCATCGCGCGAAAGGCTTGGACGAATGGGAGGGGAGCGGTGCCTACGCGCAAATATTATCGGGCGACTTCCCGCGCGACATGTCGGGGACGTACCAGATGGGGCAGCGCATCAAGTGCCCGAAGTGCAAGAAGATGACGTCCGCCTCGGTGTCATTCTGCCCCGAGTGCGGTCAGGATCTGCACCCGGAGCGTATGGCGACGGGTTCGTTCCTGCCCTGCCCCCGTTGCGGCGAGAAACTCGCGCCCGGCACGAAGTTCTGCCCGAAGTGCGGCTTCGCGACGGCGGACGCGCCGCCCGCAGGCCCCGCGCCGGCTAATAATGGTGGGCAATCGCCGGGCGCGGGGCTTGCGGGGGCGGCGATGCAGGGGGTGTCGTCGCTGTGGGGCGCGGCGAAAGACGTCGTGAAAACGACCCAGGCGCACGTGGTGCCACCACAGGCACACGCGGTGCCTCCACCACAAGTGTATGCCGTACCGCCCGCCCCACCTGTCCCGGTCGCGCCTCCCGTTGTCGCGGGACCGCCTCCTGTTATCGCGCCGCCTACGAGCGATAAATCCGAGTAGATGATGGAGCGTGAGACTGGATGCCCTGCTCGCGAGACGCCAACATCCCTCGTCTTTCATCACGGAACCACGATGCTGGAGGCCGAGTTAGCAGTCACGACGGCGTTAGCAACGGTCGGATTGCGGGTCACGCTCGTCGGGACGCTACGTGGGGTACCGGGTTGCGTCCACTGGCACGGGAAGAGCGGACGCGACTCGGGCACCCTGGAGTTGACGCTCGCGCCCGGTGTTCCCCCGGTGCTCTCCTTCGCCGTGCACGCCAACCGAACCGGCGCGTGGACGGATGGCACAATAAACGCCATCGCGTCCGAACTGGTCGCGGACAGCCTGGTCGCGCAGCTAGATCGCGCGTCGGGGGGGATTTCTGATGGCGTCGTTTAAGCGTTGCGCTGTTCAGTCCCATTATCAGCCATCAAAGCGGCAGATCTACTATCCAATCTCCCCGCCTTTCTTGCGCCCCGCCGATAAGCGTGGTACCGTGTGCCGGTCATGACGACGGATCGCGCGGCCCCGCGCACCGGCGATATTGATACGCTTTGTTTGACAACATACAATGGCGGCCGGAGGTGACTCCGCACCGCGCCAAAGTGCGAGCGACAGCCAACGCGCTCGAAACTGGAGGAAATAATGGCACGAGAAGCATGGAAAGAGCGGCAGAAACGCCGCGTCGCGACCGTGGCGAAGTACGCCGCGATTCGCAAAGAGTTGAAGGATAAGAAGGACTACGAAGGCCTCGCCAAACTGCCGCGCGACGCCTCCCCGACGCGCCTCAAGAACCGATGTTCCATCACCGGTCGGGCGCACGGCTTCATCCGCGTCTTCGGCGTCAGCCGCATTATCTTCCGAGAGTTCGCGCACCGCGGACTACTGCCGGGCGTCCGCAAGGCGTCGTACTAGGAAAGCAGGGGAATTAACCAATGGTAATCTCCGATCCTATCGGCGACCTTTTAACACGTCTGCGCAACGCGACGGCGGCGAACCACGACACTCTGGAACTGCCAGACAGCAAGATAAAGCGCGAGGTATTGCGCATCCTGCTCGCGGAAGGCTTCATCAAGGGCTATGAGCTAATCCAGGACACGCCGCAGAACCGGATCAAGGTCGCGCTCCGCTACATGCAGAGCGTCGGGCAACGCCGGATACCGGCACTCGCTGGATTGAAGCGCGTGTCTAAGCCCGGTCTGCGCGTTTACGCCCAGGCGGACGAGATCCCGGTCGTGCAACGTGGCCTAGGTGTAGCCATCCTCACCACGTCGCAGGGCGTGATCACGGGGAAGCAGGCGAAACGCCTCGGCATCGGCGGCGAAGTTCTCGCCTTTATCTACTAAGCAACCCATCGTTTTCGCGGCGCGCGTCCTCCCCTCGGGGCGGGACGCGCCCCGCGCGGTGATCGAGACCCGGCGCATACGCTTGCGTCAGGGGGAGTAACCACGAATTATGTCACGAATCGGAAAACAACCCATCGCGGTCCCGGTGGGCGTTTCTATAAGCGCCGAGGCCGACGGTCGCGTCACGGTCAAGGGCCCCAAGGGCAGTTTGATCAGGCAGTTCTCGCCCGAAATGAAGATCGTGGTCGAGGGCGCGGTCGCCCGCGTCGAGCGGCCGACCGACCAGGACCGGCACCGCGCCCTACACGGTTTGACCCGCACCCTGCTTTTTAACATGGTGACGGGAGTATCTACCGGCTTTCAGAAGATCCTGAACATGACCGGCGTCGGGTACCGCGCCCAGGTCAACGGCAAGAATTTGCAGCTCAACGTCGGCTTCTCGCACCCCGTGCATGTCGAGCCGAAAGAGGGCATCACGTTCTCGGTCGCGCAGGACCCCGGAAGCCGTCTGCCTGTCGTCACGGTCGCGGGGATTGACAAAGAAGTTGTCGGGCAACAGTCCGCCGAGATCCGCAAGGTGCGCCCACCCGAGCCATACAAGGGCAAGGGAATCCGCTACAGCAACGAGGTCATCCGCCGCAAGGCCGGTAAGTCGGGCAAGGCTGGCGCGAAGGGCGGCAAGGGCGGGGCGAAGAAAAAGTAAGGGATGATGGTTCGCGGCGGGGTTGACGGGTCATGCTCGTTGATGCCGCCGCCGATATTTCCCCGCGGCGGCTGGGGATCGGTGCATAGCCCTTCCCCCTAACCGCACATCGGAAACGAAGCAGGAAACAAAATGAACGTTCAACGTAAAGTGATTCGCAACCGAATCCACACACGCATCCGCAAGCGGGTCGAGGGGACGCCGACGCGGCCTCGTCTCGCGGTCTACCGCTCCGGGCTACATATATACGCGCAGGTGATTGACGACACCATCGGTCACACCCTCGCGTCCGCTTCCTCGCTGAAAGCCGAGGGCATCAAGGGCGGCAACATTGAGGGCGCGATCGTGGTTGGGAAACTGATCGCGGAGAGCGCGAAAGCCGCTGGGGTCGAGAAGGTGGTTTTCGACCGGGGCGGTTACCTTTATCATGGGCGAGTCAAAGCCCTGGCTGACGCCGCGCGCGAAGGCGGACTGGACTTCTAGGGAGCAAAACAATGGCACGCATCAATGCCGATTCGCTTAATCTGGGTGAGCGTATCGTTCGTACAAACAAGGTCCAGAAAACTAACAAGGGCGGGCGCACCATGTCCTGGTCCTCGCTGATCGTGGTCGGGGACGGCGAAGGGCACGTGGGTGCCGGTCTCGGCAAAGCCCGCGCGATCCCCGACGCGATCCGCAAAGGCACTGAGGACGCGAAAAAGCAGCTCATCCTCGTGCCGATGGTGGACGGTACCATCCCGCACGAAGTGCTCGCCGAGCACGGCGCGACCACGGTTCTCTTGAAGCCGGCCGCGCCGGGTACCGGCGTGGTGGCCGGCGGCGCGGTGCGCATCCTGCTCGAAGCGGCGGGCGTCCGGGACGTTCTAGCGAAGTCCATCGGGTCGAACAACCCGATCAACAACGCCTGGGCGACCATCAACGCGCTGAAGAAACTGCGCACTATCCAGGACGTCGCCCTCCTGCGCGGCAAAACCGTGGAGGAAGTGCGGCGTGGTTCCACCATCGGCGCGCCGGTGGTGTCGGCGATCGTCGAGCCAGTCACCGCGCCTGTCGCGGTCGCGGATCCGGTTCTGATCCCGACCATGGAAAGCGCACTCGCGGAAGGAGCGGCATAATAAATGGGACAGATTAAAATCACGCAGGTACGTAGCGCGATCGGGTACGAAAAGTCGCAGGGTTTGACGGTTCGTGCTCTGGGTCTGCGCCGGATCCGCCATTCGGTGGTACAAACCGACAACGGGGCGATCCGCGGCATGATCCACAAGGTCCGTCATCTGGTCGTTTTCGAGGAGGTCGCGGCGGTGTCCGCGACGGACGCGGCGGGAATTACCGCCGGGGAGGTTAAATAATGAACCTGACAGATTTACGACCCGCCCCGGGTTCGGTCAAGCGGCGCAAGAAAATCGGGCGTGGTCCCGGCTCCGGGCACGGCAAGACGTCCACGCGCGGCCACAAGGGTGACAAGGCGCGGGGTCAGTCCAAGATCGGCTTCGAGGGCGGACAAACCCCGCTCCATCGCCGCCTGCCGAAGCAACGTGGTCTGGGAACGGGCCTAACGTCGCGCGGATTCAACAACGGCCGCTATAAGACGCACTACCAGATCGTCAATATCTCCGAGCTGGAGCAGTTCGAGAACGGCACCGAGATCACGGCGGAATTTTTACTGGAGCATCGTGTAATAAAAGACACCACACTTCCCGTAAAGATATTGGCGGATGGTGTGTTCACCAAGAGCCTGACGATTCACGCCGCGAAGTTCAGCGGCGCGGCCGAAGTGATGATCGCCGAAAAGGGCGGTTCGGCGCAGGTAATCGCGGCGGGCCGTACGGTGGCGGAAGGCATCGCCGAGCGACGCATAGTGAACCGCGCGGCGGCGGAAGTCACCGCCGAGCGGCGCGCGGCGAAGGCTGCGGCGCGGGCCAAATAATCCGGGTTCGGAGTGTTTAACTACGGGAACACGAAGGACGCGGAGGGGGTAGGGGTTTGCCGTTGGGCGGCACTCCGACTTCGGGTCCTTCGTGTTCCCGTAGTTAAATCTGTTTAGGAGTTTTGTAAAACCATGCTCGACAAGTTGGTAGCGGCGATGCAAGTGCCGGATATTCGGAAGCGCATTCAGTTCGTGCTTCTGATGTTCGCGGTTTACGTGGTGGCACTCCACGTACCGGCGGCGGGTGTTAACCACGAGGCGATCCAGAGATTGGTCGGCACGGGGGCACTCAGCGCGCTCGATATGTTCTCGGGCGGCGCGCTGAAAAAGTTTTCGGTGATCGCGCTCGGCGTCATGCCATATATTAACGCCTCGATCATCATGCAGCTCCTCACGGTCGCCATCCCGCAACTGCAAGCGATGCAGAAGGAGGGCGACTCGGGGCGCAAGCAGATCAACAAGATCACGCGCTACGCCACTGTCGGCCTCGCCATATTGCAGGCGTTCGGCCTGTACAAACTTCTCACCTCGCAGTCGGTCCTGGTGCCGGGCATCGCGAACCTGCTGGTGGTCGTGATCACGCTCACTGCGGGCACGATGTTCCTGATGTGGCTCGGCGAGCAGATGACCGAGAAGGGCATCGGGAACGGCATCTCGCTCCTGATCTTCGTCGGCATCATGGTCTCGCTCCCCGGCCAGGTCGTGCAGACCGCGCAACTCGTCGCCTCCGACCCGACCAAGATCATCGGCGTCATCGCGACGCTCGCGCTGTTCCTCGCATCCATCGTGGGCGTCATTTACATGACCCAGGGCGTGCGCAAGATCCCGGTTCACCACATGAAGCGTATCGTGGGCACCCGGATGAGCCAGGCGGGGACGTCATTCCTGCCGCTGAAGGTGAACACAGCGGGCGTGATCCCGGTTATCTTTGCCATGAGCATTCAGTTGTTCCCGGTGACGATCGCGCAGTTCTTCCCGAAGATCCTCTGGCTTCAACAGGCCAAAGACTGGTTACAGCCGGGCGGTAGCATCTGGGCGAGTCTGATGTTCGCGGCACTCGTGTTGTTCTTCACCTACTTCTTCGTCGCCATGCAGTATGACACGCATGATATGGCGGATAACCTGAAGAAGTACGGCTCGCTGATCCCCGGAATTCGGCCCGGCAAGCCGACCGCCGAGTACCTGGACAAGGTGCTGTCGCGCATCACGCTCGCCGGTGCCGTGTTCCTCGCGGTGATCTCGCTGATCCAGTACTGGGCACCGACGTGGACGGGGATTCATACGTTCTCGCTCGTGGGCGGGACGTCGCTCCTGATCGTGGTCGGCGTCGCGTTGGAAACGATGCAGGCGATTGAGGCGCAGATGGCTATGCGCAACTACGAGGGGTTCATCCGCACGCCGTCGGGACCGGCGGGCGCGGGCGCGGCGCAGACCGGCGCGAAGTCGTACTCCGGCGTGCGAAAAGCGGCATAGCCGGTGCGTCTGCTGATTACGGGACCGCCCGGCGCGGGGAAGGGGACACAGGGGACGCGGCTCGCCGCGCACTTCGGGGTTCCCCACCTTTCGTCGGGAGATCTGTTGCGCCGGATCATCGCGACGGGCGGCGACGGCGTGGTGACCGCGTCGGCACGCGCGATCAATGACGGCAAGATGGTGTCGGACGATACCGCGAATGCTTTGATGCTACGTGAACTCAGCGAGCCGTCCGCAACGAGCGGGTTCGTGCTGGACGGGTACCCGCGCACCGTTGGGCAGGCGCGGACGCTGGACGAGTTTCTGGCGGGGCGGGGGGAGAGGCTGGGGGCGGTGGTCGCGCTTGTGATCGGCGAGGCGGAGATCATCGAGCGGCTGGGGAACCGGATAACTTGCCCGCGTTGCGGCGAAACATATAACGCGAAACTGTCCCCGCCGAAGGCCGCCGGAGTGTGTGATGTGTGCGGGTTGCACGGCTTGTCGGTGCGCGAGGACGATCTGCCCGAGCATATTATGGTGCGCCTAGGCCTTTACAAGGAGCGAACGAAGCCGCTCCTCGGCTACTACGAGGCGGGCGCGATGCTGTTGCCGGTGGACGCCGAGGGCACGGAAGAGGAAGTGTTCGCGCGCGTTCTGGCCGCGTTAGGTGGCCGGAGATAAACGCTTTTCCGCGTAGGTATCGGGTGCGTCGAAGATCGGCTTGCACCCCGGAAGAAAGTTTGGTATACTCGATGATTGTGCGCAAGTCTGCCGCCGATGTTGAGAAGATGCGGGCGGCGGGGCGTATCGTGGCGGAAGTGCTGGAGGCCGTGGAAAAAGCGGTGGTACCGGGTGAGACGACCACGGCGGACCTGAATAATTTGGCGGAAACGATTTGCCGCGAGCGGGGCGGCGTGCCGACGTTTTTGGGATATAACAACTTCCCGGCGGCGGCGTGTATCTCCGTGAACGAGGCGGTGGTGCATGGCATCCCCGACGGGCGCGTTCTGGTGTCGGGGGATTTGGTGTCTTTCGACTTCGCCTGCACGCGCGGCGGGTACATCGCGGACGCGGCGATCACGATCCCGGTCGGTGAGGTTTCGGCGGAAGCGAAACGGCTTCTGAGCGTGACGCGCGAGGCACTGTACCAGGGAATCGCGAAGGCGAAGGTAGGGGCGCGTATCGGGGAGGTGGCATCGGCCATCCAGCGGTATGTGGAGGCGGCGGGTTTCACCATTGTGCGGGAACTCGTCGGGCATGGCGTGGGGCGACACCTGCACGAAGGCCCGGAAGTGCCGAACTTCGGCAAGCCGGGTCAAGGGGTTCGCCTGATAGACGGCATGACGATCGCCATCGAGCCGATGGTGAACGCGGGCAAGCGCGAAACGGTAACCTTGCCGGACAAGTGGACGGTGGTCACGAAAGATGGCAACCTGTCCGCGCATTTTGAACATACGGTCGCGATAACCAAGCGCGGTCCCGACATTTTGACGTTGCCGTTCGGCGCGCCGGTCCCGCATGGAGTTTCCATGACGCCCGACGCGGCGGTACGGTAGCGTGCTTGAAGGAGCGAAGCACGAATAGCCTATGGCTGGACGACCCGGTGGTGGCGGATATGGCGGAGCGAGACCCGGCGGCGGGCGACCTGGCGGGGTGAGGCCTGGCGGGGGTAGGCCCGGTGGTGGACGTCCCGGTGGGCGACCCGGCGGGGGTAGGCCCGGCGGCGGGCGTCCTGGCGGGGGTGGGGGCGGTGCCCCCGCGCCGGAGCCCGCGGACGACGGCAAAGAGCAGGGCATCGAGGTGCAAGGCGTGATCGCCGAGAACCTGCCGAACGCCATGTTTAAGATTAAACTGGAGTCGGGGCACGAAGTGCTCGCGCACGTTTCCGGCAAGATCCGGATGAACTTTATTCGTATTCTTCCCGGCGACCGGGTTTTAGTGGAGTTGTCTCCCTATGACCTGACGCGCGGACGCATCTTATATCGGTACAAATAAACAAGCCCGCGCTTCGTACGGCGATCAACGCGGGGCGGAGTGGAAACGGGAAAGGGTTAAAACGATGAAAGTACGGGCATCCGTCAAAAAAATCTGCGACAAGTGCAAGGTGATCAAGCGCGAGGGCGTCGTGCGCGTGATCTGTATCAACCCGAAGCACAAGCAACGGCAAGGGTAGGAAGTTAGAATATGGCACGTATTGCTGGCGTTGACCTGCCGCGAGATAAGCGGGTCGAGTATGCACTGCCGGACATTTTCGGCATCGGACTGGCGAACGGTCGGGTGATTCTGGGACTCGCGGAGATTGATCTTCGCACTCGGGTCTCCGAACTGACCGAGAACCAGGTGGCGCGGTTGCGCGAGATCATCGAGCGCGAGTACCGCGTCGAGGGTGATCTGCGCCGCCAGATCGCGATGAACATCCGCCGTCTACAGGAGATCCAGTCGTACCGTGGCATCCGCCATCGGCGCGGTCTGCCGGTGCGTGGTCAGCGCACTTCGACCAACGCCCGGACGCGCAAGGGGCCGAAGCGCACCGTGGGCGCGAAGAAGAAGAAGAAATAGATTTATGGCACGTAAACTTACCGCCGCGCAAGCGGCACGACAAAAAGCGGCGAAGGTGCGGAAGAATATTTCGCAGGGCATCGCGCACATCTCGAGCACGTTCAACAACACGATTATCACCCTGACGGATGTCCGGGGCGAGACGATCTCGTGGTCATCGGCGGGACAGGTCGGGTTCAAGGGCACGAAAAAGGGAACGCCGTTCGCGGCGCAACTCGCCGCCGAAGCCGCCGCCCGCCGCGCCCAGGAGCACGGCTTGAAGCGTGTCGAAGCCCACGTTAAGGGACCCGGGTCGGGACGCGAGACGGCGGTACGCGCCCTCGCGCAGGTCGGTCTCGAAGTGAGCCTGATCCGCGACGTGACGCCGCTCCCGCACAACGGATGCCGCCCGCCCAAACGCCGCCGCGTCTGATCCGGCGACCGCCGGTACTTTATCTTTGTCGTCCGCGCGTCCGGCGCGGACGACACCCGTCTGAAAAATCAGACTCGTAAACCTATCGGACAGGGTAGACCCGCGATAGGGAGGAAGAGAAGCCAATGAGTAAATCCGCACCTAACTCGGTGAGCGGCGACGTACGTTGCCGCCAATGCCGCCGCGCTGGTCAGAAACTTTTTCTGAAGGGCGAGCGTTGCTACACAAAGAAATGCGCCGTGGAGAAACGCCAGAACCAGGGCGTCGTCCAGCCGCCGGGCCAGCACGGTCAGACCGGACGCCCGGCGAAGATCACTACCTACGGCTCCCAGCTCCGCGAGAAGCAGAAGATGCGGCAGATGTACCGTGTCTTGGAGGGTCCGTTCCGCACATACGTCGCCGAAGCGACCCGCAGACGCGGAGTCACCGGCGAGAACCTGCTCCAGCTTCTGGAGATGCGCCTCGACAACGTCGTTTATCGGCTCGGCTTCGCGGCTTCGAGGGCACAGGCACGGCAACTGGTCAACCACGGTCACTTCCTCGTTAACAACAAGCCGGTGGACATCCCGTCCTACCAGACTCGGCCCGGCGAGACCATCACCGTGGTCGAGGATGCCCGGCGAATCCCGGCTATCCAAGCCGCGATGGGGTCTGCCGCACGCATCCCGATGTGGCTTTCCGTGGACAACAACCAGTTCACCGGCAAGGTGATCGCCGCTCCACGCCGCGAAGAGGTGGATTCGGAAGTTCAGGAACAGATCATCATCGAGTTCTATTCGCGCTAAAGGCGCGGGTCGGGTTTGGGGAACGGCGGGAAGACGGGGCGGGGCAATCGGGCGTCGCCTGGCGGGTGTCTTTTCCCGCGAAAGGATTTAGAGAACACGTATGGCAGTGATGGAAACGGTAACGCCGCGCATCGAGACCCTGGAGTCGGGCGCGACTTTCAGCAAGTTTGTCGTCGAGCCGCTCGAACCGGGTCTGGGCGTGACGCTCGGTAACTCGCTACGGCGGGTTCTGCTTTCGAGCATCGAAGGCGCGGCGATCACCACGGTTAAGATTGACGGCGTTCAGCACGAGTTCCAGACGATCCCCGGAGTAAAAGAGGACGCGACGGAACTTCTTCTGAACCTGAAGAACCTGTTCGTTAAGATATACGACTCGAGTGACGACGACGCCGACGACGCCGATGCCCCCGCGAAAACCGGGAAGCATACGGTGCGGATTGAAGCGCGGGGCGCGGGGCGTATCACCGGCGCGGACGTGCTCTGCCCGCCCGACATCGAGATCGCGAACCCGGACTGCTACATCGCCACGATCTCGGACGAGGCGACGAGCCTGTACATGGAACTGACGGTCGAGAAGGGGCGCGGCTATGTGATCCCGGAGCGATCCGTCAACCGCACCGAAGTGATCGGCGAGATACTGGTCCCGGCGGCGTACGGACCGATCCGCAAGGTGAATTACACGGTTGACCCGACCCGCGTCGGCAACCGCACCGACTACGAGCGTCTGACAATCGAGGTGACGACGAACGGCACGATCGAACCGGCACGCGCCGTTTCGCGCGCGGCGCAGTTGTTGTCCGATTACTTCTTGCGCTTCGTGGAGTTCCCCGAAGGCGGTCGGCGGTTTTCGCCGTCGCTCCTGGGTGGCGGCATGCTGATCGGGAACGCTCCGGACGCCCGCATTGAGGAGCTAGACTTCTCGGTACGTACGTATAACTGTCTGAAAAAGGCGAACATACTGACCGTGGGCGAACTGACGCAGATTTCGGAAGTTGACCTGATGAATATTCGCAACTTCGGTAAGAAATCGCTCACGGAAGTGAAAGAAAAACTGACGGAACTGGGCTTGTCTCTGAAGGATAGCGACGGCGAGTATAGTTTCGACGACGACGAGGAAGACGGCGAATAAACCTGCCGGTTAAGGAAGAAAAACAATGCGACACCGTATTGGCGGACGGCAGTTTGGGTTGCCGTCGGATCAGCGCCAGGCACTCCTGAAGGGGTTGCTCCGCTCGTTAATCATCTATAAGCAGATCGAGACCACCGAGGCGCGGGCGAAAGAGATCCGCCCGCTGATCGAGAAGATGATCACGCGTGCGAAGAACGACGAGTCTGTCAACTCGCGCCGGATCGTCCGCGCGCAGATCGGCGGGCACAGCGCGGACGACGAGTCCATCGTGAAGGAACTCTTCACGGTGATCGCTCCGAAGTTCACCGAGCGACCGGGCGGCTACACGCGCATGGCGCGCGTCGGCGTGCGCCGGGGTGATGCCGCGCCGATCGTGATGATCCAGTTCGTCACGGACTAACGCCGTGCGCCGCTTCCGGGTCACCGTCGAGTACGACGGCACTGATTTCGCCGGGTTTCAGTCGCAGCCGGTCGGACTGCGGACGGTGCAGGGGACTCTGGAGGCGACGATCAAGCGGATGTCGGGGGCGGAGGCGCGGGTACACGGCGCGGGCCGTACCGACGCGGGGGTACACGCCACGGGGCAGGTCATCCATTTCGACACGGAATGGCCGATACCTCCCGGGCGAATCGCGTGGGCGTTGAACGGCGCGCTACCGGATGACGTGGTGGTACGCGACGCGGAGTGCGTGGGGGGCGGGTTTCATGCCCGCTTCTCGGCGACCGCGCGGACATATCAGTACACCATCCTGAACCGGGAGGCGGGTTCCGCCATCCGAGGCAGATTCATGTGGCACGTGCGCGAATCGCTGGATCTCGCGGCGATGCGTGCGGCGGCGGTCGAACTGACCGGGGTACACGACTTCGCCACGTTCGGGCAAGCCGATCTGCCGGGAAAGTCCACGGTTCGTCACGTGGAATGGATTATCATTGACGGGGCCGATGACACAGTCCGGATCACGGTACGCGGGAACGCCTTTCTGAGGCAACAGGTGCGTGCCCTAGTCGGGACGTTGCAGCAGGCCGGTTTGGGCAAGCTCGGGGTAGCCGACGTGGTTGCCATCCGGGACAGCCGAGACCGGATACACTGTCCGGCGACAGCACCCGCGCGGGGGTTAGTCCTCGCGCTCGTAGAATATGACGGGACTCGTTTTACCCGACCGGGGGAAGTAGGCTACTATGCCGCGCCGGAAGGGACGGAGAAAGAAATAGGAAAGCCGAATGAATAAAACCTACTCCGCCAAGCCGGCGGACATAGTACGTGACTGGCATATTATAGACGCGACGGGGAAGCCGGTCGGGCGTTTGTGTGTGGATGTCGCCAAATTATTGCGCGGGAAGCACAAGCCGATTTTCACCCCGAGCCTTGACACCGGGGATCACGTGATTATCATCAACGCGGAGCGGGCCATCTACACCGGTAATAACAAGCCGAAAGAGCCGATCTACCGGCACACGCTTTATCCGGGCGGTATCCGCCAGATCGCGCGCGGCGAGTTGCTAGCGACGCGGGCCGACTATGCCCTTTATCGTACGGTGAAAGGCATGCTCCCGCACAACAAACTCGGCGCGGCGATGCTGAAGAAACTTCGCGTCTACAAGGGCGACACCCATCCGCACGAAGCACAAATCAAGGGGATGGAAAATCGGAAGGCAGGCGTCTCGGTAGCGGTAGTTCCGGAAGCCCCGGACTTCGTGATGCAGGAGGCGCAAGGTTAATACTATGGCAGAACTGAATCGCTACTACGGGACCGGCAAGCGCAAGAACGCGATCGCCAAGGTCTGGCTCATGCCCGGTGACGGCACGATCACGGTGAACAACCGCACCGCGCAGGAGTATTTCCGGCGTGCGACGCTCGAAGCGTTGCTCTCGCAACCCTTCCGCGCCACGCAGACCGAAGGCCGCTACGCCGTGATGGTGAAGGCACTCGGCGGCGGGGTGTCGGGCCAGGCGGGCGCGGTGCGCCACGGCATCGCCAAAGCACTGATCGAGGCGGACCCGGAACTGCGCCCGGTGCTACGGCGCAACGGCTTCCTGACCCGCGACCCACGCGTCAAGGAATCGAAAAAGTACGGGCGCAAGCGCGCGCGGCGCGGGTTCCAGTTCAGCAAACGTTAGTCGGGGTTCGGGCGACGTTTCTTACAACACGGCGGGCGGGGCGAGACAAGCGTCCCGCCCGCTTTTTCGTCGCACCCGATAACACTGCGTGTAACTTTGTGCGGTCGAGAGGGCAGGATTCCGCCGCGAAATGCCGAAGATATAAGGAGATGATTTTTCGTTCCCTGGTTCCTTCCTCCTGCCTGATGCTTTCGCTAGTACTCGGCACTCCCGCCGGGGCGCAGACCGTGCGGAGTACCAGTCGCGGCTCGCTTGTGTCACGCCACGGTTTTCGTGGCGTAATACGCACGCTCCCTCCCGTCGGCGCGTCCTCGGTGAAAGCGGTGTCGCGACCGCTCGTCATGGGGCGGGTCGGGCTGGTGCGTGTCCCGTCCGTCACGCTCCGCGTTGGACGCGGCGTCAATGACAAATCCATTGCCACCGTGACAGAGGGTACGAATCTGGCGGTGCTGATGGAGAAGGACGGCTACTACGGCTGTCTCATGCAGGACTCGACGCTGGGATGGGTGATCACCGGAGCGGTCGAACTGCTGGACTACCGGGTTCAAGCTCGCCTCGGCAGACCCGCCGCGTCGGAAACACCGCAAGCATCCCCCGAGCAACCCGCCGAAGACGTCCAGGAAACGCAGACTACCGACCCCCGATCCGGTGCCGTTATCCGCGAGGCGTTCACCTATCTCGGCGTGCCCTATGTCTGGGCGGGGAACTCGCGCGGCGGTCTGGACTGCTCCGCGTTCTTAAAGAACGTGTTCGCCGCGACGCGGGCAATGGATCTCCCGCGTCACAGCGGCGATCAGGCACGCTACGGCGTTCCGGTCGTGTCTACAGAGAATCTGCAACCGGGGGACCGCCTCTACTTCGACATGAAACGTCAGGGGCGTATTTCGCATTGCGGGATCTACATCGGCAACGGCTATTTCATCCACGCCTCGTCGAACCGGCGTTGCGTCGGCGTGGATAAACTGGCGTCGGGTAATTACTGGCACTGCCTGGTAGCCGCCCGACACGACCCCTAATCGCTTCGCGAGACCTACTTCTTCAGGAGTGGCTTGAACTTCGCGCGGAACTCGGTGATTTCCGGCGCGATGACATACTTGCAGTAGGATTGATCCGGGTGCAAGTTGTAGTAGTCGTAGTGGTAATCCTCGGCGCGGTAGAAGGTGCCATACGGCGCGACGGCGGTTACGATGGGTGCTTTCCAGATGTGCGCGGCGTTGATGCTACGGATGACGTTCTCCGCCTCCTTCTTCTGTGTCGGTGTGCGGTAGAAGATAATAGACCGATACTGTGGCCCCTGATCGTTGCCTTGCCGATCTACCGTGGTCGGGTCGCGTACCGTGAGAAGCACGCGTAGCAGGTCGTTGTAGGTGATGACAGCCGGGTCGAACGCGATGTTGATGCTCTCCGCGTGCCCCGTGCCACCCGTCTCTACCTGCTCATAACTCGGGTGGGACACGTTCCCCCCCGCGTATCCTGGGTCCACCTTTTTGACGCCTTTGAGTTGCTTAAAGATGGCCTCCATGCTCCAGAAGCAACCGGCGGCGAATGTGGCTTGTTCGGTGCGCGGCTTCTGCGGCGCGGCAAAGATCGTGAGCGGCGCGGCTAGCAGGAGTGCCGCAAGGATAGTAACGGTAGCGAACGTTCGTTGGATTTGTGGGATCATAATAGTTTACTTTCTCCCTATAAAACAGTTCGCGGCGGGTCGAAAGTTCCCGGCCCGCCACGATATGCTGGCTCCCGAGGTCCGCGACCGGGCTACTTGATATGAAACGTCCCGAAGTAGTGACGCCCGTTGAACGTCATCCCGTCGCTTTGCTTTGATTCCTCTCCTGGTATCGGCCCGATCTGTTGTTTCGTCACCGAATCAACCGCGCTTCTGCTCGCCGACTGGCGCGGGGGGAAGAAGATCGGGTCATCTATAGCACTCTGGCTCCCCTTAAACCACTTCACGTGCCCGTCGGCGAAGGCGAAGTTGCTACCACCCATGTAGCGGAATCGTGTCTCCTTGCCGACGGTCGCTCCCTGTCCTGGATCGCAGCCGCCGTGGGCGTTGAAGGAAGAGCCGAAGGGGCCTGTGCCTAGCGTCAGCGCATGTCCCGCGTTACCGGGGCGGTTTTCCGCGCACGTAATCAGTACCGTCCGGCTGGGGTTGGTGAGCGCGTTCTGGGGCACCCCGTTTAGAAGGTCGTTGTACATGTAATACAAGTCACCCTTCTTACCCGGAAGGCGTCCACCTCCCGGTGCGATGTACAGTTGGTCGCTCTTGACATAAGGATCGAGCAAACCCTGCGCAATTCGCCCGTCCGGGAGTATCCGGTTCGGCCCCCAACCCCGGGCAAACGACTCGTTCGTCTTATGCAATTCAGAGCCTGAAGAGGGAGGCACCTTGCTCGTGTAGCTGACTGACGGCGGGAAGTGCCCGTCGTAGTCCTGCATATACTGCAGAAAGCCGAGCGCGATCTGTTTCTGATTCGAGGCGTCGCCCGCGCGGGAGGCACCTTCATGTCTGTGCCTATCCCGATCGCCGGAAGAAAAAATGGCACATATGGCCATCACGATTACCAGTGAAAGCAGTATCTCGGTGAGCGTAAGCCCGCGCTGGCTACGAGGGGAGAGTGATACCATCGTTGTTCGTTCCTTTCTAAAAGCCGCTCGCGGCGGGTCGTGAACTTTTAACCCGCCGCGAGTGGTGTCCTCCGATCCGCCATGGCCTACCTGATGTAGAACGTCCCGGCGTAGGAACGCCCGTTGAACGTCATCTCGCCGCCCGGTTTCGGCCCGATCAGCCGCTTCGTTATCGGGTCAACCGCGCTCTTGCACGCCGACTGGCGCGGGGGGAAGAAGATCGGATCGTCTTGTGGGTCTTCGCTTCCCTTGAACCACTTCACGTGCCCGTCCGTAAAGGCAAAGTTGTTACCCCCTTTGTGACGGGACCGCGCGCCCCTGCCGACGCTCGCGCCCCTGTCCGCGTCGCAACCCCCGAGGGCGTTGAACGTGGCATAGGCCGGGTATGAGTCGAGCGAAAGAGAATGCCCCGCGTTAGCGATGCGGTCTTCCGCGCCGGTTATCAGCACCGTCAGTGATGGCGCGGCGATGGAGTCTGCTTGAACGTGTACGAGGAGGTCGTTGTACATGAACTCCAGGTTCGGCGGGACGACGGTGTATTTTCGTCCAGGCGTCACGTCTACAAACAGCTGGTTGCTTTTCGTGTAGGGCGAGAGTATCCCTGGAACTATCCGTCCGTCAATCGTTGTTCGATCCGGCCCCCAACTCTGTGTAACCGGCCCCAGCCTCCATCTACCCGCACGGTCTTGAAGCCGCATGTTTGCGTACCCCACGGCAGGAGGGAACCGGTCGTCATAGTCCTGGCAGTACTGAATGAAGCCGAGGGCAATCTGCTTCTGGTTAGAAGCGGCACTGGGACCACGACCGCATCTCTTCTTGCAAACAGGGAGTATAAGAACAACCCCAAAACAAACATGATGAGAACGCAGACGGTCAGCTCGGTGAGCGTAAACCCGCGTTTTGGATGATGAGATAATGATGGCATCGTAGTTCGTTCCTTTCTGCTTAAAGAAACGAAAAGCGGGCGGGGTTCGTTACGGGTCAGCCAAAACAAAAGCGAGCAAGGATTTCTCCTTGCTCGCTTATCAAACTATGCGACACGCGGGGCGTATCTCTTAGGGCTGCTGCCTTCCGACCCTGACCCGGTTCGTGACCACCCCGCTGCCGTGCCCGTATTGTACCCGCTGGTGCTCGGGTTCGCTACTTTTCGACCAGCACTTTTTCGCCGGTGCCGACGAGATCTGCCTTGTCAATCTCGATCACGCGCCGGATCATGCGCAGATCGTGCCGCGTCGGATCGGTCACCAGGTAGTTCTTGTCCGTCAACCCCTCGCCGCTATAGCCGAACCGATCCTGAATGTTATCCGGGAACACGCGCGGGTTGAGCGACAGGATCAGTTCGTACTTGGGGCGACTGAACGAGTACATCGTCGGATCTTTGCTCATGTCGAACTGGCGCGAATACTCGCCCGGCTTTTCCGCGCTGGCTTGCGCCACCGAGTAATGCTTCTTATCCAGTTCCGCGAGCTTCGCGGTATCTTTAACCAGTTGCGCGAATTTGGCTGTTGCCTCGGCGTCGGAGTAGAACGGCTCCGGGCTGTTATACGGCAGGGGATACGCGACGCTGACCGCCTGCTTCTTGCCCCACGGCGACAACTGGCTCAGGCCCTTCGACAGCGTCACGTTACCGAGTCCGTACGTTTTCACCTCGGCATCGGTGAACTGGTAGACGTTCGTGTTCTGTCCCGCCCGCTCCGCCGTGCTGGAAAACTTGCCCGCCGCGACGAACAGTCCGCCCTTCTCCGCGAGCTTACCATCGCGGGTCGAGATCTGATCCTGCATGATCGTTATGGTCTGATCAATGTCGAACGAGAACGCGCTCTGGGTGGGTTGCTTATAACCTTCGTCTTGCAACCGAACGTCAACGCGCGCGCCATCGGCGGGACCCGCGAGCAGTACGCCCTTGCCCGGCTTGGCGAGCGTACCCATGTCGAACGACTTGCCGGACGCACCCCAACACCGCCACGTGCCTTCGATCTTCAGCACCTTCGATTTGAGACGGGTCACCTTGCAGGTGAACTGGACATCAATCGGTGGCTTCGCGTTCTCGGCGCGTACCATCTTGCGGATCTGGAGGTGTTCCCAGTTCTTGCGGCTGGAGTTCAGGCCCGACTCGTTGCGCCCCTTATCTTCCGGCGACGTCTTCGGATCTTTGATACGCCGCTCATGCTCGTCAATGACCGACTGCCACTGCTTCACCGCCTCGTCCGTGCGACCGGCCCGCTCCAGCGAATGCGCGAGGAGGTGTCCCACCTGCGTCACGTCGTAGTTCGGATCGGCCTTCACGCCGGATTGAAGCGTTTCGACGGACAGATCGTAGTCCTTAATCTTGTCGAACGCGTTCCAACCCTTCTCCTTGTACAAGTCGTAGACGTTCGAGTTGTTCGCGATGCCCTCGTTCAAGAGGGCCATGCCGGGACCCAGGTAACGCCGGTCGGAGCGCTGATCGGTGTCCGTGAAGTTGTACATGAGGTGCCAGGCACCGGTCGCGTACACGTCCAGCCAGTTCGGGTCGAGCCAGGTAATTAGGCGGATCATCGGTAAAATCGCGTCGTA
Organism: Armatimonadota bacterium; assembly: GCA_043754515.1. Classification (GTDB taxonomy): domain Bacteria; phylum Armatimonadota; class Armatimonadia; order Armatimonadales; family Armatimonadaceae; genus JACMIU01. The sequence continues at coordinate 20,679 of JAYUUO010000194.1, forward strand.
GTTTCCCGAGTGGAAGAACTCATCGGTGCGCACCCAGAGTAGCCCCGCGATCACCTGCCGGAAGCCAGTCAACGCGCCGAGGGTGTACTCGAACGGCAAGGTCACCGGGTTACCTTTGACAGTGAGCTCCCCGACTGTTTTCCCCACAGCCGGGGGCTGGATCGCGACTTGCATTCGGAGCGGATCAATTCCGTATTGAAGTACGAATACGCCGACCATTAAAGCGGCGGCGGTGCCCATCAGAGTGTTTTTCTGTTGATTAGTATAAGCCATTGGTTTGAAAATCTTCTCTAAACGCGTCAGACCTCTTTGCGGTCGAAGGCCAGCACCGCGATGATCAACAACACCGCCGAGTACACTATCGAGTAGATGATGTTCTGCGCGACGAACAGTACCGGGCTGGTAACCTGGACGGTCGTGTTGAGCAGGGGGTTCGTGTAGTTAAAGTTGCCGAAGTTCGGCACGATATAATGAACCGCGCTGAAGAACGCCTTCGCGAGCGGGTTGCCCGCGTTCTTCGCCAGGTCGTAGGTCACCGGCGACATCGAGCCGATGATGAACAGCGACAGGGTGGCGAAGAAGTTGATCAGCGGAGGCGTGAACACCGACAGGAACACCGACAGCGAGCAGAGCAGGATCAACTGAAACAGGGTCAGTAGCACCTGGATCAGCAATAGCGGCGCGTCCACCACCTGGTGTCCGAGCGCCTGCTTGATGGCGACCGCGATCACGAACAGGATGCCCATCAAGCCGATGTTGATGGAAACGGTGCCGATGGCACCGAGGTACTTGCCGAGCAAGAACTGGTACCGCGTGACTGGCTTGGACAGGATCGTGTAGATCGTGCGCCGCTCGAGTTCGGTCGGGATCAGGTAGATGGACAGGATCACCGAGATGAAAAGGCCAGCGAGCGAGATTACACCCAGCCCCATGCCTTTGATGAGTGTCAGTTCCTGGCGGGCGGCGAAAGTGGTGAAAGAGAACATGAGAACGATCATCGCAAGCCCGACCATCAGAAAGGCGTTTAGGATCTTGCGGCGCATCGCTTCATTAATCGTGTTTCCGGCGATAACAAATGCTGTGTTCATGGCTTTTTTCGGGTGGGGCGGGATAGCCCCCTTTTCATTTCGTTGGGGAGTTACTTCCGCGCGAGATCCTTATACTTGTTCGCGCTCGCCTTCGGAGTGACTACCACGCCGACCGCTTTCGGGACATCCGCCGTGTCGTTCATTGACGGGGTGTTGTAGGACGCGGCACCGCCGGTCCCGTTCGCGGAAACGACTTCCGTGGTCGCGTTACCGCTATCATCTAACACGATGCGCTCGCCGACGACCTGTACGAACAGGTCTTCAAGCGTGCGCCGCTTCGGCTCGATGGACAGTATAGACGCTTCCGCGCGGCGGGCGGCGTCTATTACCGCGCTCACCGCCTCGGGCGTGTTGCGCATCGTGATGCTGGTGCGAGTGCCGTTGACCTGGATCTGACCGTCCTTCGCCGCCGAGCGGATCGTTTCGCCCAGCCCCGGCGTGACACCGGACAGCACGATCTCGACGAGTTCACCCGCTAGCAGTTCTTCGACGCTCCCTAGCACGCGCAATTTGCCCTTGTGGATGATGGAGACGCGGTGGCAGACGGCTTCGACGTCTTCCAGTTGGTGCGACGAAAGGAACATCGCCTTGCCCTGCCGCTTGAGTTCGAGCATCAGGTCGCGGATGTCGCGCCGCGCGATGGCGTCAAGCCCCGACGTCGGCTCGTCGTAGAACAACAGGTCCGGGTCGTTGATCAGCGATTGCGCGATGCCGACGCGCTGGCGCATACCTTTCGAGAACTCGTGGATGCGCTTGCCGCGGTCGCCTTTGCCGCCGAGTCCCACGAAGTCCACTAATTCCTCGGACTTCTTGCGGGCGTCTTCTCTCTTCATACCGAACAACTGCGCATAGAAAGTCACTACTTCCATCGCAGTCATATGCTCGTAGAAGTAGGGCGATTCCGGCAAATAGGCGATGCGCTTTTTGACTTCGATGTCACCGGCGGGCGCACCGAGAACGGTCGCTTCGCCGGCGGTGGGGTAGATGAGGCCGAGCAAAATCTTGATCGTGGTCGTTTTTCCGGCACCGTTCGCGCCGAGGAAGCCGAATATCTCGCCCTCCCCGATGTTGAGTGTCAGATTATCAACCGCGTTAACTACCTCGTTCTTGCGCGCGATCGGGTACTGCTTGGTCAGATTCTTAATAACAATGGCGTTTGCCGTATCGGGCATAACTTTCTGGACTCCTGCGGGCGGATGGGTATTAACTGGCTATTTGTCGTCAGCGTTGCCGGTTATAGTTGACTCGAAAGGTGTCAACAAGAACTTTCGCGAATAAAAGTCCGTGACTACAGTATAGACCGGAACGGAAGCAAGGGAAGTTCCCAAAACCCCACCGAATTAAACCTGTCGCGCAACTGTTTCCCCGTGGATGACGCCGGTGTAGGATACCATACGGTACCGCTCTGCCGCCAAAACAGAATGTGCCACCGGCGTTTCCGGATCATTGACGCCGTTCCCCGCGCCCAAGTCAGTCGGCTTTCGACGCCCCCGCGATCCGGTGTACAATGAAAGACATGTCCGACGCCGCTGTCACCGCCGCTCCCACGCCGAAGCCGTCCGAAATCACGCCCCGCGCCGTTCTGCTCGGACTACTTCTGACTGTACTGAACGTAATCTGGGTGACGCAGGTCGAGGTGCGCTACTACATCCTGGATGGTTCCTCACTCCCGCTCTTCATTACGCCGATCTTTCTGCTCCTCGTGCTGGTCGCGGGGAACGCGCTGGCGCGGCTGTTCCCTGGCGGCGGGGGGCGAGCGTTGCGCCAGGAGGAGTTGCTCGTGGCGTATCTGATGGCGGTTATCTCGAACACGTTCGCGGGGCATGACATGCTCCAGAACCTGTTCGGACAGATCACGCACCCCTACTATTTCGCGCCGCAAAACGACTGGCAGGAGATTTTCATCGCGCGGCTCCCCGCTTTTCTGTTCGTGTCCGACCCCGAATCGCTCAAGTTCTGGTACCGGGGCAACGTCCCGCCGCAGACGGCGGCCGGCTACTTCGTCCACTGGAGCGTCCCGCTGGCATTATGGGGCGTGTTCTTCCTGGTGCTCGTGTTCCTGTTCGTCTGCATCACCGTGATAGTGCGCAAGGCGTGGACGGAGAACGAGAAGTTGTCGTTCCCCGTGATCCAGTTGCCGCTGGTGATGACGGAGCCGGGCGGGGCATTCTTCAAAAACCGGGTCATGTGGGCGGGGTTCTCCGCCGCCTTCGCGGTCGGGCTTGTGAACGGCATGCACCAACTATTCCCGCAGATGCCGGAAAACCAGTGGATCAAGCTCTATGACGTCGGCCAGTACTTCACGCAGCCACCCTGGAACGCCATCCGCACCTACGGCATGCAGACCTCGCTCTACCCGTTCGCCATCGGGCTGTCGTACCTTATACCGCTCGACCTGGCGTTCTCGTGCTGGTTCTCGTACCTGCTGGCGCGGGCGTACTTCGTGTTCGGTCGCGCGTCGGGGCTTGACGGGCCGTCCGCCGGGCAGGGCTGGCCCTACCTGAAGGAGATTTCGGCGGGCGCGTGGATCGGTGTCGCGGGCGCGATCCTGTGGGCGAACCGCCGCTACCTAGCGTATGCGTTCGACCGTGCTTTCGGGACGCGCCAGAGCGGGGGGTATGGGTTCCAGACGGAGGACGACCCGGTCGAGGATCGCCGCTACCGCTTCGCCTTTATCGGGGTCGCGTTCGGCGCGGCTTTCCTGCTCGCATGGGGCTACCTACTGGGCATCGCGGTCTGGGCGTCGGTCGCGTTCTTCGGGATCTTCTTCGCGCTGTCGCTCGCGATTACGCGGGTGCGCGCCGAGTTCGGCACCCCGCACGAGATCGTTTTCGTCAAGCCCGCCGACATTCTGGTCACGCTACTGGGCACTCGCGCCATCGGGGACGCGTCGCTGATTGGGATGCAGAGCATGTACTGGTTCAACCGGGGCTACCGGTGCCACCCGATGCCGAACTTCCTGGAGGGGTTCAAAATCAGCGAGAACCGGCGTATGCCGTTCGCGCCGCTACTCGGCGTGTTCGCGCTGGCGGCGGTCGCCTCCCTCGTGACGACGTTCGCGGCCAACTACTTCACGACCTACTCTGCCGGGGCGCAGGCGAAGGCGATCGGCTATAAAATGTGGGTGGGGCAGGAGGCGTTCGGGCAACTCGCCGGCTGGCTGAAGAGCGGGCAGCGACCGGCGGAGCAGAGTTTCTGGTTCTTCCTCGGCGGGCTGGTGCTGGTTGGGCTGTTCGCGTATTTGCGGCAGGAGTTCCTCTGGTGGCCCCTGCACCCGACCGGGTTCGCGCTCGGTATATCGTACGCGATGAACTACTTCTGGTTCTGCGTCTTCGTCGCGTGGCTGGCGAAGCTGTGCATCACGCGGTACGGGGGGATGGAGGCGCACAAGCGGGCGTTGCCGTTCTTCCTGGGTCTGGTGCTGGGCGACTACACGGTCGGCGCGATCTGGTCGTTATTCGGACTCTGGCTCGGCACCCCAACCTACAAGATATTCATCTAGAAACTCCCCCTGTTGGCTCCGGTGAACCCGGTTCCTCCCAATTCAGAGTTATCGCTGGTTCAATGGGACATTCCCTTCCGTGGAGCGGCTAACGGCGCGGGTATACCTTACAATGAGGAATGACCGATAAACCATATCCGACCCCTGTCACCCTACGCGATGTTGCCGCGCGGGCGGGCGTCAACGCGACCACTGTTTCCGTGGTAACCAATGGGAGCAGGTCCGGTACCCGCGTTTCCGCCGCAACCCGTGAACATATTCTCGCCGTCGCCGCCGAACTCGGATACCGCCCGAATATAGCGGCTCGTGGCATCAAACACCGGCGCATGAACTCGCTCGGCGTAGTGGACATCATGCACACCAAAGGGTTGAACCTCTATTTCCTCGAAGTGCTGAATGGCATTCTTGAGAAGGCGGGCGATCGAGAGCAGAACACGACTGTCTTCACGCTCGCCAACTGGCAGACGGAGGAGGAGAAGATACTACAGTTCTGCGATGGCCGCGTAGACGGCTTGATTTTGGTGGGGCCGCAGTTCCGCGCCGAGTTTGCCCAGATACTATCCCGCCGAATCCCGTTCGTCGCCCTGCACAGTAATATAGTGCTCCCCGTCGCGGCAACCCTTGAGGTTGACGACGAGCAGGGCGGATACCTGGCCACGAGGCATCTGCTAGAGTTGGGACACCGGAGGATCGCGCACTTCGGGGGACAGGAGCACTTCTCCGGGGCGTCGCGTCGGCGCGACGGCTACTTCCGTGCGCTCGCGGAAGCCGGGATCGCCTGCGAGGAGTCACTCGTGTTGAAGGGCGCGTTCGAGTCGCCGTCCGGGCGGGAACAGATGGGACGGCTCCTGTCCCTGGATCCGCCGCGCCCGACCGCCGTCTTTTGCGCCAACGACCCGATCGCCTTCGGGGCTATGGAGGTTCTGGCGGAACAAGGGATTCCAGTGCCGACCGCGATGAGCGTCGTCGGCTTCGACGATTCCTTGGTCGCACGAATGACGAACCCGCACCTGACCACGATCCGGCAACCATTCCGACAGATGGGGCAACATGCGGTCGAACTACTTCTGCAACAGATCAGCAACAACGCTGTCAGTGCGAACGCCATCACGGAGGCGAGGGTGATCCGCGAGATGTTCCCTGTGGAACTAATCGTGCGCGGCTCAACTTGCAGGCTATCCTCCAACGCGTAGAAGGGGAGCAAAATGTTTACGGAAAGAATTGTGGTCGGCCCTTGACAAATCGCGGTTCTTTCTGTAGACTGGAACCAACGTTAGTTCACTATCGTTTTGCGACGCACTGCTTGCGTTAATATCCGTTTGAAGACAAGCGAAAGGTATCTTTTTCCGCCATGCAATCCCTTCCTACCGTTCACAAGTCCGCCCGACGAGGCTTCACGCTAATCGAACTACTTGTTGTAATAGCCATTATCGCCATCCTTGCCGCGATTTTGTTTCCAGTGTTCGCACAAGCTCGTGAGAAAGCCCGCGCCACCACGTGCCTCTCCAACGAGAAGCAGATCGGCCTAGCCATCATACAGTACGTCCAGGACTACGACGAGACGTTCCCGCTCTCCGAGTTCGCCGCCAACACCGCTAGCCCGGGGTACACCTGGGAAAACGCCATCCAGCCCTACGTCAAGGCGGGGACCGCCAACGGCACTTATTCCGTAACTGGCGCGATATGGGTTTGCCCTTCCTTCGCGCACGCGGAAGAAACGGAGCAATACAAAGGGCTAGATAACGTCTTCGCGTGGTCAGCCAATGAGCCGATCGCTTATGCAAAAGTAGACGAGCCTTCCAACAAAATCATGGTATTCGAGGGCGGTAGTAATTACCCGGCGGGCGACCCTAGCAACTGGGGCTATCGTGACTCGACCAGCGCGGAGTGGTTCTGGACGAGCGACAAAAACACGAATGCCGCTTTCGCCAAAGATTGTGACGGCACGATGCCGGGAAATTGGTCCGGCTGTAACCGATACCCGCGCTACCGACACAATGGCACCAGCAACTTCGTCTTCATTGATGGTCACGTGAAAGGAATGCCGAAAGGTCGGCTATCCTGGTACGTGAACATTTGGAACCCGCAGGTGAACGACCCGAATCCCTGGTAGTCCGCGATCCGGAAATGGATCGTACGCCCGCACCCGCCTTCGCTCCCGTCTGAGGCGGGTCGGGACCCTCTCGACAAATGCACAGGATACTCTCTCAATAGAATGACAAGAACGATTTTTTTCACCGCCGGGATCATGCTTTCGGCCATCCTTATAACCGGTTGCCAGAAGCCTTCGGAAGTAACCGGAGAGGTTTCGCCATCCAGAAGTGACAGTTCGACTCCCATACTGCACGCCCCTCCGTCCAACGTATCGCCGGAAGTCAAGGCGCGGATCGAGCAGGAGCAGGCACAGTTCCGCCAGCGATCCGAGGAGCAGGCGAAGCAGTCCGCGAGACAGGTTGGGCCGAAAAAGTAGTCTGCCCTGAACGATATACTCTTACGAGGAGAACATGATACCTATGCGAATTATTTTGAAACCTTCCGGTCTGGTAATCATGGTTGCAGTACTTGCCGCGCTGACTCTTGTAGCCGTAAATACGCAGAACAAGAAAGCCCCTGTTTCGGAGGGGTTGCGTCTACCGTCTCCCGACTCCGGAGGAATCGTCTACGATGGCGCGCTACGAAACGACTGGTCGGACTTCAGCTGGGCGAAGACCGATTTAAAGAACGCTGTCATATCGGCTCCGGGGCTTTGTATCCGGGTCGCGCCGAACAAGTTCGAGGCGGCTTATTTTCATCATGTCCCGATGAGCATCGCTTCGTATGACCGGTTGGCGTTCCGTATTAACGGTGGGGATACGGGCGGGCAAAAGCTGAGACTGGTCGCCCGTTACATCAAGAACAAAGAAGAAAAGAATGGCACCGAGTATATCCTGCCCACCCCGCTATCGAAACGGTGGATGTCGTTGACAGTGACATTGGCCGAACTCGGGGTCGCTGAGCAGCCGAACTTTACCGGCTTCTGGATTCAGGAGGGGGGCGGCGAGACCGCGTCTCCGTTCTACATAGACGATCTACGGTTTTTGCGTCCGGGGGATCCCGCGCCTTCGGATGCGGGGAAATGAAACCCGTCGCGACAAGCCGCGACATACCTTGCCGGTGGGCGACGTAGCAGTCCGAGGAGAGAACCGTGCCGTCCGAAAGCGTCACGGACGTTCCCAACTCGATATGGCGCAACATCTCTTGGTATTCACCCACCCTGGTTCCAACGAATAAAAATAGTTTTGTGGTCTCTTCTTTCTTGCCTTCGCGGGTGTAGCAATCGTAAACTGACAGCATGATGCAAAAAACTCTGGAAACGTCGCCCACACTCATGCTGTCGCGCGTCCTTCACGGCGGCGATTACAACCCGGAACAGTGGCCCCTGTCTGTTCGGGACGAAGATGCGCGGCTGATGGGCGAGGCCCGCTGGAATGTGGCCACGCTCCCCGTCTTCGGCTGGGCGGCACTCGAACCGGAAGAGGGTGTTTACACTTTCGATTGGCTCGACCGCGTTCTAGACGGACTGCATCAAAAGGGAATCCGCGTCTGCCTCGCCACCGCGACGGCGGCGCAACCGGCATGGCTGGATCAGCGATACCCCGATGTTCTGGTAACAGGTGAGAGCGGCGTCAGGGCGCGGCATGGCAACCGGCACGCGTTCTGCCCGAACTCGGCGAATTTCCGGCGGCTGTCTACCGCGCTCGTTCGCGCCATCGCCAAGCGGTACAAGGACCACCCCGCGCTGACCCTCTGGCACATCGGCAACGAGTACGGCACGGTCTGCTACTGCGACGCGAACTGCGCCCCGGCGTTCCGCGACTGGCTCCGGTCGAAGTACGGCACGCTGGACGAGCTGAACCGACTCTGGTACACGAGTTTCTGGGGACACATATTCACCGACTGGTCGCAGGTAGAACCGCCGACACTCCACGGCGAGCGGAGCATGAACTCCCAGCGCCTCGACTACCAGCGGTTCCAGTCCGACAGTATGCTAGATTGCTTCCTCGCGGAAAAGCAGGTGTTACGCGAGATCACGCCCCATATCCCCGTGACCACGAACTTGATGGGCGCGTTCTTCCCGCTCAACTACCGGAAATGGGGCGAGGCCATGGACATCGTTTCGTGGGACAACTACCCCGGCCCCAATTCACCGCCCGCGCACATCGCGTTCACGCACGCACTGATGCGCGGCCTCAAGGAAGGTGCCCCGTTTCTTCTGATGGAGCAGTCGCCGTCGCAACAGAACTGGCAACCCTACAACGCAATCAAGCCGCCGCGCCAGCTACGCCTCCAGTCGTTTCAGGCGGTCGCGCAAGGCTCCGACTCGGTCATGTATTTCCAGTGGCGGCGGGGCCGGGGCGGTATCGAGAAGTTGCACGGCGCGGTGATGGAACACCACGGCAGAACCGACGCCCGTGTTTTCCGCGAAGTCGCCGCACTGGGCGAAGATTTGGAGCACCTCGGGGACGAGACTCTGGGCGGGCGGGTCGCGGCGCGGGTCGCCCTGCTCTTCGACTGGGAGAACTGGTGGAACCTGCGCTTCGGCTCCGGCCCGTCCGTTGATCTGGACTACCACCGCGAAGTGCGCGAAGTCTACGCCGCCCTACACAAACTCGGCATTCAATGCGAGGTGGTCGCGCCGGACGCGGATCTCGCCCGTTTCGATCTCGTAATCGCGCCGACCCTGAACCTGATCCGCGAGCGTGATGGGAAGGCGTTACAGACGTACGTTCGGGACGGCGGCACGCTCCTCGCCACGGTGTTCACGGGATTAGTGAACGCACACGACCTCGCGTACGAGAACGGCGCGCCGGGGCCGTTCTCGGAAGTGCTGGGCTTGTGGGTCGAGGAGACGGACGCGCTACCGAAGGGGAAGACGAACGGCGTCCGGTTCGCGGGCGACTTCGGCGGGGTCGGTAGGGGACGGGTGCTCACGGCGACGCTGCTCTGCGACCGCATCCGCCCGACGTCCGCCGAAACGCTCGCGGTCTATGCCGACGATTTCTACGCGGGCGAGCCGGCATTCACCCGCAACGTCTTCGGCAATGGCTCTGGCTATTACCTGGCGACGAGCCTCGACGAGGCGGGGAACACCGCGCTTCTCGCCGCCCTATGCGCGACGCTCGGGATCGGCTCGCCCCTCGGGGGCGGTGCCGCGCCGCCGGAAGGCGTGGAGGTCACGGAACGTGTGTCGCCATCCGGGACGAGCATTCTTTATCTTCTGAACCACTCTGGGGAGACTCGAACCGCGCGCCTCGCCGAGGGCGTATCGTACACGGATCTTCTGACCGGTAGTTCCGTGCGCGGCGAAGCGGTTCTGGAGAAGCGCGATGTGCAAGTCCTGCGGAGACACTCGGCGGGGACCGCGAGTCGAAACCCTGGTTCACGATTAAAATCATGAAAAATGTAATATCACTCTTTATCGCGGGCGTCCTGCTCGCCGGAACGGGCGGGACTATCTACGCGATCGTCGGCAGGTCGGGCGCGAAGCCGGACACGTCTCCGACCCATCCCGCCGCTTACGCCTGGAAAAACGTGGTCATACGCGGCGGTGGCTTCGTCTCCGGGATCATCACGCACCCGAAGGAGCGCGGCTTGATGTACGCGCGAACCGATGTCGGTGGTGCCTATCGGTGGGACGAACGGGCGAAGCGGTGGGTGTGCCTTACCGACCGCTTCGGGGGACCGGAATGGAACTACACGGGCATCGAAAGCCTCGCCGTTGACCCGATGAATGCAAAGAAGGTCTACATCGCGGCGGGCACGTATACGAACGACTGGGCGGGAAACGGTGCGATCCTGCGCTCGTCCGATCGGGGCGACACGTGGCGGGTGACGCCGCTCCCGTTCAAGAACGGCGGGAACGAGGACGGACGATCCGCGGGCGAGCGGCTCGCGGTTGACCCGAACCAGCCCGCGAACCTGCTCTTCGGCTCGCGCAACAACGGACTCTTGCGGAGTCTCGATTCGGGCGTGACCTGGAACCCCGTGGCGAGTTTCCCGGTGAAGGGCAAAACGAACGGCATTGGCACCGTGTTCCTACTCTTCGACGCCAGCACCGGCAAGCCGGGCGCGGGAACGAAAACGATCTACGCGGGCGTTTCTGACAAGACGACCGCGCTGTACCGGAGCGCGGACGGCGGCGCGACCTGGAACGCCGTCCCCGGCCAGCCGAAGGGGTTTCTGCCGCACCACGGAATCCTCTCTGCGGATGGCTCGCTCTATGTGACATACGGAAACGCGCCGGGTCCCAACGGCATAACGGACGGCGCGGTATGGAAAATGAGCCGGAAGACCGGCGCGTGGTCGGATGTGACGCCGCTCAAGCCGGGCGGCGGCGATAACTTCGGCTACGCGGGGGTCTCCGTGGACGCGAAATCGCCCGGCACGCTCGTGGTCACCACGATGGATCGCTGGGCAAGGCACGACACGATCTTCCGCACCACGAACGGCGGCAAGAGTTGGAACGACATCGGCCCGCTGTCGGAACGGGACGCATCCCTCGCGCCGTTCCTCAAGTGGGGCAGACAGACACCCGACGTCGGGCACTGGATGGGCGACATCGAGATTGATCCGTTCAACCCTG
>JAYUUO010000195.1:0-10365 GCA_043754515.1 Armatimonadota bacterium
GTGGTGTTGCGCCGCAAGAAGTAGCCAATCGCTACTAGCTCGGTAGATAGCCGCCACGGGTATCCAACCCCGTGGCGGCTATTTTTCTACCTGACAGTGCCCTCGCTCCCTGGCGACGGATGCCGCTATTACACGAAACGATACGCGGGTGAGTCGCGTCTGAAAAGGAACTAACCGTGACCCATTTCACCCGTTCCTTTCCCCTTGCCATCATGGGGCTAGCATCCCTACTCGCTTTCGCCGCGCCGGTCTGCGCCCGCCAAACCCCCACGCCTCCGGCTCCCAAGTCGCCCCCCCCTCCCGCCGCCCACCCGGAGCCGACGCCCAAAGTTGCGCCGCAACCAGTAGACGGGGGCGACGGCTCGACCTCACCGGTGCCGCGAACCTCCACCCTGTATCCCGGCTCCACCGTGCGGCAGTTTCGCGGAAAGGATAACTTCGGCTACCGGTTCGAGGGCGATTTGCGCTACCGGAGCGTCACCGGGCAGGGCGAGAACAGCGGCACGTACCTGTCCGCCGGACGGCTGACCGGTGACTGGGTGCGAGCGAATCCGCTCAACCGTGACGAACGCGGCGGGGTACGACTCCAGGCGTTGCTCGAAACCGACCAGCGCGGCACCGCCATCAAGAAGATACGCCTCTCCGAAGCGTACGGCTACTACACGTTCCTCTCCGGGGGCGTCTCCGCCCGCGCCCGCGTCGGCCAGTTCGTCATCCCGTTCGGACTGCTAGCGGTCTACGACACCCCGCTACAGCCGATCCAAACGCTTTACGAGAAGGCACTCGGCTTGCGCGTGGACACTGGTATGATGCTCGAAGGGCGGTACGGTGACTACCGCTACGCGGGGTCCGTCACCACCGGCACCGGACCGAACCGCTTGCAATTGGAGAGCAACTCGATCATCGCCTTCCGCCTCGCCCGCTCCGTAAACCTCCCGAAGATCGGACCCGCCGAGATAGGCGGGTCGCTCCTATCGGGCAAACTACCACGCACCAACTTCGACACGGTATTACCCCCGTCCGGCACGGTGGAGGCGCACGCGACAGTGAAGTCCACCCGCTTCGCCGCCGACGCGCAACTCTTCCGCGACCCGTGGACGTTGCGCGGCGAGCTGGTTTTCGGCGGGAACGAGAACAATCCGGTGTTCGGGTACTACGCGGAGGGCAACTACCGCGTCAGCCGCGACTTCGCCGCCGTCGCTTACAACCGTCGCTGGGACTTCACGAACACGCCGAGTAGCGCGACCGCGCTGGGCATAGGCGGACAATACACGCCGCCGATCCGCCTGGACGAACGGTTCTTCTGGACGTTTCGGGTACTCTTCGAGTACGAGCGAAACGTCCCCGAGTCGGGGCAGGACAGCGTGCAGATCTTCCACCGGTTGACGCTCCAGACTTTTATCCGGTACTAGTCGTGGGGTGCCGGGCCGGAACCCGCATCCCATAAGCAGGTTCGTGGTCGAGCCTCCTCCGGGAGGAAATGATCTATACCGAAAAATGCTCGCGGCCTGAACTTCCTGTGGTACACTACACATATAGTCTATAGGACTACATCTACTGCCTTGGAAGGAACGCGGTTATTGTGCAGAAGCCTTTCAGCTATGGCAGCACACGAGTAGTCCCGACATTCACGTTAGATGGGTTTTTAAGACTCGATAGCAACGGACATCGCATCACTAAGATCGTCCCGTGGACGACAGATGACCAGCCATACATATATTTTGGAAGTGGGAATAAGAGTGGCGAAGTCGAAGTTGACGCAGGCTTGACATACCAAGCGACTCCATCCGGCAAGAAGTATTGGCGTCCCTTCCTGAATTACCATGACCGCGCCCGAGATCGGCGTAGTCTTCTTCTCACCCCGACACGGAGTGGCATGGTCGAGCAGAGCCTGTTCGATCCTGGTGATTCGGTATCCATGAACTACTGGGTGCGCGGGGCGACAACTACAGAAAAGGGAACAAATCGGTATCACCCAGAAGGCAGCAGCCGCAGTGGTGTATCTAGAGGTTGGCCATGAGTACGTTCCGAGTATAACCATAGCAGCGATTGTCAAGGGCCACAAGGTCAACAAAAACGACTTCCGAATGAAGCGATGTAACTCGATCGCACAAACGTTCTCGGCTCAGGAGAAACCCGATGTGAACAGAAAGCCTTCACCGTCGGAGCCCGATAAGGTTGACTACGACCGAGGATTTCGCAAGACGGGTACCTATATACGTTATGCAGGTTGGAACGGGATTAGGTTACACGACACTGTTAACGATAGTGGCCCCTCTGTCCTCTGGCTCGCAACCAATGCTGTGACTTTGGAACGAACCGATTTCCCGGACGACGGTAGTATAAGTTACGTGTTCTTATTCGGCGCAACCTATTACAATGAGTACAATATCTCCATCAAGATGCAACCATAACAAGGGTATTTATCTGTTGGTCCTTATGGAGGCGGTGCTCGGAGCGGGTGCCGCCGCCGAGCCGCCCGCGCGGGTGCCTCCCGCCTCCATCCAGTCGGCGAGTGTGCCTCCCGCCCCCATCCGGTCGGCTCGGGAGGCGGGCAACGCCCCGCGCGGGCGGTTCTTCTACGTCTGCGAACACCGCGCCAACGCCGTGTTTGCCGTTGACGTGTCCGATCTGCCCCGCCCGAACCCTACGCCCCCGGCCCGCCCCCTTACTCTGCTCGCCCCCGATGTCCCCGGAGGCACCCTCCCGCAACGCTTCATGCAACGGGACGCGGACAACCGATACAGCATACATGGTTTCCCTCCCCCGGATCACGAGGTATATTTGAGGAGAGTGGATTACGACGGCACACATGTCACCGCGTCGCTCTATTCCAACAAAAAGGACAGTGCCGTAGTGTTTCGGATCGGCTCCCGGAACGGCAGGGTGGAGAAGCTACCCCTCGGGGACGTTGGCCTGAACGTCCTCCCGTCCCCCTACTCTCCTCTTATCGGGGCGGGTTTATCGGACGAACCCCACTTTCCGGCGTTCTATGACACGCGAGCGGGGCGAACGCTTAGCATCCTCCCCTCCGGCCCGAACTTCGGCGGCTGGTGGGGCTGGCTGGGGGAGCGCGGCGTCACCTACTTCGACAAGCGCACCGGCAAGTTCCGGATCATCTCTGTCACCACTGGCAAGGAGACGGGCAACGTGTTCGTGCCAGGCGGGGGAGTGAACTACACGGTGGACAGCGACCGCGCCTACCTGGTGTTCAAGGCGGGCGACTACATCGGCATCGTCGGCGCGGACGGGAAGCCGAGCCGGATCGTCTTCCCGCCGACGTCCGACAGCCCTACCCTGCCGCCCTCTGAGTTGAGTATCTTCTGGTCGCCGGATCGCCGCGAGGAGCGGTTCGCGTTCCGGGCGATGGACGAGTTCGACCTCCGGCAGGAGAGCCAGATGACGTTCGTGGAGTCGCACTCCCCCGACGCCGGTTTCGGGCACTACGCCTATAACTTCGGCGTGGCGCGTCGTGCGCGGGGGTCTGCGCGGTGGGTCGTGTCCTACCTGACTCAGTACCGCGAACTCATGCGGTGCCGCGGCGATGTTAAGTTGGTCGGGTGGCTGGACACGAACCACCTCCTGCTGTTGCGCGACTCGGAGAATGTGGAACATACCACGCCGGTGAAGCCGACCCTGGTGTCCTACGACGTTCGTAGTAAGCACAGCGAGGTCGTGGCGACCCTGCCCGACTACCTACTCAGCTACACATGGTCGGTACGCACGCGGGCGGAATCGCCACCGGTCAGGCACGGGAAATACCGTGCCCGCGTCACACTCTGATACGGGTCGCCACCCCGCTCCCGGGACGTGGGGAGGATGGGGGGCATTGAGGAAGAGCAACCGGAGGCGGGCGGAATGCCTCGTGAGGAAGGGGAAGATGGGAAATGAGCAACGTCAGCAACACACGATCCGGTGCGCCTCACAATATCCGGCGAACTATCGGCATTCGACTGTTCCGCGCATGCGTCATCGTTTTGCAGATGTTTCTGCTCGCGTGGACGCCCTCGACAAACGGCACCGATTCAGGCGGGGGTACCGATTCAGTGCGGTCGCCACTCCCCCCTTCGGTAAGCACCACGCTGATATATTCCCAGGGCGAGAACGGGGTAGTCTGCCACACCGGCAGTAGCGTGTTGAAGGCGTTTACGGTTAATGCTGGTCGTAGGATCTGTCGCGATTTCGCTTCGCTTCCACCCAACGACTGGCTGACCGTTTCGCCGACAGGCAAGTTCGCGGCGTGGGCGGACTCGTTAGGCGGGCGCGTGTCCGTGGGCATCATTCGAGGCGGGAAGGTATTGGAGGCGCGGTCACTTCCGCGATCTGAGGGACTACGCCTCGAGTCCTGGTCGCCTAAAGGAGATCAGCTGTTGCTCGTAGGAAAAGAAACACAACAAATGCCGCGAAGGGTTTATCTCGTAGCACATGCCGATCTGGGGACGGCAGAGGTGGTGGACAATTCCGCGGCCGGGAATGGTGTGACTTCGGTATTTTGGTCCATAGATGGGCGGTCTCTCGTTTTCGCGTCTGACACTGGGGAGACCTTGAGAAACGGTTCAGGACGGGAGAGTTGCCTCCGACTCTGGCGGTGCGACGCCGCTTCTTTCGCGGGGGGCGCATCAAGCGTCCTCCGTCTGACTCCCCTTACGCCGCGCGACGCGACGTGTCTTCTGGGTAACGTCTTCCCCGCCGTCTGGTCTGTTTGGGTAAAGGCACCCCCTGAGTACGGGCCACGCGACATTCCGGTGACCGTTATCTCTCCCTCGGGTGAAAGGGCACTGATCATCGGCGAGCCGATCAAGAGATCGTGCCCTACCTTCGAGGAAGACCCGCTCGCATATCAGGCCCCCCCCATTGCATACCGCGCGTTCCTATGTGATGGCAAGGGCACGCGGCAAGTCACCCTGAGTCCGCGGATAGGGGGCAGGGTGGATGGTTTCACCTGGAGCAGAGATGAACACTGGATTCAGACGCTGGCCGGGGGCGGGTGGATATTGATTAATGTGTCGGGGGATCATCCAATCGAACAGAAGATTGCTTTGCCACACGCGCTACGAGGAACGTCGCGCCAGTTAATCACACCAGGAGAGAATCAGCCATAACTACCCTGAACATATTCAGTCTACTAAACACATGGGTGCGAGCTGTTGTAGTGCTTCTGACAGCCCTGATAGCCACCGGGGGAGTCACCTGGTGCGCACCGTCGCATCCCCCTGCCAAAAGCAGACCGTCAATATACTTCATAAAGTACAAAGTAGGCGGTGGCGTGGACGTTGCCTGGTGGAACGATGATGCCTGGTGGCATGACGGCAAGTCGAGTGTCCGGCAACTTCTTCCGTCTCTCGATTGTACTCATTCGTGGGTCTCACCAAGTTTCAACAGTGCTATTTTCATTAAGCAAAAGGCGTATAGGGGTAAGACGAGCAACATACTTTTTGTGACTTCGGTCTCGTTGGCGAAGAGACGGGTGGTTCGGGTCGCACAGTGCTCGTCATCCGCCGAGCTGATCTCATGGTCTCGCGACGGTAGGTACGCGCTGTTTAACGATCTCGAT
Organism: Armatimonadota bacterium; assembly: GCA_043754515.1. Classification (GTDB taxonomy): domain Bacteria; phylum Armatimonadota; class Armatimonadia; order Armatimonadales; family Armatimonadaceae; genus JACMIU01. The sequence goes on from JAYUUO010000195.1 coordinate 5,555, forward strand.
AGCCTCTACGAGGGCTACTTCGTGGTTGACACAGTTGCGGGGAAGCCCCTATGGGTGCGCACGGGGGCGGTCGAGACCCTACTCATTCTCTGGTCGCTACGCGGTGATCAACTCGTTCTAGTGGGGGCGACTAACGGTCATCGGAGGTTCTACCGGGTTGAACTTCCGAAGCGGGGTAGACGATCCGTTTGTCGAATGGTGCCGCTGACGGACGCGGGAACCGACGCATTGTTAGGGAACGCCTTGCGGCCCGCCGCAGATCGGGTGATCTACGACTCGGGCATGTCCACCGACGCGGGCCTTTCAACGTCTATAGCGGTCTCCCCTTCAGGCAAAGTGTTCGCGTTCGGTAGATACTTCCATAAACGGATGCCGGACTGGGCCCCTCCTGACGTGCTACAGTACTACTTCTTCGACGGGAGGGCTTTGCGGGTTCACTCAATGGAGAACCCATTCGATACACCCGCGTCCCAGGCCCCGATCTGGTCACGCGATGAAAAGTTCGTGTATTTACTAACCGGCGAATATTTATTCTCCATATCCTATCCGGGTGGGGTGACGCACAGGTATCCCCTCTCGGGAGATCTCGAAGGAACGTTTCAGATCGCCATCACGCGCCCGACCGCGACGGTCACCCCGCCTGTTCATCCGCCACGGATCAACCGGCGATAGAAACTCACTCGCGACTGTGGAAAATATGTCCTCCTAAACCCTTGCATTGCGGCATAACTTTAGCGTAGAATTGCGGTACCTGTCTATCAGCAGTTCCTTGCTACGCCAGAAAAGGACAATGACAGGGCATGTTTCGGGCCGCTCATCCGTGTCACGCCCGACGGACATGCCGCGTTATATGCTCACGAAAGGACGCCATGCGCCCCCGAACCGACCGAGGCAACTGTTCCGTTGCCCCCATTTTAGTTATCGCCGCGCTTGCGTTCGCGGCTCCCGGCTTCGCGCAGGGTCCGCCGACGCCGGTGTCGCCGCCCGCGTCAACGGCCCCCGCGCCCGCCGTCGTCACGGTCCCGCGCATCGTAATCGGTCGCTCCCCCCTTGTCTTCGTGGACAGGGAACGACAGCCGTTCCGCGACGCCGTGGATAACTGCGTCTGCGTGCCCCCCGAAGCGGTCGCCGCCGCGCTCGGCACCACCTTCCGCGTTGACGAAAGGGCGCATAAAGTCTACTTCCTCAATAACGAGACCGGAGCGGCCGCTGAGGCAACTATTCGTCGCGCACCGGACGACAGCGATCTCAAAGGCGTGTTCATCGGGCTGACTCCGCTTGCGGAGGCACTCGGCGGCAAATGTGAATTGGATAGCAATACGGACACCCTCTATATCCGGTCGGTGTTGACCTCGGTAGAAATGCTCGGCTCGCAACTACGCGTTCACGGCACCCTGCCCCTGTACCCGAAGATCACGCGCGTCGGCGGCGGCAAGACAGTGACATTCGACTTCATCGGCGCGGAGATCGGCACCGTGTCGCGCAATCTGACCACCCTCGGTCCCCAGGTGGTCAAGGCGCGGACCGGGCAACTCGACGACAACACCGCCCGCGTGGTGCTCGAACTGACGGAAGTGAAGCCGTTCTCCTGGTTACCATCCCCCACCCCGTCAACGCTCGCGGTATTATCGTCGGCGGACAACGCGGCACCCCCTTCCGCCACCGCGACGCCTCCCGTTGTCGTCTCCGTGGGTCCCGACGGCAGAAAAATTGCTAAAGCGGGTCAGAAAATTGTTGCTCTCGGCAAGCCCGCCGTGCCCACGCTTCTCAGAGGTGTACGGTTCGTTCGCGTTTCGGATACACAGGCGCGTATCATCATTGACGCCGCGTCCGCGCCCGCCATCCGCACCATGATCACCGGCAGGCGGTTCACGCTAGACGTCCAGAACGCAGTTTTCGGGCCGGGCGCGCAGACCACGCTCCCGGACGCGAAGCACCCACTGCTCGCCGGAGTGCAGAGTGTGAACACGTCGGCGACTACCGCCCAACTGCTGGTGGATCTGTCTCGCGCGGTCAACTACACCGTGCGCCTCGACCCTTTAAACGGCTTGATCATAGACCTGACTCTGCCAAAAGGCGCGGGCGGGCGTATCGCGGGGAAACTGATCGTGGTGGACGCCGGGCACGGCGGGAATGACCACGGCGCGCCGGGCGTGAACGGCGAGAAGGAAAAGAACGTCGCGCTGAACATCGCGCGGCGTGTCGCGGACGAACTGCGCGACAAGGGCGCGAACATCATCATGACGCGCGACTCCGACAGTTTCGTGACGCTCGCGGAACGCTCCGATATATCGAACCGTGCCGGTGCCGACATGTTCATCGCGATTCATGCCGACTCGGCGGGCGCGGCGGCGGACGGTTCCACGATCTACTACCACCTCAATGATCCGTCCGAACGTACCCTAGCCCAATGTGTCGCCGGCCACGTCGCCGAAATGGGTGGCATACGCAGTCGCGGGCCACGTTCCGACGGCAACGAGTACACGAACGGGTTTTCGGTGCTACGCCGCACGCGAGCACTCGCGATCCTGTGCGAGACCGGCTTCATGAGCAACAGCCACGACGCCGCGCTCCTCGTCCGGCCCGAGATACAGTCGCGCATCGCTCGGGCGATCGCCTCCGGCGTGCAGGAGTATATAGAGGGCAACCCACAACTGCCGCTTACCACCTCACTCACGCCTATCCCCCCCGCAGCGATCCTGCCGATATCCGGCGGCGGTCCCTCCCCGGACGCCATCGAGCAACCGAAGAAGTAGATCAGGTGTCACCTTATATATGAAACGAATTTCGGTAATCTCGCCGCTCGCCGCCGCCGCGCTACTCGCCATCGCGGTTGCCGTCGCCGGGTGCAACACGCCAATCCAACCATCCACCCCGGTTCAAGCGGCGGACACCGCGCCCGCCGCCGTGCCGTCGGTCGCGCCGCAGACCGATATTCCAATTGATAAACCGGCACCCGGTAGGAAAGTGATCGTGTACTCCGTATCCGAGGACAAGAACGGTGACCGGAAACTAGAGCCGAGGAGCGTGTCCCTCCCGGCGGGAGACGCGCAAACCCCGGCGACATACGCGCTCAAAATGCTCGCGGACGGCTCGAAATCACCGCTCCCGAAGGGTACGACACTTAAATCGGTGAAGATCGGCGCGGGGGGGGTGGCGACGACCGACTTCAGCAAAGAGTTCAAAACGAACTTCGTGGGGGGCGACTCCGCTGAGGCACTCGCTATCAACTCGGTACTGGCCACTATGGGGCAGTTCCAGTCCGTCAAGTCGGTACAGTTTCTCGTGGAGGGTGCGAAAATAGATTCGCTCGGCGGCAACCAGAGCCTCGACGAGCCGCTCCCGGTCCCGCAGGCGTCCCCGGCCGCGCCCCCGGCTTCCCCCGCCAGCGTCCCATCGCCGCGAAGTAGCGGGGCACCGGAAAGTAGCCCGACGCCGGGGGGCGGCGGGTGACATGCCCGCCCCCATCGGCGCGTTCGACTCCGGCCTCGGCGGGCTGACTGTTATACGCGCTCTGCGGGATCGCCTCCCCGGCGAGAAAATCGTCTATGTGGGAGACACCGCGCATGTCCCATATGGAGGACGCCCGGCGCGGGAGATACAGGACTTCTCCGTCGCCATCACGCGTTACCTGGTAGAAGTCCACGGCGTCAAGGCGGTCGTGGTTCCGTGCAACACCGCGACATCGGCGGCGGTGCCTCTCCTTCGTGAACTATTCCCGCACATCCCGATCATCGGCACCGAGCCGGGCATAAAACCGGCGGCGCGGGCGACGAAGAGCGGCGTCGTGGGGGTTCTGGCAACGGTCGGCACACTCGCCGGGGAGCGGATGGCGCGTCTCGTTTCGACGTTCGCGGAAGGCGTCACCGTGCTGAAGCAACCCTGCCCACGCTGGGTAGAACTGGTCGAGGCGGGAAAGTTCGACACCGAGGAAACCACGGACGCCGTGCGCGAATGTGTCGAGCCGCTCCTGACGCGCGGCGCGGACGTTCTGGTGCTCGGTTGCACCCACTTCCCCGCGCTTGCGCCAGTCATCCGCGCGGTGGCGGGCGACGGGATCACGATCATTGACACCACGGACGCGGTCGTCCGGCGTGCAACGGAGGTCGTGCGACTTACCGAGCCTGAGTCAACGGGCGGGCTGACTCTGTATGTGACGGGCGACGATTCGGGACTTTTCGCGGCGGGCGCGCGGCATCTGCTGGGAGAGTGCGTCCTCCCGTCGGTACACGCCCTGCACCTAGCCGAAGTCACGGGTTGAGTGACCTTCGCCCATGCCAACACCCGCCGCGCCCGCTACGGTGCCACGCGCTTGACATGCCCGTCTAAATACCCCTTCGCGATCAAGCGCCCCCGGTACGAATTGACATCCTTGATCCAGACCACTTCCGAAGGCGACGGATACATGGACTGAAGGGTCCCTCCCAGCGTCGCATTCAGCACGAAGGGATTACCCCCTGTCGGTGGATCGAAATAGGTGGGATCCTTGTCGAAGACATAAGGAAGGATGGCGGTTCGCAGGGTCGGAATGTCCTTCATCGGTGGCAGACGATTGTCATAGTCCTGGGAGTACTCCAGCATCGCGACACTGAGTTCTTTCAATCGGCTTACCGACACCTCGGCAGGCGGTCGTGGCAGAACCGGTCCTGGGAGAGTTGAGGTACCGCGAGGCCCTGTTTGCACTGCGTGACCATCCAGATAAGTGACCGACGAATTTCCGGATCGGTGGGTCAGCACATCGTACGCGACGGCTGTGGTAGACAACTCTTCCGCTGAATATTCAACTAAGGTGTGCCCTCGGAAGCTACTGG
>JAYUUO010000196.1:0-31141 GCA_043754515.1 Armatimonadota bacterium
CGCCGCCTGCCTCCGGTCGCTCAATCTCCCCTCGGACAAAGCGCATGTGCTGGCGAACGTGCGCGTGACCGGGCGCGGTAGCACCCTGCAAGACCTTCTAGACGCCTGCCCGAATCTCGGAGTGAGCGGCTATGCGGTGACGATCACGGGCAAAGACGCCCTGCTCCGGTTGCCCAAGCCGCTCGTGGCGCATGTCGAGCGCGATCACTTCGTCGGCGTGCTGGACGCAAGCGAGAAGGGGGTAGTCTACCTGTGCACGGACTGCGGACGCTGGCCCGGTGGGCGGGTCGAGGTGACCTGGGAGCAGTGGGAGGTGAACACGTTCGGTGCAGGCGGGCTAGTGTCGCGAGAACGCTACGTGCATACGGCACATATAGAGGGATTCGAGTCGCACTACCTATTCAACGAGCGCGGCAACGCGAGTGAGGTTGTCAGCGGCTATGACGGGAAGATCCAGGCCCGGTGCGTGACGGACGCGTACGGCAAGACGCGGGTATGGGGCGCGGACGGCGTCTCCGCGCCCGACGCGCGGCTACCGGCTGACCCGTACGCGGGCTTCGGCGGGACAGCGAAAACGCGGCGTTTTGCGCGAGTACGTCTACTACGCGGATTCCGAAACGGGACTCATCCTGTGTACGTTCCGTTACTACGACCCGAACACGGGCCGGTGGATCAACCGAGACCCCATCGGCTTCGGCGGCGTCAACCTCTACGCTTATGTCAAGGGAAACCCCGTCAATTTTGTTGACCCTTCGGGTGCCGTAGGTACCAGATTGTCTAAAGATCAAGCGAAAGTCGTTCAAAGCGCGATCAACATGGTGCGATTAGGTGGTTACACTGGGACCGCGAACGAGGCTCAAAAGATTCTGACGACGGGGAACTACACGTTCGTGCCTGTTCTTGTAGATCCGGAAACTAATAAACCTCTTGACACTGTACTTGCACCCACTGTACCGGGAACGTCTGCGTCGGAACTGTCGAATGCCTTCTTCGGCAGAGGCTATCAAGGGTCTCTACTGTCACCAATCGAAAAACTCACCGCCGCAGCATTCAATTCTCTAGCCACGAAAGCTGGAACAATAGTTCATGAACTTGTTCATGCGCATCAGGACGGCGGGGGCGGGGGGTGTAGCAATAACCCACCATCAGAGCCAGAGGCCTACAACCGTGAGTTACAATTCTTGGAAGTCTTGCGCATAGCTCTGAAGAGACTACCATCGGACTTAGCATCTAAGCTCCCACGCGACTGGGAATCAGCCCTGGATGGTGTAGTGAATGATGCGAAAACATCGAGAGACTCACTCTAGACAACTGTGTTGCCTTCTTCTCAGGCAAGTCCGGACTAATCTTAGAACCTTCTGTATGCAACCGGCTCGTGTCTGGTGTAAAAGGATCGGGGGGTTGCGCGGGAACGGGTTCATTCTACTTAGGACAAAACATGACTTACTCAAAAACATCCCGCGAAAAATACGTGGTGTGCTATCTCCTTTTATCTCTGATTCTCGTCCTCGTGGGCCTCAGACGGATTCAGCACGAAAAGCGGATGAAGTACAGAGAAGAACAGATGCTACGTATCTACGAACACCGCAACCGTGTACAGAGTGCATGGGATATTATGGATGTTCTCTACGACTACATGGCGAAACATGACGGTCGTCTGCCGGGCACCGTGGGAGCTGATAGCCAGAGCCAGTGGTGTGACGCCGTGAAGTCTCACATTTCGAGCTACAATCCCGTAGTCAACAGCGATCCCTGCACTCTCCAGATCGCGCACAAGTATTCGTACAAATTCCTGTTCGACACGAAGTACTCCGGCAGGGTCTTGAACGGGGATGATCTTAATAAGAAGGTCTACCTGGTGAGAAGCGTCGAGGACAGCACCGTTGTGATCACCTTATCCGACCTCGACCCGGACTTGATGCCAACTTTTACCCGTGCGAAGGCGGCTGGCAGATGAACTGGTCGCGGATCCGTTCGCTTACCTTTACGACGTTGCCGGTCGCATGACGCGGCTCGTCAACCCGCACGGCGAGGCGACTACCTGGGCCTACACGGACGACGATCAGATAGCGCGGCAGGCGGGCGCGTGGGGACTGGCGACGGACTACACGTACGACGCGCAGAACCAGCTGACGGGCGGGCAGGGACTCGGCGCGTTCGCCTACGACGAGCGCGGCAACCCGACCACCTACAACGGGGCGAGCGTCGCCTTCGACGCGGACAACAACGCGACGGACTTCGGGGGTCTGCTGTCGGCAGGCTACATGTCGGGCGGGTTGCGGGCGTGGAAGCAGACGCCAGGTGGCCAGCGGGCGTACTTCCTCTACGACGGCGCGACCCCGGTGCTGGAACTGGCGAAGAAGGTCACGTACAGCGGCCTGGTGGACCCGGACACCGGGCTACAACCGTTCACCGTCTCGTGGCGCGCGGAGGCGGTCAACACGTGGGGGGCGGGCGGGCTGGTGTCGCGGGCCGCGTACCGGGGCGGGGGCGGGTACGGCCAGCCAGTACAGTTCGTGCCGTCGTATTACGCCTACGACGAGCGGGGGAATGCGAGCGAGGTGATCGGGGCGGGCGGGCAGGTCAGGACGCGGCACGTCACGGACGCGTACGGGAACACGAGTACGTTTAACCCCGATGGCACAGCGTTCACCGGCGGGACGGCTGACCCGTACGCGGGCTTCGGCGGGACAGCGAAAACGCGGCGTTTTGCGCGAGTATGGATACTACACGGACGCCGAGACGGGACTCGTGCTGTGTACGCGCCGCTACTACGACCCGAACACGGGCCGCTGGATCAACCGCGACCCCATCGGCTTCGCGGGCGGCGTTAACCTGTACGGTTATGTCAAGGGAAACCCCATCAACGCCGTCGATCCTTCAGGGCTTTGCGGTGACGGCGGAAGTGGAGGTGGTAAAAAGAAGCATGCTTTTGTTTTTGTAGGGAATACCTCGGTATTTCCAGTGGTCGACTGGTTCATAGACGAAGGGGTCCGACATGATGCCGAAGATCTCCGCGACTTCTTCAGAAGTAAAGGTTATGACACGAGAATCGAATGGTATGCCACCAAAGATATAATCGTAAAAGATCTGGCGCATGCGAACGCCATGGCGTTCATAGGTCATAACACCTCGCCCGATTTACACATAGGCAAGGTAGATTTGGGAACAGCCGAAGGCGATGGCATGGGCCCCTACGATCTTGTTGAGGCAATCAATCCGGGGAAAAACCTTATGACTACGAATGCAGCTGAGAAAGGAAGACACTTAGACTTCGCAATCTTCCACGCACGCTATACAAATACTCAGGAACTGCGGGATGTGACTACCGGGACATATGGGGTCTTTTTTGGAGCAAACGAAGGCTGGGACCCAGTACTCAGAGTCGATACTAAATGGGGAATCAAAGCTGGTGCCTTTCCCAATATATTTTCACCATAAGGCTACTCTATGACAACCCCAATCAAACCGTGCGCGACGCCCCCCAACAGAGGAGTCATCATTTTGGGAACGACCGCTTGCCTGATCCTGATCGGCGTCGCGGTGAACCAGAACACGCTCGCCCAAGACCGGAAGAGGGAGACGAGGCGGAAAAACATCATGGCTTCCGTGGCGGGGCATGGGGCAAGTCTCTTCTATTTGGAGACAGGCTACAACCCCTTCTACGATTCGCCGACCCGCCACGCGGCGGACTGGTTCCCGCGTCTGGGGAGCGGCTCGGCGGTGCGCCGGTACGCGATGACGCTCGGCGCACGGGTGGAGGGGGGCACTCTCGTGACCTGGGGGACCTACCCCTCCGGCTCCGGGCGCGTGGTGACACGCCGGAACACCCACTGGGGCACGAACACCTCGGCGCGGGCGGCCACCGGGAAGCGCGTGCGGTTCCTCGCCTCGGGTTACGCGGCCCAGGCAACGTTCTTCGCGACGATCAACGCGGAGCTTCGCCAAGGATTCTGCGGCTATGACCACGCGGGGAGTTGCGTCGTAAGCCCCGCCCCTTCCCCCCTTCTGACGCACGCGCCGCAGACTGCCGGCGAGGTCCCGGCTTACAAAGGTTGGCTGGCGTTGAACCTGGGGCCGGGCTTCCTGGACGACGGGTGGGGCCGCCCGATGAAGGCGACATGGAACAACGGACGCCTGTGCCCTCGGAGCGCGGGCGAGGACGGCATCTTCGGCACGCGCGACGATATAGTAGCCCCACTTTCCGCTACACCAGTCGGGGCCGCGACGACATTCCGGCCCGCCCGTCAGCCGGGTCGGGGCGGGCGATCCGGTTAACCGACAACCCATCCCGCCCTATTCAGAACCGCGCCCCGACGAGATCGAACTGGAACCGGCGCGATGTGGAGGAGTAGTAGACCGCGAGGTCGCGCCCGCCGAGCCGGTAGAAAACGCCGTACTCCAGTTCGTTGAACCGCTGGCTGTACGCGCCCGGATACTGCGACGTGAAGAACCGCGTCCGCGTGCGCCACGGCCCGCCGAGCGCGAGATTGAACTCCGCCGACACGTTGTCACTCACGACGTCGAGGCCGCGTGACGCGCCTACCGAAAATGTCGCGGCGCGGAACGGTTCGGAGAAGAGGCTGAACCCGACCCGGTGCCGCCCGACCGAGCCGGTCGTAAAGCCGTTCGTGAGCGGCGTCTGCGTGAAATCATAGGTCAGGTTCGCCGAACTAGTGCGCCTAAACCGGTAGCTGAACGCCGTCGTGCCGAGCACCGTGCCGCCGGTCTGCGGCACGCCGAGCTGGTCCCGCTTTTGCGCCACGACCCACGTCTGACCCAGGGAAAGGGACTGCGACACCGTGACGGCGCGGGCGACCGGCAGTTGCGGCGTGGTCAGGCGGAGCGTCGTGTAGTGTGTGTCCACGAAGCCGCGCCCTTCCGCGTTCAGCCCGTAGAACGTCTGACGCCCGGTGCCGATGTTCAGCGAGTAGTTAAGTTGTCGGGAACGGAGCACGGGACGCGGGTCGGTCGCGCCGTATAGTTGCGTCCGCAGATCGCCCCCGGACGGGTTCCGGTTCCCCGAACCGTCCGCGCGGGAGGGCGAATACGAGCCGCTCCCGCTCCCGTTGAGCGTGACCGACCCGAAGCGGTGCGACAGATTCATAGTGCCGAACAAGTCGCTGTGATTCGGCGTGTCCATGTACAGGTTGCCGTCCACTTTGCCCGGCAGACGCTCGGCGTGGCGCAGGTACGCCCCCCAGTCGGCGCGCGATACGCCGGTTATCTGGGCGGTTCCCTCGCTCTGCTTCGTGTTGTAGTTCTGCTCCATGTCGAACGACCAGCCAGGTTTGTTGGAGTACGCCGACGAGCCGACGAGCGAGCCGCGCCGTATGTGCAGGGTGTTGACCCCGCCCGGCTGAACGTTGAGGTAGAGCGGGAAGTCCACCGTCACTCCCCGCGAGTTGAACCCGACGACCTGCTCCGCGAACAACTCCTTCGAGTTGAGCGGCATGACGTGGAACGGGAGCGACGCCGTTTTTACGCCGTCCAGGTAAAAAGTCGCGCCGCGAAACTGAATGCTATGCCCTTGCTGTATCGCGATACTTTTCGCGGTGATCGCGACGTGACTCTCGGAAATGTCATCGAGTTGGAAGGTCTGATAGGTGACACCGCCGCGCGAGCCGTCCACCGGAGGCCGCTCCGTGACGACGGGGGAAAGATCCACCCAGATCGGGATGGGGCGTCCGCTCTCGTCCGGCCGCTCGCCGACGCCCTGCCCGCTCATCAGGTTCAGGCGCAGGTTCGCGTAGAGCGGCTTCTTGTCGTCGGCACCCAGCCGGACGTTACCACTCGCGATCACGTCACCGGAACCGACCACGTACTGCAACGCGTCGGCGCGGAGCGTGATCGCCCGGAACGACAGTCTCGCGCCGCCGTCCTTGCCGTTCGCCTGTACGATACCCTTGTCGGCGGCGTAGCCCGTGTACTGTCCGCCGCTAACACGCACCCATTGCGGCCCGATTTCGGCGGCGTCGGCGTCGTTCGAGAACACGACCGTGATCTGGGCGGGCGTCGCGCGCCCTCCCGTTTCCAGGTTCGCCGTGATCAGGGCGGCGGCGGGAAGGTCGCCGGAGGTGAGCACGACGCGGGCGACGCCGTTCTGCGTCGTGGCGAGCGTGTTATCGAGACGCCCAGCGGTGACGGCGAAGCGCACCTGCGTGCCGTCGGGCACGACGCGCCCCTCGCCGTCGCGCACCTCGGCGGTGATAACGGTGGTGCTACGCCCGTCGGCTTTGATCGTGAACGGCGCGGCGGTGAGGCGAACAGTGGCGAGTCCCTGCGCCCGCGCCGTGGTCGGGGCGAGCAGACAGGACAGGGAAGCGAGGCCGCCGAGCGTGGCGGCGTAGTACGGGGAGTTACGCATAAAGGCACGGGCACGGGAGCCATGCGCAGGGGTCCGGCCTGCCGTCGGGGGTTCGGCAGGCCGGATCTCCCGCAGCTATTTTTTCTTCTTTTTCGTCTCGACCTTCGGCATCGGGAAGATCGCGCTCACGGTCTGCTCGGCGACCGTCTCGGCGGCGCGGGCGATAGCGGAGCCTTCCTGACGGGTCGGGGCGACATCGGCGGGCGCGACACCGACCGCCTTTTCCGCGACCGTGCCCAGTTGGGTACCGTCAACCGCTTTGCGGATCATAGAGACGGTGAACGTCGCGGTTTTGGTCGCCTCGTCGTACTTGTAGTCGGGGACATCCACGATCACGTACTCGTCAGCTCCCATCAGCTCCGCGACGCGCTGGGCTATCCGGTCGTCGTCGGTCGGGTTCGCGGCGGACTCGGCTTTGATCAGGTTTTCCGCCACGGCGCGTTGCACGGTCGGGAGACGCCGACTGTAAACGAACGCCCCCACCCCGGACATGCTGAGCCGCATCTTAATCGCGTCGGTGATGATGTCCTGGGCTTTGCGTGCCGACTTGTTGACGACGCCTTTGCTGTCTGGGGTCGCGCCCTGGATCATCGGGGGGAACATCACCAGGTTGGACGGTGGCGCGGCTATCGGGGCGGTGGTCGCGGACGCCACGGTGGCTTTACTTTTTTGCTGTTGCGCGTTCGCGGCGAGCGGCAGGGCGAGCGCGGCGAGGGCGAGGGCGACAGGGAACAGGTTGAAACGTTTCATCGTTAGTTTTGGTTATCCAGAGTGCGTTGTTTAAGGAGGTTCCCCGCCGCGCCGAGGTCACCCGGCGCGGCGGAAATAGCATTTATTCCAGGATGGTGATCGGGTGCTTAACGGTGATGTTCTCGCCGTTTTCGCCCCGCCCGTTGATTTCGACTATATAAGGGCCGCCAGGGATCGGGCTTCCATCCCGCGCCCGACCGTTCCAGACCAGTCGCGTCTCGGAGTTCGCGGTCACCGCGCGCCCGCCGTCGAAGTTGCCGATGAATTTCCCCTGAAGGTTAATCACCCGTGCGTCTACATTGGCATCCGCCGTTGTGCGGAACGCGAGCGCGAAGTTCTTAGTGCCGTTCACGCCGCGTGTCCCGCTGTGGGTGATACGAACGTTGCTGAACGCCAGGGGGCGCGTCAACTGCCGGTCGGCTGTCACCACGAACCGGCTCGGCTTGCCCGCCGACACGTTGACCACGAGCGAAGAGGATCCGCTCATTGTCAGCGACCGGTTGGTCTGCTTATCGGTGAGTGTGAGTCGGACGTTGCGCGGGAGGCGAGACAGATTCGGCCAGGAAAGAGACACCGGCCCATCCTTGTCCGACGCGACTTCAATTTCCCATGTCTTCTTGCCGCCCGGTGCCTTCATGTCTTGCAGGAAGGCGCGGGTTTTGCCGCTCTTTACCTGGTGCAGGACGCTGACCGCAACGTAGTCGCTCACGATCGGCGGCGGCTTCGGCAGGTCGGTGGAGTCGTCGCTGTCCTTCGAGTTCGGCGACACGCCGAGAAGCGTCGCGCTGTCCTGGGCGGAGGAGGCCACATCCGCCGCGACCCGCTTCGCACTGAGTTGCATCTTCCAATTTTCACTGGTCTGCGCCAGCGGGAAGGCTCGGCCCGAGAGGATCGCCCCCGCCGGTTCCTTTTTGCGCGTCACCGGGACGTTCCCGGTCGGGTCGGGTAGGAGCGCGGACTGCTTCTGCGACGGCACGGCGATGCGCAGGATCTTACGATCCTCGACGAAGATCCAGTACCCCTGGTACGGCTTCAACTCCTGGGTGAAGTCTTGGAAGAAGTCGTAGTCACGTTTATCCGGGTTGTAGAAGAAAATTCCCCCGCGCACCAGGCCGCTCGCCACCGCGTCCGGGAAGTAGGTCAGATTCAGGTCCGAGTTCGGATCGTTATTGTCAATGTTGGCGAGGCTGATGAACGACACCGGCACGCCATATACCCACGGGTTCGAGATCATGTTCCAGCCGCGCTCCAGCACGATCTGGAAGAACTGCACCCGCGACGTGGTGTCCGGCGGGGTCGCCTGCGTGTCAGGACGCGCCCCTTTCAGGAACAGGAGGCGCGACAGGGCGGGGCGGTAGAAATAGGCGACCCCGCGCTCGATGGTGGTCACCGCCTGATACTTACCGGCTCCCGTGATGGAATCCGGGTCCGGTATCCACTTGTACAATATGCTACTACCGGGGTTGGTGTCGGCCGGTTTGGAAAGCCCGTTAAAGATACTGGTCGTGTCGTTGTTGTTCGTCACCGACTTGTCGAACTCGAACGGGAAGCCGATCATCTGATAGTAGTCCGCCGACACGTTGACGAGCGGCGTCGCTGGGATCGTAATCGCGCGGCTGACCGTGCGCGAAAGCGGCGATATACCGCCCACGATGGCCGTCATCTGGTAGGAGAACGTGCCGAACAATCTTCCAGTCGGTTCCACGGTCCAGGCCGCGACCTTGTCCGTGTCGCCTGGTATATCCCCTACCGATTTTGTCGCTGTGTCGGGTGCTCCCGTGATCGGGCTGGTGGTGAATCGGAGCGCGTCAGGGAGCGTGATATTCATCTTAACATCTTTGAGCGTGATGTCAAACTGCGCCTCGGAGAGTTGCCGGTTATACACACTCCCGTAGATCGTAAGGGCCTGGGGCGTCAGGAACTGCCGCGCCGTGATGTCGAGCGACGGGTTGGCGCGTTGCTGGTCATTCAACGTATTAGCCGCATTGGAGTTGTACTGAAACGCTTCCTCCGTCTCGGTACCGATGGTGAAGTCAGGGTCCAGGCTATCCGTCGAGTCGCCGTTGCCGTAGTATGTGATGGTAGGCGCGGAGGTAGAGCCGGGCGCGACCTGTATCGGGCCGAAGTACACGGCGACCGCCGTGCCATTTTCCATCTTATCGAGCCGCTTCCCGTTATCGGGCGGTGCGAACGAACCCGCGTTCGGGAATCCCGCCGTTGGCAACGGGTACAAATCCTGGCTGTCGCCGACGAACACGGTCGAGGGGATCGTCGCCCCGAACCCGTTCAGGATGAAGCGGGAGTGATACGGCTCGACGAAGGTGTTATCTACCTGGTAGCGGGCACCGAGCATGTTGATCTCATTCGGCACCGCGCTCGTCACGCCGCCACCATTGCCGTAGATCTGTGCCCGGAGCGTTGGCCCCTTGTTCGGGTCTACGTAAAAGAATGCGTTGTTGATCCGCGTGGTGCCGAGGTGGCCAGTGGAGTTGGCGTCAATACGCTCGGAGTTAGCGACACGCTGGTTGACCACGAATTTGATGTATACCGTGTGGCTGATGGTGTCGCTATTGACCGCCTGCCATTTTAGTTGCGCTGTGTTACGGAGGAGACGGATCTCCTGTCGGAGCGATACCTTGCTAGAACCTAGCGGTGCCACGGACAGCAAATACTTGTCGCCTGGTGCGGATATCACCGTCGGGGTGGTGTCCCATTTACCGTCGCTTCCCACCACCGGAACCGATGTGCCACCCGCCGCGCCGCCGGTCGCCGTCGGTACCCCGTCCACGTTTGCCGCGATGTAGGACGAGTAATCGAACTTCTGGATGCCCGTGATTATCGGCGCGAGAAAATAGCCTGGCAATGGCCAGACTCCGTATCCGGACGGTACGCCACCGCCGTTCTGGCCATAAGTCCCCCCCCCGTCATAGGAGTCACCGAAGCCGAAACCGTTGAGTGCCCGCTTATTATCATTTGCTATGCGCAGACTACCACCAAGGTTTCCGAACGAGAGCGCCCCCGCTACCTGGATGGACAAAGAGATGGCGTTGGAAGAGATCTGCCCCTCAGCATAAGAAGTCGACCGGTCCGCGTTCACGCCTTGCACCACGGCCATGTATGGGTTTGCGATAAAGTTATAAAGTGTACCGGTAGGGTCAACCGGGGTTTTAGAGTCCCCCGGTTGCTGTGCGGCGGCGAAGCCGAGTAGTTGCTTCACAACCAGGCCGTTGCGCGCTTGCTGCAAACCAATCGTCTGCGCGGATGCGGCGGACGCTAGCCCGGTCGCGAGCATCCCCGTGAGGATCACCGCGTCGAAGCGACGTGATCGGTGCCGACGGGGCGCGCCAACCGCACCGTCGGATAGAGTCTGTAAAAATTGAGTGAAAACGCTCATAACTGGTTTATTGTCCTCGAAAGGCGCGGCTCTGCCGCATCGAGCCGCGACCGCCGCGCTTCGCGCGGCGGTCATCGGCTCCTTACTGTAGATAAGTAATGGGACGCTTAACGGTGGTGACTTCCCCGCTATCCGTGCGTGCCGTAATCTCTAGAACGTACGCACCTGACGGTACCCCGGATCCTTCTCGCGATCTTCCGTCCCATTGCAGGAGCACATCACCGGACGCGACGGCGCGGGTCGGTCCGTTCAGCACATTCACGACCTTGCCACTCAGCGTCTGGACCGTCGCTTGCACCTCGGCGTCCTGCGAAAGAGCGAAACGCACATTCACGCCGTGCTGTTGCGCCCGTCCCCCACCGACAGAGACCGCGCGAATGTTCCGAATCTGGAGCGGCCCTCCGCTGTTGCCAGGAGACAGAGAAACAGTAAATAGTCGCGTCGCGCCCGCCTCGACGTTCTTATACGTGTAGGAGGATTGTCCGTTCATCGAAATCGTCTTTCCACTCACGGTGTCGTGGAGTGTCAGACGGGCGCGGGACGGCAGGTTCCGCATTCCATCCCACGTCATCACCACGTCGGTATTGCCCTTGCCCGCGCCAACCGCCACCGTCCACTCTGCCTTCTGCCGTCCCGCCGTCAGCGGACGCATGTCGAAGGCGTACGCGGCTTTGCGGCCCCGCTTGTCCGTTCCCAAAAAGCGCACGTCGGCATGACTCGGACCTGTCGGTGGCTTCTGGACATCGAACTTATCCTCGCCATCGTTCGCGCCGCGAACCTGACCGAAGTAGTTCTCGGCGTCCCGATCCCCGGCCACGCTCGCCGAAAGGCGCACGCGCCATCCCGCGCCCGCCAACGAGGGGGCATTCGTTGCGACCGCCCGTGACTGGAGCGTCGCCGTGGCGCGGGTCGGCGGCACCACTATCGTGCAGTCCTGCAACGCGCGCACCCAGTAGGCATGGAACGGGAGTAGCTGTCCGTCCGGCGCGATGCTGTAGAAGTAGTTGCGCGTCGGAACATCCCAGCCGACGAGTTGCGCGTTGATGATCTGCGCGTCTATGGCCTGCCGCAGGGTATAGTCGCGAGTCCCAACCGGCGTCTGCTGGCGCACGGTCACCGCGCCCCAGTTGACGGGGAACCCGAACGGGGCACCGATCAGATTCCAACCCGCCACATCCCGGAAGTTCCCCTGATCATCCTGAACCCCGAAGAGCGGTATCGCTACCGGGTCGGTGGCTGGCGTGCCGCTGGTTTCCAGCAACCGCGTGTCGCTTATATTCATCCAGTAGCCGACCCCTATGGGCGCGATGGACGTTGTCGGGTCGCCCGTGCTGAAGGCGAGGGGCACCGGGGGACGGTTTGGGTGCAACTTATCGCTCGAATGAGTCTGGTTATTGAAGCGGGCATAGGATTCGTCCACGCCGCCATCGCCGGGCTGGTAGCGGAAGTAACCCACCCCGGCGGAACCGAGCGGGTTCAGCGGATCGAACCGATTCACGGAGAACCCGTTGCTAACGCCGAGTACCTGTTGTTCGGGCGTGACGCCGTTGCTCGCGGGTTTGAACGGCACCGAGAAGAGTGTCAACCCGATCGGTTGGTTGTAGTCGAGCACCTCGAAGAACTGCGTCTGCGAGATAACCGCCCCCCGGTAATTCAGGCTCACGAGTGCCTTATAGCGGTTCGCCTGGAGACGGATCAGGGGCGCGGGTATGGTGAACGTTTTCGTCGTGAAGGGCGATTCGCCGGGGTTCGGCTTCGGAAAGGTGTTCGACGCCTGATTCACCGATATAAGGCTCGTCGAGGGAGTGGTTGCCTGCTGTATTTGTAGGGACAGGGAGTTGATATTGGGATCCGCGGCGATAGCCCGCGCGACGTTCCCGACGCCGGTGATGCGTGCGACGATAGGTTGCGACCGGAAGTAGGTAGTGCCGAGGTCGGTCACTCCCGAGGTACCGAGCGACGCGATACCGACCGGGGTTCCACCAATCAGCGACATTTTCGGCAGGAGCGCGTTCGCCACGTTTAACAGACCCGCGCCGTATGCCGACTGAGAAGTGACGGGTATGCTCCCAGTACCTATCCGGTTCGGGTCCGGGAGCGGCGTAGCCGAACCCGTCAACAGCCCCGGAATCTCAGCGGCAGTGGCACCTGCGGCCGCGAGGAGCGCGACGGCCCCGGTCACCTGTGGGCACGCCATGGATGTCCCTTGAGCCCAGGCATAGCCAGGCGACTTCACTAGAGCGGCACCGGCGATGGTTGTCCCGGACACGGGGAACGTGGAGAGGATACGAGTCGCCGCCGCGACCACCGGGTTGTCGTAGTTGATTGCTAGGTCGCCGCCTGGTGCCGCTATAGTTGTGTTGCCCCCATAGTTGCTATAGGAGGCCAATTGCGCCTGGCTATTCAACGCGCTGACGGCGATCACACTCGGGTAGTTTGCTGGGTACTCGGGGAAGATGTTGGCGTCCACCCCTCTGTTCCCATTCGCGGCGACCACAAGGGTTCCGCTGGCAATGGCATTCTCAACTACTTGCTGGAGTGGGGCACTAATGCCGGTTCCCCCCAAACTCATGTTAATCGCCACGCAACCCTTACTGACAGCTAAATTGACCGCCGCGATCAGACTACCGTCCGTGAACCCTTCATAAGAGCCTATCACTTTACCGGTGTTGTCGATCACGGTAATTATGCTGGACGCTTTGATAGGGAACAGCTTAATGTTGACGCCGAACCCGTCGTAGCCCGCCACGCCCGTTACACCGATGCCGTTGTTGGCAACGGCTGATATAGTGCCGGCGGTATGCACCCCGTGTCCGTCGCTAGAGGCGACATTGGCTGCTCCGGTCGCGAATATGCTCGAGTCCGAGGTGCTAACTGGATCTATATACACTGGCGAACCGTTGCGGAAGAAGTCAGGGTGCCCGATCTCAAACCCGTTGTCTATATCCGCCACGATCACTGGCAACGATGAGGTTTGCAGATTCCACGCCTGAGGCATATTAATCATGCGCTTGTCCCATTGGTCGCCGAAGAAGGGGTCGTTGGGAGTAATAGTAGGTAGCGTGGTAACATTGCCCACGGATATCCCCGTTTGACGCGACGTCATGCGAATATAGTTGGGGTCGGCGAGCATGTCAGGTTGCGCGGCTTTGAGTGCCGTGATTGCAACCAGCGTCTCGCTTGTAGGTGCCTCGCTTATATGATCTGGCGGCGTTCCCGCCCTGCCGCGCATGGTCGTGGCTTGGATCCGGCCGCGCGTGACCGTCACCGGTGCCGCGACGCTTTTCAGGCGCAACAGATAGTAGGAGGGCGATCCCGCGATGGCACCGACCACGTTGCACTGAGCGGCGTCGGCCAGTTGCGCGACGCGGGCGGGGCCGATCCCGGCGGGTACCCAAATCACGATCTCACCGCGCATCGCCAGCACATCCGTGTTACCGGCGGCGGACGCGGCGGGGGCCGCGAGTAGCGTCGTCAGCGTGACCGCGCCCCCGGCAAGAAGTGACAGACTACAGAAGGTCGCCAGACTCGCCGCGACGGGAGAGGACGCCCGGAATATTCGTTTCGTCGGTTTCGGTAGGAACGGACACATGGATAGTTCGATTTCCTTGGGTGTGAATCGCCTTCGGTTTGTACCAGGCAGTTGATGATAGAGCACCCCATACGCGGGGTGTAGCACGCGACACTAAAATTAGACACGACATGCGGGTCGCGGCGCGGCGGAGATTCGTTCGTCCTGTGAACGCCTCCCCGCGCCGCTCTGGCCCCGTCTTCGATTCAGATGTCCATCCTACGGAGGCGTAGGAGGCGTATCCAGTTTGGTGAAGAATTGCTCTCCGCCGCTGTAGATATACGCGTCGCCGTTCGGGACGCCTTTCTGACTCGCTGCCAGTGGTCCGGGACTGTCCAGCAGACTCCGCACGCCGACCCGGTAGAAGATTCGCGTTCTTCCCGGCAGGTTATTGAATTGGGCCTCTTTAGACAGGTCGTAAACGACGGCTGATGCCGCCAATCCCGTCCCATTCTGGAAGAAGGGCTGCGTGGTCCCGTTGCGTTGGGCAATGATCTTCCGGTCAGAGAAACTCGGCGAGGTAGCGAACTCGACGATGTAGTTGTCTCCCCCGACCACTGTATTGAATCGCACCGAAACGTTGCTCAGGTTCTGATCTCCCGTAGGCCCCGTCACGGTCGGTCGTGCCAGCGCGGTTGCCGTCCCGCTCTCGCTTACCAGCGGCGTCTCCTTATAGAAGAAGTTGCCGGTGGTGTTCCCGCCACCGCCGCCTCCAACACCACCACCGCCACCTCCAACACCGCCACCGCCACCTCCAACACCGCCACCGCCACCTCCAACACCGCCACCGCCGCCTCCAACACCGCCACCGCCGGTCGTGCCGGTATTAGTGGAGCCCGCCGCCCGCACCTGAGCGAACAGGACGGTCACCGCGTACCGGTGTGGCACGCCGACTTGCAAGCCAGTTAAAGTCGTCGTCTGGAGCGCGATCGAGATCGGATCGGCCGGCGAATTGCTCGCCGTATTACCGCCCGTGGTGTTCCCACCCGTGGTAGTCGTTGTCCCCGTGGTAGTCGTCCCACCTGTTGTTGTCGTGCCACTCGTCGTTGACGGCGAGGTTTTTTGGGAGCCACCAAACACGATGTAGTTATAGGACAAGCCTTGCCCGGCCAGTTCGGACGAGTCCACATATCGGGTCGTAGTCTGGCTAGTGCTACCGATGATCTGGCCGTCGCGGTAGACGTGGTACTCGATCACGCGGTTGATCGGGATATCCGGTGCCGGCTTCCAATTGATCTGGACTCGCCCGGAGGAGGTACCGTTCGCAATGTCGCTCGGCTCGGAGAAGGCGCGCGCTTCCACGCTCGCTCCGCTCCCATTAGTGCGCGATTTCGGATCCAGCACTAACGTAGCGATTATGATCGCCGCGGCGATGCCGAGAACAACCGCGAGAATGCTCTTATTCGTTTTGTGACGCGGCTTGTAAGATTCGATAGATTTAAGCGGCGTCTTCGTTATCGTGCCGAAGCCATCTACCACGTAGCCGGGCAACTGGAATACCGCCTTCGCCTTGTCTTCAGGGCGGATGCCCTTGCCGATGTCGGTAATGTTCGCCTGGGAGGTGGTGGAGCGGACGGTGCCAACCTTGACGCGCCCGACCCGGTCCGTTCCCCGGAACACGACCATCTCGAGACCCGCCGCGAGACCGTCCTGTGCGCCCCGGTTCAGGACCACTTCCGTGTTGTCGCGTACCTGGAGAACTGTAGCGGATGGGAGCGTGTAGGACGTGATTGTACGCACGGCGTTGAACGCCGCGTTCTGGATCGCGTCGGAGAGCAGTTTCTCATCGTCCGCCTGGAATCCCGGCGCGGGGGCGGGCGAGAAGCCGGTCTCGATAGCACCATTGGCGAGTTCACCGCTGTTCACGTCGGTGAGACGCACCGAGAGGGTGACACGGGCGCGGCGCGGGTTCTCCTGGAACTTGACATCCACGATGTCGCCGGAGGCGACGAAATCGGTGCCGAGGTTCTGCCCGAGTTTTTGGATGCCGATGTTATCGAGCGGGATCGCGAGGCCGAGGTCGGCGAGTTGCTGATTCACGGTCGCCCTAGGCGTCACGTCGTATCGCTGGCTACGCGTCATCTCGATCACTACCGCGTCCGTCGCGTTCCGCCCCAGGATGCCGCTCGCCTTGACAGCGGGTATCACGCCGAAGTCGAGCACCGCGACCTGCGGCAGTCTTGCCACCTGTGCCATCGCGTGCTTAGCAGGTAGCCCCATCACCAGCAATGGAAGAAAGAGAGCCATCACTAACAGGTAGCTGATGCGCTTACCCCATTCACTTCCGTACACCCAGTATCTCAAGCGTTTATCCTCCGTCTCCGGTCATCATCGGCCCGCCGCCCGGTTGCGCAGTTGTCTAAATTTCGGCGAACCGTTTTTCGTGGCAAAATCGCTTAGGTTTCCTAAGCGCAAAAATCGTCGTTGTTCCCAAAACCGTTGCTTGCAACAGTCTCTTTATGGGTTTGAAGCGATATGGCGGCGAGAGTTTCACTTCCCGCCCCAGCAACACACCCTATATTCTTCACACCCCTCGTGTTTCCCTTCCCGGGCGCGGCAATGATTTTGCCGCGCCCAGGGGAACCGCTGATCACTAGCGCAGGCTGGTGATCGGAAGACGCGTCTGCACCTGCGACCCGTCCGTATCCCTCGCTGTAAGCGTGAGCACGTAGATTCCCGCGGCGAGATCCGAACCGTCCTGGCTACGTCCGTTCCAGAACAACACCGACTCGCCGCCGCTCCGTGCCCGCGTGGACAGCACACTCACCGTGCGCCCGGTCAGAGTTTGGATCTCTGCCGTGACGTCCGCCTCACGGGTTACTGTGAACCCGATTCGGTAGCCGCCCGCGCCCACCCCGCGCCCGTCAACTCGGGTCTGATGAACCCGGGTCAGCATCAGCGGAAGCGACGATGGCTTCGCTACCTCAATGCGGAACCGATGCACGGAGCGTCCGCCCATCTCCGCGCCAGTCGGCGTGTAGGTGAAGGACGATGCGGAGCGGAGCGGGATCCGCTTGTTGGTAACCGTATCTACCAGGAACGGCTCCACGCCGCGTGGCAACCGGTTGACGTTCGGCCAGAAGACCGTGACATCACCCTTGCCCTCGGCGGGCTGCACCGTGAAGTCCCAGCTACGCTTCCCGACCCCGACCTGCGAGCCGTCCCGTATGTCGTCGGCGAGCACCGCGCGTCCGCCCTTCGTATCCTTGCCCTCAATGGACAGGTACACCATTGGCGCGGCTCCGATCACAGGCGGTTTCTCCGTGTCGAACTGGGTGTCGAAGCCGTCCTTCGCCCCCGGCGCGACCCCGACCGAGTTGTCGGTGTCGAGCAAGTCGCCCTGTCGTACCGCGAGTTGCAGACGCCAATCCATCGCGTTCTTGCTCTCTATAGAGCGGAACCGGAGCTTCTCGCGCTCGGCGCGGCTGATCGCCGCTCCGGCTTTATGTCCCGGATAGGCGCGGGTGCTAGTCGCGTCCGCCGGTCGCAGGAACTTCATCTGGATGTTCTGCGCCGACGTGTTGCGGAACCAGTACCCCAGGTAGGGCTTCAGAACCGGCGACTGGAAGTACTGCGAGTTGCTATTCTCACCCGTATATCCATACGCCACTCCGCGAATATAACCCTTGGCAATCGCCTGATCATACGTGGATTCCACGCCGTCGGGACCGATGTACCGGGTGCCGTTCGCGATGTCAATGTCGGCCGGTGTGGCGTACGGGTTATCCGTGCGGGCGAACGGGTGTCCGATCAGGTTCCAGCCCGGAAGCAAGGTTACCGTGAAGTCGTTGCCGGTCGCACCCACCGCGTCGCTGTCCGTGACCGATGTCACGCCACCGAAGCGGACGAAGTAGCCTTTGCCGCGCACCAGTGGGATGTTCGGCCCGCGGTTGTAGTCGGGACCGCCCGCCCACTCCGCGATATTGAACCCGTTGAACAGCGCGTCATCCGCCGCGTTCACCACGCCATCCCCGTTGTTATCCGCCCCCTGCTGCAATCCGAAGATCAGGCGCGGGTTGGTCGCCGCCGTGGTCGCCGAGTAGTCGAGCGGGATCGAGACCAGTTGCACCCCGGCACCGAAGATCTTCGGTGCCTCGAGCGAGAAGTTGATGTTCTGTGTCTCTTTGCCACTCGTCACCGCGAACACCGACGAGATCACCGGGTTCGGGCTGAAGCCACGTAGCGCGACATCGGCGACATAAGTACCCGTCTCGACGGATGTGAACAGGTAGTTGAACGTGTACCCGTTGACCGTCTGCACCGCGACCGTCGGGGTCGAGTAGCGGGGGGTTCCGTCACCCAGCTTGTTCCCGGCGGCATCGGACAGATACAGATTCACGGTCGCACCGACGGTCGCTACGGAACCCGGCACGCGGGTGACTAAGCCCGAGACCGAACCCGGCGGCAACTTGGCGATGATCAGCGCGCCCGGCTGGACCAGGGCATTAGCTTCCACTCGCGGCTCAATGATCCGCACTGTGGCGTTCGTGTCGCCACCCACGCTCACATCCACCGACGGCCTGGTTGACGTACCTGTCGGCTTTGCGACCAGATCGTACCCGGCGGCACCGACCACGGACACGGTGTATATGTTCTCCGGGAAGGTAGCCCGGTCATCCGTCGCGTCGTTCGGCGTGCCATTGTTATAGGCCAGCGCGAAGGCACCGTTGGCGTCCGTTGTGCCAGTGCCGACTACCGCGCCGCCACCCTGAACCGTCGCCTGTACGGTAACACCCTTCACGCCAGGACCGGCGGTGCCGTCCGCGTTCTGCTGACGCACCTCGCCCGTGATCCGCTGTTCGCCCGAAGAGATGCGGAAGTCAACCGCCGCGCCCTTGTTCTCCTCGATTTGAACGAAGTCGCCGGGCAGATCTACCGTTTTGTTCGGGTTGCTGAGGACGATAGTCGCCTCGTTCTGGGGCGTCCCCGGATCATCGCCCAGAATATCAATCCCGGTGACGCCGGGTCCGATCTTCCCGTTCAAAGAGGCCAGGACATAAACGTTCTGCCGGAAGATCGGGCTCGCCGCCGGGATCACAACCGTCCTGCCGTTTATAGTTGCCGTCAGTTGCCCGGTGTTCGGGACGAGTGCCCCGGTCGTGGGATCAACTACGCGGGTCGGGTTCACGACGAGCTGATAGTTGCCGATGGGCAGGTCTTGCGGGAACACATACTGACCAACAGGGATCAGGCCCCCCGCCGTGTCACGCTGGGTGCCGTCGGATGTGACGGTTGTGAAGGCGACGAATCGGGTCGCGGTGGCACTCGCCTGGGCGAAGTATGCCATCACCGGAATACCACCGAGTGGTATACGGTCGTCGGTCTTGAACACGCCACCCGCCGTGCGGGGCGAGTTGTCCGGATTTTTACGTGTCTTCTTCAGCGGAAGGGCGGAGGTATCTCGGATGCCCGAGAGTCGTCCGGGTCCCGCCCGCTTCAGGATCAAGTTCACGGTCGCCCGTGACCCGCCGTGTACGACGTTACCGGAAGACACCTGCGTGTAGTATCCCGTCTTGAATCCTTCCACCAGGAAGAAGCCACCCTCAAGACCGGCCACCTGATAGTTACCATCTCCATCAGTGAGCGCGGTGCCCTGCGAAGGATCCGTCGCTTTCCTACCCGTCACGAAGACACGTACCAGGGCATCAGTCACCGGCGAGTTGTTGTCGTCGAGGAGCCGCCCTGTCACGGTCGCGGTGCGAAGCGCGTCCGTGATGTTGTGCATAATTTCGGAGCGACGCCCACGCCATGCGAGGGTCGCGGTGGTCGCCCCCGTCGGCGTGTAGCTGTAGAACCCTTCGGTCAGGCTCTCGAAGGCGAATGAGGCGAAGACGGTGGTCCCGCCGTTCCCCAACGCATTCACAAAAAGACCGCCGCCGCCCGCGTAGCCATAAATCTGGCTAGTTGTGGGACTCGTCGCCTGTACGACATCCTCAAAGCCGCTGAACAGCGTGCCCGACCGTGCCGCGCCGATCCCCGAAGCGGAACCGCGGTAGTCCATCGCCGGTATTAGTCCCGGAAGGTTCTCCAGATCGAGCGGCTCACTACTCGGCGGGCTGTACCCACGCGGTGTCGCGATATGGAACGCGCTATTAGCCCCCGAGTTGAGCGAGTCCTTGCCGATGCGGGCCGTGAGGTATCCACTCTTGGTGAGGGCTGATACTGGCGTCGGCGCGTTATAGCCTAGCTGGAAGATGCCGCCCGCGTTGTTATTCACGAACGAGACACCCAGCACCTGGTTGACGAACGGGTTCGCCTGGCCGTTACCCGCCAGGGCGAAGGCCACGTCCTGTCCCGACACAAACAACTGTCCGCCAGCGTTGACGAAGTTCGTCAGGTCTTGCTGTGTCTGAAGGTCAGCGATGGTCCCCACGCCGCGATAGGTGATTTGGGTGAAGGATGACGCCCAGATGACCATGCGGTTCACGTTTAGTACCGACCGGGCGATGGTTTCACCGGCCTTGACGTCAGGCGGGGCGGTGGTACGGAATGGCAGGTAATCGTTCAGGACATTAGCAGGAACGGGACCACGCGACAAGACGCGCCATATGTTGTAGCGTCCCACGGATGGCAGACGGCGGTCAGTTCCGTCCGACCCTTGATCGGCTATCACCGAGTCCCCTGTCAACAAATCGTCAATGTACGACCCGACGCCAAGCGGGTTGGGAGTCCCGCCGTTGCCCAGGCTGGACGGACTGGGGACGGTAACAACCCCCGTCAGGAACGGCCCGCCGGACACATTGAAGTTGCCGAACTTGAAGCCGCCTTCCCATAAACGATTGATCCCTGGTGGCACGGCGGGGGCGGCGGGAGCGGTGAGGCCGTCCGGGAACCGTTTCACATCCGAGTCGGTGATATAGGATTCGCCGCCGTAGATGACATTCGGCAGGTTGTCCTGTTGCTGGGTAGATTGCCCCGACGTACCAGCACGGTTTACGCGGCCAGTGAGGAACTTCTGTCCAAGCATGTAATCCGACACTACCAGAATGTCAATCGGGTTCGCGTTAAACGACGGTGCGGTCGAGAACCCCCAGACGTTATCGTAGATAATCCAGTTCCCCTTCGAGCCGGTGGGATCGAACGGGTTCACCGCGTTGTCGTACAGAATGACGTCGAGGAACCAGTCGCTCGGCTCGCCTGTCGTCTTATAAGTAGCGCCGAACAGCACGCCGCCGTTGCCGTCGCGACCACCCGGGTATTGCCCGGCGAGTTGGGTGCTGATCTTATCAATGCGTTGTAGCTGGACCCAGATGTTCTTCCCGCCCGCATCAAGGGGTGCCGGGTGGTTGGTTCCAGAGAATGCCTGCCCATCCTCGCCTACCTGTGCGAACGCGCCGAAAAATGACCCGCGGGGGTCGGCGAGAGTCATGTTCTGGATACCGCCGCCCGCGTCGTACATGTTCGGTACGTTGCTAGGAACGTTTAGGCCACCCCGTTTGTAGAAGACCCCTCCCACCAGACCGTGGGAGTAGTACCTGCCGTCGCTCGCTCCGAGCACCTGGCACTCATATTCGAGGCCCACGTTCCGGGCGGGTTGCCCAGCCGGTTGCCACCATAGGGGGAAATTGGAGTTATTAAACGGCTCGTAAATCACGAACGCGCCAGGGGCATACTCTTTGTGCTCGTTGCCGTCGCCACCCTGTGCCTGTGATTGGTACTTACTGTTCGGGTTCTTGATCTGGATGTAGGCGGAACTCACCCCGGACTCCAGGTCTTCGGCGCGCACCGTGAAGAACACGTCGGTGCCGGGTGTCAAGCCTTGACCCCGATTACGCACGGAGGAGCCGGTGTTCGGATCGAACTTGGTGCCGAGGTTGATGTGTACGATCTCGCCAGTCGGATTGGACAGGTCGTATCGGAGCAACGTCGGGGCGCTCAGGTCAACCACACTCGCGATGAAGAGGTCGTGCGCGTTGGCGGGCGTGTTCGGGTTCGGCGCGGTAAATCCAGCACCCGTCGAGCCTTTGCGGTTCGACTGGAAGCCGATGCGAATCGCGTTCAGCAGGGGCGGGAATGTCGGGTACTCATCGTCATACCGGCTGGGCGTTAGCGCGTCCGAATCGCCGGTGTCGAGTTTGAACGGAGCGACGTTACCGACGACCCCCTGAAATGTGTTCGACGCGCCGATGTTGGTCGCGTCGCCCTCGATCTGCGCCTGAACACCGGTCCCGACAGGGATGGCAACCTGCTCGTAGTATATGTCCTTAGTGCCGTTCGTGTTCTTCACGTAGCCAGTCGCCGGGGCGACCGCCGCGACGCGATCCGAGGAGAACGCTAAGTAATAGTTGCTCTCGGTCTGGAAAAGCGGCGTCACCGCGTTGCGCGACCACGCGGGCTGCACGCTGGAGACCCCCGCCGCGACCCCCGAACCGGTACCACCCGTCACCTGTATCGCGTCGGAACCGAAACTGCTCGTGACGAAGACGTTGCGTACTCCCGCGGTTACGCCTGTGCTGACGGCGGGCGCGGCGGCGGAGTAACCGGCCGCGTCGGAGTCGAACGCGAGGAAGCGTCCGTCGGCGGACACGGCGACGTTGGTCTCGTTCGCGGGGCTGCTCGTTATTTGCCGGATGAGACCAGTCTGAATGTCCACGCTGAGGATGTCGCTCTGGTTATCGGAGAGCGTCGCGGAGAAGGCGATCTCGGTCGAGGAAAGCCACGCGGGACGCCCCACGCTAACGATGTTCCGAGCACCGATTTGCTTCCCCGCCGTGAGCGAGGTCAGGTTCGTCGGGAGCGTCACGGAGGCGGTATCGGCGGGTGCCGTCGCGCTGGTCGCACCGGCGGGCACGAACGCGAAGTATAGTTGGAACGTCGCGCCGTTGTCCGTAGACTTCACGAAGGCGATGCGGTTCGAGGCACTGATCGTCGGGAACCGATGAATCGCGCCCGCCTCGTTAGTGAGCCGCGCGGGTTCGGTGCCGGTCGTGTTCGGGTTCGGAGACGGGTTGGAGACGATGCGCCACAACTGGTTGTTGCCGGGCACGCCGGTGCCGACGTAGTCGCGGTTCGAGGAGAAGAAAATGTACTGCTCGTCGGGGCTCCAGTACGGGTCAATCTCGTCGCTGATCAGATTGGCGAAGTTGGTGATGTCCACCACCTGTTCCTGGACATTCGCCCCATTGACGCCGCCGACTTGGACGCGGGTTCGCGCGAACCCCTTGACGCCCTTCGTCGAGCGGCGCGTCACGCCGTCCGGGACGAACTTACCGACGTCGAGTCCGTTGTTGCTACGGAGTGGCACCAGCGACCCTCCGGTGGAAACAGGGGCGCGATCCACGCGCGGTGCCCCTGGTCGCGCGGGAGGCGCGGGTCGCGCGAACACCGTCGGCGCGGCGATGCCGCACAGGAGTGAAAGATATAGCGCGAAAGCGACTGCCTGTCGATACTTGTAAGCGAACTTCAAAGCGGGGTTCCCCTCCATAAGCCACCAACCGAACGGATGACCGGACACCTGTGCGACGAATGAGTGTTATCGCGTTCCTTCAATGTCATCCTGGTAAAAAAGTGAGATCGTCTCTCTTGAGCCAAACGGCGCGGGGAATACGTCCCCCGTACAATCATTCTCTAGCCGCGAAAATAATCTGTCGCGCCCCGGAGTGGCCTTCAGCGCGTCCCGAATGAGACACGCGGTGCCCCTTGCGTGGAAATGTTTCGCCATCGTGCCCAGCATTTCCTTCCCCTGCCGCGAGATAAAGCAGGGATGCGTTTAACATTTTTGAAAATCTTCGCGGGTAAAGGTTTCGGTGTTCTGTCGTCGGGAGGCGGCGTGATCTATGCTCGGATCTGGTTCCGAACGAAATTCGCAACGCGGAAGTGCTTGAGGTACTTTTACGAGGTTGACGAACGCAGATCCATCCCACGCGGATTATAGCACGGAGGACAAAATTTAGGCAAGCGCATCCCACCCTTCCCAAGTTTCGCGCTCAAAACCGCGATAATCATTCCAAACGGCGGGCGCGCCATCGGGGCAGTTCGGAACGGCACCAATGGGACACGGGAGCCATTCCGTATGCCCGAACAGGCGGCAGATCGTGGGGCGGACTGGGTACAAGAAACAGTTGTCGCGCTCGACGTCGCGGTAGCGGCACAGCGTCACCGTCGGCGGCTCGAGCCCCAATTCCGCCGCGCTTATGTCCTCCGCGCCGGGCCAGGGGACGTTCTTATCCTGCCCCAGCACGCGCGCCACTTCAAGCGGCGGGAGCGTGGCAAGGTAGAGCCGCGCGGCAACGTACTCGTCGTAGCTGACCAGAAAGCCGCTCGTGCAACGACCTCCGCACTGGTCGCAACCGTCACAAACGTCAAGCCGCATGGCCCGAGTCAGTGTACCGCGCCGCTCCAGAAAGGCTTGCCAGTCATCCTGGATGTCGGTGCCGCTTCGCGAAAGGGTGGTTAAAGGGGTAGACATGGAGTAGCTCGGGGGCGTACGGCAATGAAACGCCCACGCGGAAACCTCAACCGCGCCGTTTCAGTATAGTACACGATGCCCAAATTCCCCGCCGCGAACGCCGATAATAATGACCCGCTTTGCGTACGAACGCTAGCGCGGCGTGCGAAAGCCATCGCCCCCGACACGCCGTTCGCCGACGCCTGCGAGCTACTACGCGCCTCCTCTTATCAGTTGCTCGCCGTCGTTGACCCGCCGGGCGACGGCTCCCATCTCCTGACCGGACCACTTCTAGGGATCGTGTCGGCGAAGACCATCGCCGATCGCCTACTGCCAATGACTCCGGAGGGGCGTGAACGATTCCGCGAGTTCGCCACGGCGCGGGACGTCTGCGCCACCGTCGCTCGGGATGATTGCGCGGTGGCCACGGACACCGCTTCCGATCTCTGCGCGCTACTGGAGCGGGCGGGACGCGACGCGGCGCCGGTGGTCGAGTCGCGCGAGTATCCCTTTTACCTGGGCATGGTGTCCCGCGCCGACCTGCTACGAGACCTGCGCCGCCCGGTGACGGTGCCACAAATCGGCGGAATGGCTACCCCGTTCGGCGTTTACCTCACTACCGGCGATGTATCGGGCGGCGTCGGCACCCTCGCGCTGGCGGCGACCGGGCTGATGACGTTCGTTCTGCACTTAGTCGGTGTGATGACGCTCGCCGGAGCCGTCTACGCCCTGCATTATTACGTCCCCGGCCTCCCACGTCTCGTAGCCTCCCTCCCACGCGGGGTCGCGGAGGATATCCAGTCCACGCTGTATGTCGGCGGCGAGTTCGCCCTGTTTCTTTTGCTGTTACGCTGGACACCGCTCGCGGGCTACCACGCCGCCGAGCATCAGGTGGTTCATGCCATCGAGCGGGGCGAGCCGCTACTGCCGGACGTAGTGCGCGCCATGCCGCGCGTCCACCCGCGCTGTTCCACAAATCTGGTCGCGGGCCTTATGCTATTCCTTATCATGGGCACCGCGCTCGCGGCGTCGCTCGGCGCGGAGGCGGCGTACCTAATCGGCGCGGCGGCGGCGTTTCTTTGGTGGCGGCAGTTCGGTTCGTTCCTGCAACAGCACGCGACCACGCGCCCGGCGACCGACGCGCAGATCGCGAGCGGCATTCGGGCGGCACGTCGCCTGTTCGACGCTCTGGACGCCCCGATAAGTAGCACGCCGCCGCCGGGCGCGTCCCTCTCGCCGCTCTGGACACGGCTACGTTACCTGTGGCACATGGGGTTCGCGCAGATATTCCTCGGGAGCGGTGTCGGGATTGCCCTATTAATGCTGGCGGCATGGGTCTACCCGCCGCTGGGGACGTACTTCGCGCGGTGAGGTCACGCTGCCGATCCCACCCATTAGGGTATAACATTCTTTATCATGCTCAAAGAACGCCTCACCCGCGCCGTTAAAGACGCCCTCTCCATCTGCCGTGCCGAAGATCTGGTTCCCGACGTCGGCGTGCCGGTCGTCGTAGTCGCGCAGGCGGGCGCGTACGCCTCCGACGCGCCGCTCCTGCTCGCCCGCCGCTCCGAGAACGCGGTCAGCACCGCGGCGGCCCGCGCGAGTATGTATGCCGAACAACTGGCGGAGAACATCAACGCGCACCAGGAC
Source organism: Armatimonadota bacterium (assembly GCA_043754515.1). GTDB lineage: Bacteria > Armatimonadota > Armatimonadia > Armatimonadales > Armatimonadaceae > JACMIU01. The sequence goes on from JAYUUO010000196.1 coordinate 26,120, forward strand.
GCGCCCGCCTGCGCCGAGGTCGGTGAGTCGGGCACGCTTCTGTTGCGCCCGACACCCGCCGCGTACGCCGAGACAGTGCGTGGCGTGCTAGCGGCAGGGGCCGATTGGGGGGCGTGCAAGGTAGGAGCGGGGCAACGCGCCCTGGTCGAGTTCGTTTCCGCCGACCCGAACGCGCCTCTTTCTCTGCATCACGCGCGGGGCGCGGCGGTCGGCGACGCGATCTCCACTTTGCTGGGGGCGTGCGGCTACACCGTGGAGCGGGAGTTTTACGTGAACGACGCGGCGTCCTCGCCGCAACTGCGATCCCTCGCCCGCGCCGTGTTCGGGGCGTACCGGGAGCGATTCAGCGTCGCGCCGGGCGAGGCCACCGGGGGGTACTCGGGAGAATATATCACCGAACTCGCACGTAAGATAGCGGAGACATCCGGAGATCGCTACGTGAACCTATCGCCCGAAGCCGCCGCGACCGCGCTCACCCAGCAGATCGTCGCTCTGATGCAGGCCGAGCAGGAGGAGACCCTGGCCCGGTTCGGGGTGCGCTTCGACCGCTGGTTCTCCGAGGCGTCACTTCTCGCGGGTGGGGCGTTGCAAAAGGCGATGGACACTCTGCTCGCGTCGGGCGCGGCGTACGCGCACGGCGGGGCGTTGTGGCTCCGCACCACGGATTTCGGCGATGACGGCGACCGGGTACTACTCCGTAATGACGGCACGCCCTCCTACTTCGCGGGGGACCTTGCGTACCACGCCGACAAACTACAGACGCGTGCTTACGATGTCGCGGTGGACGTCTGGAACGCGCACCACCAATCTTATATCGGGCGGACGCGGGCGGGTCTCGCCGCGCTGGGTATTCCGAACGTCGAGAATCGCCTCCGCATCGCGGTGTTCGGCACGGTCCGCGCCCTGCAAGACGGTTCCGAACTCGGCACCGGGCGGTACGCGAGCGGCGTGGTTACCCTGCGCGAGACTCTTGACGCGGGCGCGGAGGGCGACGCGCTCCGGTTCGCGCTTTTAGTCGCCACGCCGACATCAGGCGCCGTGGATATAGTGGTAGACGCCCTGACGTCGGTCGCGCCGGATAACCCGCTGGCGACGATTCGCTCCGCCCTCGCGAAGAGCAATATGCCGCGCATCGAGATTCCGGACGGGGCATGGGACGAGGACGCCGCGGCCGAGACGGGCACTCACAGCGCGGTAACCGCGCTGATCCGGTTAACGGATCAGTTCCCGGAGACGGTGCTACGCGCGGCGAGCACCGCCGCTCCCGCCGAAGTCGCCCGCTACCTGTGGAACCTCGCGGACGCGATCAACCGCCTGCCGGACGGCGGAGACACGGCGGCGATGGCGGTGCTTACAGCGGCACGCCTGACGCTCGTGAATGGCCTAAAAATGCTCGGGATTACTGTAGCGGAGGGTGCGGCCTGACGCCACTCAGTATCCTAAATCGCTCCGTACAATATTACGCAAAGGCTCACCCCGCAAAAAGCGGCGCGTCTGCTCGGCGGCGAGTCTCGCGAAACGGGGCCAGTATGCCGGGGTCGCGCCGCCCAGGTGCGGCGTCACGATCACGTTGTCGAGTTCCCAGTACGGCGAGTCGGCGGGGAGCGGCTCGTCCGTGAAGACGTCCAGCCCCGCCCCCGCTAGCCACCGCTTTTGCAGTGCCCGGATCACCCATGTGTCGTCAATCAGCCCGCCGCGCCCGATGTTGAAAAGGTACGTGCCGGGGTGCAATATCTCGATCTCGTCCTCGCCGAAGATCCAGCGCGTATGCGGCGTCAGAGGCAAGGCGAGTACGATGAAGTTCGATTCGAGGATTAGTTCGTGATACTGGATGTGTGGCAGTAGCACGTCGAAGCCGTCCGCGCCCCGCGAGACGTCGCGGCGCGTTCCCACCGTGCGCATCCCGAACGCCTTACATCGCTTAGCTATCGCCTGTCCGATCTCACCCGCCCCCACGATCCCGACGGTTTTGCCGTCTAGCTCAAATATGGACGGGGCGATCCGGCTACGCGCGCCCCAATCCTTCTCGCGTTGCGCGGCGAACGACTGAGGCAGGCCCCGCGCGAACGCGAGCATGAGCGACAGGACATGCTCGGAGGCGGCAGCGACATGCACCCCGGCGGCGGTCGTGACGATGGCATCGTTGCCCCAAAGGGCGGGAAACAGCCTACCGTCCACACCCGCGCTCCAGTATTGCACCCACTTGAGACGCGGCATCGCGGCACGAGTCGCTTCGGAGAGGTCGCCGCAGATCACCGCGTCGGCGGCCGCGAGATTACCCGCGCCGGGATCGGCGGGGTCGGCAAAGGAGAGACTGACGGCATCACCGAGCGGCGAGAGGGCTTCGGCGAGAGCATCGTGGAGTGAAACAGCAGCGTCCCGCTTCTTCAGGGCGGGCGGGGCGGGGCGGGCGAGGCAGAGCAGGTTCAGGGACATGATAGGAACGGTATACCCCGGCCTATTACATTTCGCGCCGCCGTCGGCGGGGGGTTACGAATATCCCCCCGCCGACGCGTCGTCAGGCTGTCGCACCCCGTCGCTTGGTGTCACCGCGACGGACGATGACGCCGACGCAGAGCAGACTGCCCACGGCGAGAAGTGACAAAGGTGAGGCCTCAGGCACGACCGCGCTCACCCGTACATTGTCCAGGCCTACATCCTGCGAGGTGGTGGACGAGAACCGGACGGTAGTGGTGGTCGCGGTGGCCGTGAAACTCATGCTTTTCGCTTCCCACCCGCGCCAGTAATTCGCGGAAGATGCCGCCGCGGAGAAGATCTGTGCTCCCGTGGAGGAGCCGGCAGTGAAGTCTACGGTCAAGGACTGGCTCAGGCTCGCCGTTTCCGACGCCATGAGAAAGTCCACGCTGTATGTCTGTCCGACAAGCAAGCTGGTGACGTTAGTCGTCCAGCCTGCGGTGCCCGAGCCGCCGAAGCCACCGCCCATCGTGACGAATTGCTGGTTGCTTCCCGCCGTGGTGATGTTGCCACTCCCATCGCTGTAGCCAACGCGCCAGATGAGAGCATCACCAGCGGTACCGAAGTGTGTCCAACCGGGCACGCTCGCCGCGCTAGATGAGAGGAAGGACGGGGCGATGTTGACGCCCTCGAAGTCGCCGTTCTGAACAACTTGCGCGTGAGCGGCGGGCGCGATGACGAGCGCGGCGACACCCACGACGAGAAGAAACGAAGAAACCATGGGACGCATCATGACGATTATTCCTTACGCGCGGTGAGGCGCATATAGCACATCAGGCACGACCGCCTGAATATTGTCATTTTAGCACACGACATAGCGACCTGTCAAGGGTAAGCGGACGGAGAACGGAGGCGGCTTACATTTCGCGACGCCCCTCGAACGCCTGAATCAGAGTCGCCTGATCCGCGTAGTCGAGGTCGCCGCCGACGGGCACGCCGTGCGCGATGCGCGTGACGCGGATACCGAGCGTTTTGAGCAGGCGGGCGATGTAGATAGCGGTCGCGTCGCCCTCCACGGTCGGGTTCATCGCCAGCACTATCTCCTCCATCTCGGCCTTCTCCAGGCGGATGAGGAGCTCGCGCAGTTTAAGTTGGTCCGGCCCGATCCCCTCCATCGGGGCGAGCACCCCACCGAGCACGTGATACTTACCGTGGAACTCGCCGGTCTTTTCGATGGCGATCAGGTCACGAGGGTCGGCGACGACGCAGATGTTGGCGTCGGAGCGGCGGCTATCACGGCAGATGTCGCAGACCTCCTGATCCGTAAAGTTGTAGCAGGTTTTGCAGTAGCCGATGCGCATCTTGACATCGGTTATCGCCTCGCCGAGGGATTTTGCTTCCTCGTCGGAAAGGCGCAGTATATAGAACGCCAACCGTTGCGCCGATTTCGGTCCTATTCCCGGTAGTTTCTCAAATTCGCCGACAAGCCGGGCGAGCGGTTTCGCGTATTGCACCATAGTTGTGTAGCCACTACGATTATACCGTGTCAGACGGAAAGCAGTCGCGGTCGTGACTGACCCCCTACCCAACCCGCTCACTCCAGAAACCGACGCCCCCCACGACCGCTCACATGGCGACCACCGGACCGCGTTCCGACATACGCAGGGGACTTTCGGGAACCCACTTTATTCCCCTAGCGTAAAAAACGCGTGAGTAATGGATATAACAACGCGCCGGGGGCGCAACCGAATTTAGACTGGACCGCGCTAATCGCCGACCGGAAGATCAAGGAGGCGATGGACGCGGGCGAGTTCGACAACCTGGAAGGCAAGGGGGAGCCGCTCCGCATTGAGGAAGACCCGTTCACGCCGGTCGAGATACGCGTTGCCCACAAACTGCTCAAGAACGCCAACGCCTTGCCGCAGTGGTTGCAACTCGAGAAGGATATCGAGCGTGAGCGGACTACCGTACTCCCCTACATCGAGCGCGGGTTAACGGCGGTGACGCGCGGTAAAAACCGCGCCTCGCGGGAACACCTCGCCGCCCGTCTACGCTCCGAAGTGAAGGAGCGAATAGACCTCGTGAACACGCTGATCCTGAAGTACAACGAGATCGTACCGCCGTCCTGCCAGCGCGTGTTCGTACCGTTCGCGAAGGGCCGCGAACTCGCCGCGCTGGACGAGCGGATCGCGGGTCTATTCGCCCCCGAGGCTGAACGGCGGTAGCGCGAGGAGCAGGTGCCGCGAGAGGGCGTTGTTTACCCCATTGTCTGTTTTCAAACCGAGGATCGTTGTTAGATCAGCAAGGGCACTCACGATGATGTTACGGGTCGCATCGGCCTGGATTAGGAGTGGGCCGCGCTCGGACGCGTCCTCGGGGCACATCTCCTCGATCAGCGCGTAGGTCTGGCAGAGAATGACCGCCGTCGCCAGCCAGGAATCCTCCTTCTGGGACCGGTAGAACGCGAGTACCGGGTAGGAGCGATGCGACTCGAGTAGCTCCGCGCCCCACTGCTCCCACTGAGACAGTAGCACTTCGAGTGACGACCACGCCCCAGCGTCGCGGTAACACTCGATCAGTTTCCGCGCCGACGTCGGGGTACCCGTA
>JAYUUO010000197.1:0-31117 GCA_043754515.1 Armatimonadota bacterium
GGCTTGCGCCCGGCAGACCCGCCCGATCGTGTCTTCCGAGAGCAGGTCGGGGAAGAAAGAGATTACGTTCCCACCCGCGACCGCGTCTTCCCTGGGCAACGGTTTGCTCTTGCGCTCCGCGTAGTATCTTCCGCCCCGGCGCAAGTCGGTGCCGGACCTGTTGGCGTTCGACGACGTGATGCCGGTCGGAGTGAACGCGAACCTGTTGCCGCTCCGGCCCACGATCTCGCACAGGTTCGTGCGCAGGAACCGCGCTTCGAACTCGACCAGGGAGATCACGAAACAGTCGGCGTCGCGGGAAGGTGAATAGGGCTTCGCGGCCATCAGGGGCGGCGAGCAGTTCGTCGGCGGGACATAGGGGGTCGGGCGGGAGTTCGGGTACAATCGAGAGCGAAGGGCGGGATACCGGAGTTATAGCACAAAGCGTGCCGACGCGTTGTGGCGCGGGTAAGGACTCCCATTTCCCATGTAGCGGTTCCGATTGTCGTGACGCTCTTTTCGTGGCATAATGAGGAAATATGACCCCCGAAGAGTTCGCCCGAACGATTGATCACACCCTCCTGAAGCCCGATTCCACGCGGCGCGAGTGCCGACGCATTTGCGAGGAGGCGAAAACGAACGGGTTCGCGTCCGCGTGTATCCTGCCCTCCTGGGTCGCGGACGCCGCCGAGATTCTAGATGACACGCCGGTCGCGGTTTGTACCGTGATCGGGTTCCCGCACGGGATCGCGCCGACCGGGGCGAAGGTCGCCGAGGTACACACTGTGGTCGCGGACGGCGCAAACGAGGTGGACATGGTGATCAACATCTCCGCGCTTAAGTCCGGCTCCGACCTGCTGGTGTTTCAGGACATCGAGGCGGTGGTCGAGGCCGCCGAGCCGGGGAACGCGCTGGTGAAGGTGATCATCGAGTGCGCACTGCTCACGAACGAGGAGAAGCAACGCGCCTGCCGCATGTGCGTGGAAGCAGGTGCCGACTTCGTGAAAACGTCCACCGGGTTCGCGGGTAGCGGTGCCACCGTCGCCGACGTCGCGCTGATGAGAATGGCCGTCGAGGGCGAGGCGCGGGTCAAAGCGGCGGGCGGGATTCGCACCGTGGAGGACGCGCTGGCACTACTAAACGCGGGCGCGGACCGGCTCGGTACCTCGGAGGGCGTGGCCTTGTTAGAAGCGTTTCGCGCAGGCAACTTCGCGCAGGCGTCGGGCGGGACGTACTAAACAATCGTGACCCGCGAAGAATTACAGACCGCGCTCGCGTCGCTCCCCGGTGCGACGTCCGAGTATCCCTTCGACGAAACAACGCGGGTGTACAAAGTCGGCGGCAAAATCTTCGCCATGGCCGATGACATCGCGGAACCTCTGTCGGTTACCCTGAAGTGTCACCCGGACCTCGCCGAGGAGTTGCGCGAACAGCACCCGAAGGCGGTGGCTCCCGGTTACTACATGAACAAGCGGCACTGGAACACGGTGACGCCCAATGATTCTGTCAGCGACGACGACCTGCGCGACTGGCTCGCGCACTCTTACGATCTGGTTTTCCGTTCTCTGCCTAAATCGGCGCGGGCGGAGATCCTGCCGCCTAACCGCGACGGTAGTCCGTCGCACTAAACATTCCACTGACATCTCAAGGAGTAAATCGGTTCGTGAAGATTACCCGCATCGCGGCAATCGCCGCCTCTATTTCCCTCGCCGCGCTCACGTCGGGCGCGGTCTACGCGCAGAAGCCCGGCCCCAAGCCGTCGCCCTCACCGTCCCCGTCCCCCACGCCGGGTGTCCCTCCGGCTCGCCCGACGGTGCCGCCTGTGGTACCCGGCAAGCCGAAGCCATACGCCGAAGTGATCACCAAGGAAGCGAAGACGGACGACGGGATCATCAAGACGCACCAGATTGACGACAAGGTGTACTTCGAGATACCGAAGGCGGTATATGGCAAGCCGTTCCTGTGGGTGACGACGTTCAGCCGCATCCAGACCGGCTACCTGCCGTTCGGCCTGGAGGTACAGGACCGGACCGTGATTTGGGAGCGGCGCGGCGATAAGGTGCTACTCCGTTCGTCGGACTATTCCATGCGCTCCAAAGTGGACGACGGCACCCGGCAGTCGCTCGATCTCCTTAACCTGACGCCGATCCTGATGGTGTTCAACGTCGCCGCGAACGGGCCAAACGACTCGGCGGTGATTGACGCGATGCCGATCCTGACGAGCGATGTGCCGGAGTTCTCCCCGAAGCGACTGCTCGGCGCGGTGCGCCTGGATTCGTCGCGAACGTTCACCGAGAGCGTGAAATCGTTCCCGACAAACGTGGAGCTAAAGGTACTGGCCACCTATGCGGACGCCCAATCAAACTCGATATCGGTGGAACTGCATCACAGTCTTGTCGCGCTCCCCGAGAAGCCGATGAAGGCGCGCATCACTGACAGCCGCGTCGGCTTCTTTTCCACGGGCTACCAGGAGTTCGGCGCGGTCGAGAACGGCGTGAAGGACGTCCAGTACATCAACCGCTGGCGATTAGAAAAGAAGGATCCGACCGCCGCGCTCTCCGAGCCGGTGAAACCGATCACCTGGTATATCTCGCCCGAAGTCCCCCAGCGGTGGCGCCCGTTTGTCAAGGCGGGTGTCGAGTCGTGGAACCAGGCGTTCGAGACGGCGGGCTTCAAGAACGCCGTGGTCTGTCGCGACACGCCGACCAAGCAGGAAGACCCCCGGTTCGACGTAGATGATTCGCGCTACTCCGTGGTGCGCTGGTTGCCCTCCACGATCGAGAACGCGTACGGGCCGAGCATCGTTGACCCGCGCTCCGGCGAGATCCTGTCCGCTACGCCGAAGTTTTTCCACAATATTCTGAAACTGAGCGAACTGTGGTACTTCACCCAGGCGTCCCCGAACGACAAGCGGGCGCGGAAGTTGCCGCTGACGACCGAAGTGATGGGTCCGCTGTTGCAGTATGTCGTCGCGCACGAGATCGGGCACTGCCTGGGTTTCCAGCACAACAAAAAGGGTTCGTCCTCCATCCCGGTGCGACTGCTACGCGACCCGGCGTGGACCTCGAAATGGGGCACCGAGGCGTCCATTATGGACTACGGCCGGTTCAACTATGTCGCGCAGCCGGGCGACGGAGTAACGAACCTGATTCCGAAGATCGGGCCGTATGACCTTTTCGCGGTGGAGTGGGGCTACAAGCCGATGGAAGGCGACGACCCGGAGACAGAGAAAAAGGAACTCGATACCATCGCCGAGCGGCAGATCAAGGATCCGATGTTGCGCTTCGGGCACGGCGAGGAGAGCGCGGAGTCGCGGGAGGATCCAGGGCAACGCTCCGAAGACTTAGGCTCCGACCCGCTCGAAGCCACGCCCCTAGGCTTGAAAAACATTGACCGGGTTCTTGGGTATATCGTTTCGGCGACCACGAAACCGGGTGACGATTACAAGTACCTGAGTGAGATGTACGCGAACCTGATCAACCAGCGGCAAGGGGAGCTTACAAATGTCGTAGTGCTGATCGGCGGCTTCACGCAGACCGATTATCACTACGGCGAGGGCGGCTCCGAAGTGTACACGCCGATCCCCGCGAGCAAGCAGAAGCAAGCGATGGCGTTCCTGATGGCGAACGCGTTCGTGACGCCGAAAAACATCGTGCGGCCCGACCTTCTGGCGCGGCTCCAGTCGAGCGGTTCGACGGATCTGGTGTTGCGCAGTCAGGTGAGTCTACTCAACACGCTGTTGTCCGAGTCGCGGGCGAAGCGGATGGTGGATCAGGAGCAGATCTACAAAGGGAAGCAATCGATCTATACGCTGACCGAGATGATGAACGACACGCGCAAGGGGTTGTGGACGGAACTCGCCGCCCCCGAACAAGTCGCGATTGACGCCTACCGGCGCGGTCTGCAACGCCAGTTCGTACTCGGACTCGGGTCACGGATGAACAGCACCGCGAGCGAGGTTCGTCCCCTCGCCCGCCTGACGCTGATGGACACGCAGTCCGCGATCCGGACCGCGCTTCCTAAGGCGACGGATCGGGCGACGAAGGCGCACCTGATGGATTGCGACCAGCTCATCCAGCAGATCCTCTACCCGACCAACGCGAAGGGGTAGCGGCGTCTGACGTTGCAGTAGTGTGACCGACATCACGCGGGAGTGTGATGTCGGTCATGAACAATGGGCTACCTACCTGTTAATATGGGATTTGACATATCGCCCGCTCGAGTGGGGACGATTTTGATCTCCTATTCAGGGAGAAGACCTTCAATGAATCGTAACACATAGATGACTCTCGTGACGCGTGGACCCGCACGCGTGGAAACAAGACATACGGCGAATGTCAACACGCTGACGGGGTTCGCCTCGCCGAAGCGCGCGGTATCTAACACGGCACGAACCGCGCCAAGACCAGGCGGCTTCACTATGATCGAACTTTTGGTGGTAATAGCAATAATCGTAATACTCGCCGCGATCTTGTTTCCCGTGTTTTCTCAAGCCCGTGAGAAGGCCCGACAGACTTCGTGACTCTCGAACATGAAGCAGATCGGTCTCGGAATGCTCCAGTACGTCCAAGATTCGGACGAGACATACCCACGTGCCCGGTACGTAGCCAACACCCCGTCCGATCCAGTCACCCAATACAAATGGATGGGTTATTCCCGTATGTCAAGAGCGAGGCCATCTTCACCTGTCTGGACGACACGGAAAACAAGCCGTATAAGTTTCGGAGCGGTAGCGAATACGGCTCGTACGCGATGAACGCGACGTATTGGGTCGCGGGTGACAACGCCACTCCGCCTTACGAGGAGCCACTAGCCTCGGTCGCTAAGCCAGCGGAGACGGTCTGGGTGATGGAGTTGGCGAGCACGGCGTTACTCAACAACTTCGAGATCGAGTGGGCGAACGTCGCGTCGCACCCGGCGATCATAAAGGGCCCGAACGGGTACTGGGTGCTACGGAACATCGCGGAGCGTCATCAGGGGACGACGAATGTGCTCTGGTGCGACGGGCACGCGAAGGCAACAAAACTCGAATACCTCACGCGGGCGAATTCGCTCGGGGTTTGGTACCGCTTCACCATTGAGGATGACGAGGACAAATAGGACACGTGACGGGAACGGCGCGCCTTGACTCTAACGTCAGGGCGCGCCGACCTCCAGCGCATACAGGACGCCGTTGGTGGCGGACGCGAACAGGGCACCGTCCGCCAGCGCGAGCGGTGCCACGATCTGCACGCCAGGCGTCCCCGGTTCGTACAGCGTTTCCGCCACGCCCCCGCCCCGCGCGCCGTAAATCGCGCCATCGGTCGCGCCCCAGAGCACGGTGCCGTTCGCGATCACTACCGGCGAGGCGCGGACGGGGCGACGCGCCCCGAACCGCCTCACGGATCGCCCGGTGCTCGCCGATACGACGTGCAGGCCGTCGTCGGCGGGGACATAAAGCAACTCGCCGTCACAGGCGGGCGTGCCCGACAGCGGCGCGTTCGTGACGGCGAGCCGCCAGACGAGTTCGCCTGTTCGCGCGTCGTGGCGCAACAACTCGCCGTTCGCGCACGCGCTGTAAACGCCGTCCCCGGCGATAACAGGCGCGGAGTCGAAGCCGTCATCGCAACCGACTTGCCAGCGTATCTCAGCGTTTCGGGGATCGAACGCGGTCAGGTAGTGCCCGTCGTCGTGCGCGAATGCGGTGCCGTCCGCGAACGCGGGCGGCGTGTCAGTGCCGCCCCGGAGTGATACCGTGTGCCGGATGCGCCCGGTCGCCGCGTCCAGAATGTAGACCGCGCCCTGTGTGCGTTCGGCACCGAGCGTCGCGGGTACCAGTATCAGGTCGGCGGGCACCGTCGCGTCGCCGTCGCCCCCACCGGCGAGCGTTACCGGAAGAACCGCCCCATACACCCGCGCCTCCGCCGGTAAACGAGTCTCCCAAACTCGCGTGCCCCGTAGCGCGTCTACGCAGACGCACGCGCCGGGCACGGTCGCGGCGAAAAGTCTGCCACCCGCGAGCGCGGGCGCACCGCGTTCGGGGTACACGGGGTCGTCCAGCGGGTATGCCTCCCACAGCGTCGCCCCGTTGCGCGTGTCCCATGCCATCAGGAATGCATCGCCGTCAAAGCTACTCGCTGCGACCGCGACCATGCCGTAGGCGGCGACGGGCGCGGTAAAGGTCAGCGTGGCTTCGCGGCGTACTGGTGCCACGGTCGGGAATGACCAGCGGCGCCCGAGCGCGACACCGCCGATCTGTTCGGCGCGGGTGCCCTTATGCGCAGGGTCGCCGCCGGGCGCGCTCCCGAAGTCAGCCGCCCCGCGCACCACGTGCGACGAATCAACGACGCAAACGCGGTCCAGCCACGAATTCGGTGTCCCGCAGACGGGACAGACGCGCAACCGCTCGAAGCAGAAGGGACAGACCGGGGGCACCCCGCCATGCGCTTCGTCGTCGGCGACGATCTTCGCGCAGTTCGGGCAAGTCGCCACGGGGAGCCGGACGATTAGCGTCCCGTCCGTCTTGACCGGGGCCGCGCCGTGCCTCAAAAAGGAGCAGGAGACGGGCACCGACAGCATCGCCGACGCGTCAGAGCCCCTGTTCTGCGAACGGCCCGCATGTACCGTCAGGATCGCGTTCTGTCTCTCGCCCGGAGCCAGAGCCGCCTCATTCGGGATCACCGACGCGGTTGCGTTTTGGGCGGGGAAGCGAATATGTAGCACCGCCCCGTTCGTGTCCCGGTTCTCGATCACGAACCGGAACTCGACGGTGCTCCCAGCGTCGTAGTCGGCGCGACGCAGGGCGAACCGGGACTGCGAGACCGGGAGAATCGGGGGGGATGAAGTCACGGTTCGTTGTAGCCCGCAACGCCCCACCTGTCAAGGCAGTCGCCGCGATCAGGCGGCGGCGTACTCACGAAGCACGGCCTCCTGGCGCACCGGACGGAGCGGCACGTTGTCCCAAGAGCGGCGAGATACCCGGCGGCGGACGCGCGGCGCGGGCACCGGTGCTTCCGTTACTACCTCCGCTCCGACACGATCCCCGGCGGAGAACCCGAACACGGGCGAATCAATCTCGCGTCCGATCCGCGCTAATTCCCGTAGCCGCGCTATCTCCACGGGCATCTTGAGTGTCTCCACGCGCTTATTATTGAGGGCGACGATCATCCGCTCCGCGAGTTTAATAGCTCCGATAACGAGTAACTCGTTGTCATAGTCAACGGTGACGACGTAGTAGCCGCGCGGGTTAACCAGCCAGTCCCACTCCGTCTCGCCGCGGAGCCACGCGATGGACTGCGCCTGTGCTTGTAGTTCGAGTACCAGATGCTCGAAAAGGTGCGGGATTTCCGTACACTGGCACTCTTTACGAAACGATATCCCGTTGTCATTATGGCAAGTGTGCATCGCCATAGACGGCAGTACACGGAACAGGGCACGGGGTAAGTGCGGCACCTGCGAGGTCAGGAAGCAATCCGGGTCCGGCATCTCGACGGTCATCTTTATCCGTCGCTCGTCGCGCAATACAGTGATCTGATGGATTCTCACGAGGCAGTTGCCCTTCTTCGTTGTGACCGGCGGGATAAATGAGAATAAAAGCCACTTTGTTTCGCACGCCTTGTGACGCGCGGTAGGTGATGAGCATTTTACCACAAGTGCCATGCCATCAAACATTTTTCTTCATATTTAACTCTCTAGACGGAACATAACCAATGAGACGGTCGTCAAAACGAGTTCGCGTCCGTAGGGAACCGCCCTTCGCGCACATCGGACACGTGCTCTCGGAGCGAGTCTCCTAAAATCTTGCTCCCTTCTACGTACCGGCGCGTGTGCCGGTAAACGGGCCCCCCGGTTAATCCGAGGATGTCATGCAACACCTGAACCTGCCCGTCACAGCCGCCACCCGCCCCAATCCCGATGGTGAGGACAGGGACGGCTTCCGTGACCCGCTTCGCGAGCGCGGCGGGGATCATTTCTAACACGATTCCCCACGCGCCGACATCTACGAGCGATTGCGCGTCGGCGAGCAAAGCGTCTGCAGCAGCGTCGCCCTTGCCCTGCACCTTAAAGCCGCCGAACCGATGCACGCTCTGCGGCGTGAGACCTAGATGCCCCATGACCGGCACCCCGACATCCACGAGCCGCCGGATAGTCTCCCGAATACTCGCGCCAGCCCCTTCGATCTTCACCGACTGTGCCCCGCCTTCGGCGATCAGGCGCATCCCGGCGCGGACGCCGTCCGCCGGGTCTGCCCCATATGAGCCGAACGGCAGATCCGCGACGAGTAGCGCGGCACGCCCCCCCCGTTCCGTATCGAAGGGTTCGTCCCCTCTTCCACCCGAGGCCCGCGTCGCCTGCCCCCGCGCCACCGCCCGAGTATGACGTACCATGTCGTCCAGCGTAACCGGTAAAGTGCTGTCATACCCGAGCGTCGTCATCCCGACCGAGTCGCCGACCAGAATCGAGTCGGTGCCGGACGCGTCGGCGATCTGGCCCTGGAACGCGTCGTAGGCGGTCACCATGACCACGACGCGCTTGCCCTTCCGGGCGGCGAGCATCGGCACGGTCACCGAGCGGGGGAGCAGAATATTAGTCTTCGTCATCGCCGCTATTATAGCGCGTCCCGCCCCCTCCGATAAAGCCGCCGTTTTAGCGGACGCCGCGCCGGCGGCGATAGGGCTTGCGGAGAACATCACGATGCCCGTAACAAAGATTCCCGCCGACCCGCTCGGCGACCGTATGAAGCGTGACTACGAGAACCGGACCCGGTATTACCTGCCGCGCCGCTCGTACACGCTGCTACGCATTGACGGCAAATCGTTCCACAACTACACGCACGGTTGCGAACGCCCATTCGACCTCGCTCTGATGGAAGACATGGATGCCGCCGCGCTCGCCCTGTGCGAGACGTGCGACAACGCCCGGCTCGCATTCACGCAGAGCGACGAGATCAGCGTGCTCCTCACCGACTTCGGCAGCCAGCACAGCGAGGCATGGTTTGACGGCAACCTCCAGAAGATCACATCGGTCGCGGCGTCGGTCGCCACGGCGCATTTCAACGCGGCGCGGGCGCGGCGCGGGATACCCGGCGACAACCCGGCCTACTTCGACTGCCGCGTTTGGACGATGCCGACGCAGGCCGAGGTAACCAACTATTTCCTCTGGCGGCAGAACGACGCGACGCGCAACAGTATCTCGATGACCGCGCGGGCGTACTTCCCGCATGAACGGGTGCAGGATAAAGGTCCGTCTGAATTGCAGGAGATGTTGTGGCGGGAGCACGCGGTCAACTGGGACGATAGCCCGATCGGGTTCAAGCGCGGTCGCGTCGTGGAGCGGGTCGCGGTCACCGGCGACCCGACGTTCGTGGACGGACGCACCGGCGAGACCCGCGTCGCCCCCGATGTGATGCGTCATCGCTGGCGCGTGAACACGGAGCCTCCGGTTTTCGCGCGGGTAAAGGATTGGTTGTCATCTCGTGTTCCGGCGCGGCCCGACCCTGACGAAGGTGCCGGGTAGTTTATTCTTGCCCTGCTCGGGGTATTGTTTTGTCGGTTCGTTATTCGCCGAACGCTCATAGGCGTGGGAATTACAAGGAGTGGGAAGAATAAATGGTATCAATGCGTAAAAGTGACAACGGGCGACAGTGGGTGTCGTTCGTACTGACGGCAATCATGCTCGTGCCGATGCTGGTCCTGACGATGCCGGGTGCGAAGGCGCAACTCCCCGGTGGCAACCCGCCCAAGAAGGGCTTGACCACCGGACAGAAGGTGCTATTAGTGGGTGGGGCGGCGTTGCTGTACTTTATGTACCGCAAGCACCAGGCGAATGTCGCCGCGAAGAAGGCGGCGGGCGCGGGCGTGGCGTCCGCAGGCAATGCCGCGATGCCGCAGTTGTACCGTTCCAAGAATGGCGGCGTTTATTACCGCGACGCCCAGCACAAGCCGGTCTGGCTTACCGTACCGTCGCAAGGTATGCAGGTTTCCCAGCAGGAACTTCAGCAGTACGCGCCGGACTACAACCGCTATCAGGGACCCGCACCTGCCGCGCCGCGTGGTTATCGGTTGCAACCGTTCAACGACTACGACCGGAGCGCGTACGGCAACGCACAGATCCCATCTGGTAACATGAATGGTGGCGGAGCGGATGTCCCCGGTCCGGGTCAGAACTAACAACTTAAGGAGTAAGTAATGGATTTCGGAAGTCTTTTTCAGGCGGTAAGCGGTGTGCTCCACAAGGATACCCGCGATAACAATAGCGTGGATACGGACGGGCTGATCGGCAAGGTCGCTGGAATGTTCCGGCAACATGGCGCGAGTGACGAGCAAGTGCAGAACCCGTACCAGCAATCGGCGGGCGGCGGTATTCTGCCCGCGTCGCAGGACCCGTACGGCGATCCGGCGGACACGAACCAGGGTAGCAGCGCCATCCTCCCGGCGTCTCAGGACCCTTATGGCGACCCCGCCGACCAGCGACGGTAAACAGTATAGCAGAAATGTAGCGGGACGGCATAAACCGTCCCGTTGCTTTTTTATCCGCTCCCAGGTAGAAACTCTCCGCATGTTATTGCACCATCCTGTACAATCGTGGGAATATGGGGCATAATGAAGCGGCGGTGCCCCAAGCGATTGGGGATCTGCCATACATCATCCTAATCAACTCGGGGGCGGGCGTTTCTACAACGGCTCGTGCCCCGCGCAGTGCGAAGGAGTGCTTACATGACATTTCGTTTTTCAGGCACGGCTCTGTTAGCCGCAACCACTCTCATCGGGCTTGGCGCAAGTAGCGCGCACGCCCAACTAACCACGATTACCAAGACTGGCTCGGTTACGGGGATCAACTCCAGCTTCGGCGGGGTAGTCGGTACCGGGTCGAACCTGACGTTAAACCAGGCAAGCACGGCGTCCAGCGTTGTGAACATCGCGTTTACGAAGGGCGCGGGTGCCATCAACGATATCGGGGTGATCTACATCGCGACTCAGAACACGCTCGCCACCGGTTTCAACTCGACCGCCACGCTTACCGACTCGACAGACGGCGGGCGGAGTGCGGTGTCCGGGTTCGATGGCACCAACCGGTCCGCTCTGACATTCGCCACGGGTTTCACCGCAGATTACGCACTGGCGTTCGGTAACAATTTTTCCGTGCTGTTCGGCTTGAACACCGGCACGCTGAACTTTATCGCGCCGACGGGAATCCCGACGAACACGGCGAACGGCTTTTCGTACGACCTCGATCTCACGAAGATTGGGCTAGTCCGGGGCCAGTCGTTCGACTTTGTGACGACGTATGTCAGCACCTCGGCGTTCCGCTCGAACGAGTTCATCGGCGTAGCATCGGGGAACTTCGCGGCGGGCAATATCGGTCAGGCACCGGCGAACCTCCCCGCGAACAGTTTCGTCCGCTATGTCAGCGCGACCGCCACGGCAGTGCCGGAAGCAGGCGCGTTACCACTCGCGCTGTCCGCCCTGACGCTTCTCGGAGCGGTGGTAGTTCGCCGCAGAGCCAACTAGCGGCTCATCAACAGAACGGCGGGCGGGAAGCGGCGAATCCGCTCCCCGCCCGCCGTTCTTGTGGCATGACATTATCATTACGCACAGTCGCGGGAGTGACAGCTCGTAGTTGCGCAACTCCTGGTAATTCGGGGTGCGGTGCCCCAATGCCTACCGCTTCGTGATACGCCACGCGAGCGGCAACACTGTCGCCGCCGCCCCTGCCTTGACCAGATCGCCGATGAGGAACGGCGCGAACCCGAGCGCGAACCCTGGAGCCGCGCCGCCGAGGAGAACCGATAGGCGTAGCGCGCCGAGGAACAGAATTATGAGCGAGCCGAGTAGCATCGCCACCAGTGCCGTGCCGGGTTTGCGATCCATGCCGCGTTCCGCGAGAAGACCCGTCACATAGGCGGCTATGGGAAAAGCCAGCAGGTACCCCGCCGTCGGCCCTATGAATGGGAGCCAGCCGCCAATCCCCCCTGCGAACACGGGCAGACCACACGCGCCCTCGGCGAGGTAGGCCACGCACGCGAGCGAGCCGCGACGCGCCCCAAGCAAGATTCCGGTGAGCAGCACCGCGAACGTCTGCCCCGTTATCGGCACCGGGGTGCTGGGCAGAGGGATCACGACGCGGGCGCACATGGCGATCACCAGAGACGCGGTAAGCACGGCGGCGGTGTCCCGCGTGAGGGTACGCGGGAGGCGTGTAAGCCAGGCATCGGCGAGCGTGAGCGGCGCGGGCATAGCTGCCAATCGGGGAGCGGTGTGGGTGAAGGTCGTCAAATGGGTGATAACTCGCCTTTCGGGTATCGGAAATAACGCACGCACTATACCATGCTCCCGGCGTCGCTTGCGGTAAGATAGGTGTATGCAACCCTTGACTTTACTCCGCTCATCCCGCATCGAGTCCGACCCCATTGACCTATCGCGGCGCGTGAATGCCATTGATCCCACCCTGGATCTGGAACAGGCGATCCGCCGGATGAAGGCGGAGAAGAACGCGGTGATCCTCGCCCACTACTACCAGGAAGGCGAAATCCAGGACCTCGCCGATCACGTCGGCGATTCGCTCGCGCTCGCGCAGGCCGCCGAGCGCACCGACGCCGATATTATTGTCTTCTGCGGCGTTCACTTCATGGCGGAAACGGCGAAGATCCTGAACCCGTCCCGCACGGTGTTACTCCCCGACCTCGACGCCGGATGTTCGCTCGCCGACCGGTGCCCGATTGACGTTTATTCCGAGTGGCTCAAGCAGTACCCCGGACACACGGTTATCAACTACATCAACTCGTCGGCGGCGGTGAAGGCCGTGTCCGACATCATCGTCACGTCCTCGAACGCGGTTGACATCGTGAAGCAGCTACCGGAAGACACGCCGATCGTGTTCGGGCCGGACCGGCATTTGGGGCGTTGGGTCGAGCGGCAGACGGGGCGCGACATGGTGCTCTGGCCCGGATTCTGCATCGTACATGAGCAGTTCAACGCCCGGAAACTACAGAAACTCACCGACGCGTACCCAGGCGCGCAGGTGATCGCCCATCCCGAGTGTGAGGAGTCGGTGCTGGATCGCGCCGACTTCATCGGGTCCACGCTAGCACTGCTTAAGTACGTCACCGCGCACACGGAGCAGAAACAGTTCATCGTCGCTACCGAGCACGGCATCTTCCACCAGATGGAGAAGGCGCGTCCGGACGCCCAGTTTATCTGCTCGCCGCCCAATAGCGGGTGCGACTGCGCCTCGTGCCCTTACATGCGCCTGAACACGCTGGAAAAGTTGTACCTGTGTCTGCGGGACGGCTACCCGGAGATCACGATGGGCGAGGAGCTACGACAGGCCGCGTACAAGTCGGTGGCGCGGATGCTGGAGATGTCGAAAAATCTGTCGCCAGTTCAGCAGAAGGGTGATTAAGCCACCTCGTTTTTCGCGGCACGAACGAGGGAGCGGAAGCGCGGGCTGAGCCACAGATGCGGGCGGAACCGCGCCGCGTAGTCGAGTTTAGCATGCGCCAGAGCATGACTGCCGTCGCCGAGGTCGCGCTCCGCTTGTTCCAGCATCATCGTGGGTGTCACACTCAGAAACGCCCCGTAGCGCCGGGCGATCAGAATCAGGCGACCCGGTACGCGGAGATTCCGGAGTAGATGCTTTTTGAGGAGGAGGAAATCGTTGCGGCGCATGGCGAGCGTGTCGCGCGAGGCGTTTCCGCGGTGGAGCCGGTAGAACAGCGCGACGCGCTTCTCGAAATGGAACTGCCACCGCTCCGCGATCCGCAGCCACAGATCCCAGTCGTCACAGCCGCGAATGGCCGGGTCGAACATCTCGCCGGCCAGCACGGCGCGGCGTATAAGTGCCTGCCCCGGCGACACCAGCCAGCACCGCCGCGTCATCGGCGTGTAGACGTCGCCGGTCGGCGCGTCGAAGGGCCAATCGGGGAGCCGGTTGTAGGCATCGCGGGGCGGGGTCGCATCGCCGTGCTCATCCACCGGTTGTGGGAAGCCGTAGACCACCCCGACTTCCGGGCGCGACCGAAGTATATCTACCTGCCACGCAAGTTTGTCCGGCGGGATTAGATCGTCGTCGTCCAGTATCTGAAGAAACTCGCCGCGCGACTCACCGATCCCCCGGTTTCGCGCCGCGCCCTGCCCCGCGTTGGGTTGCCGTATGTAGCGGGTTATCGTGCCGTCGCGCAGGAGCGGTTCCAGGACGGCTTCAGTGTCGTCAGGCGACCCGTCATTGACAACAATCAGTTCGTAGTCGGTGAACGTCTGCGCTCGCACCGATTGTAGCGTCCGAATCACATAATCGCGGTGCCGGTACGTCGGAACGATGATACTCACGAGCGGGGCGGCAACGTTGCTGGGCGGTACGCGGCTCACGATGAGACTACCAATGACCGCGCCCCGCTGATCAGGCGGAAGCCGAGTGAGTAAAGACTCCATCGCGCGGAGAATTTCCGCGCCGGTGGCGGGCCGGGGACGAGGAATTCGAGCATGGCTTCGGTTGTCCGGGCGACCGCATCCGGGCTACAAATGCCGGAGAGCTGTTCCTGTCCGGCTAGCCCCAACGCCTCCGCCCGAGCGGGGTCGCTTAGCAACGCGATCACGGCGTCCGCGAACCCGGCGGCACCGTCCGCGACCACCATTCCCCCACCGTCCCGGACGCCGAAGCCCTGCGCCCCGATAGTTGTCGTCACGACGGGCACCCCGCGCGCCACCGCCTCGCTAACTTTGCCTTTCATCCCACCGCCCCATCGGAGCGGCGCGACCGAGACCGCGCACCGGTCGAGGTACGGGTTCGTATCGGGCACGTACCCGGTCACATGGACGCCGGGAACGGTCGCGGCGAGGCGGGTGATCTCCTCGGGCGGGTCGCTCCCGACCACGGTGAAAACAGCGTCCGGCAGGGCATCCCGCACGCGCCCCCAGACATTTTCCACGAACCACAGCACGCCGTCCACATTCGGGTAATGGCGGAAGCCACCCACGAACAGACATTCCCGACTCGGCGCACGGGCGACGCGCGGGTGGGCGGGCACGATACACGGTATCAGGAACGTCGGCGGCATGTCGGGTAGCGCGCGCACCAGCGCGTCATCGTCGGAGGAAACCGTCACCACGGCGTCCGACGCACGGAACGCGCGCAGTTCTCGCTCCTTGACCCGCGCGGCCTCCTCCGCGCTCTCTTGCCCGAAGGCCACGCCACGCTCCGTGCGGGCGAAACACACATCCACGGAATCACAAACGACGGGCGTGCCCGGTTGACACTTGCGGAACACGGGCGCGTAACTCTCCGTGATCCAGTAGTACTCGAAGATGCCGATGTCGTAGCGGGTCCGCGCCAGTGCCGCCCCGACGTGCTTCCACCCGAAGGGTGTCACTCGGACCCCGATGCCGGTCAGGTCGTTCCGGTAGCGGGGCAGTTCCGTCGCGAGGGCCTTCAAACGCGTCCGCTCCGCCGCGTCCCCGGTCTGCCAGGTCGGCATCGTCTCGAAACGCGACTCGTCACGCATGACGCACAGGTCCACGTCGTGCCGCGACGCGAGGATCTTCAGGAGCGCGAAAAGTCGACGGTCGCCGGCCCCGATGTCGGGTTTGGGCAGGAACTCGGCCAGCACGAAGACGCGCACGGGTTACCGGTTCCCGCCGAACGTTCTGGCGAGCAGAGACGGTAGCATATGCGAGTTTTCGCCGGGCACCCAGCGTCCCGACCGCACCCATGCCAGTGCCGCTTCGCGCCCCGCGTAGTCCGCCAGCAGACGGAGCCGGGTCATCGGATGCGCGTACACAGTCTGATAGAAATCGGCGAGCATTCGGGCGCATCGCGCCGGGTCGTGCTCGCGGCGGATGTACTCCCACGCGGCGTGCGCGAGCGACTCACAATACGCCGGGTCGCGGCGCAACTTCGCGAGTGCCCCCGCTATCGCCTCTTCTTCCTTCCCCGCGAGGAGCGGCACCGGCGGGAGGAAGTGACAGACGGAATCGGGGTAGTCAGCGAACGCGCCGACGCGCGAGATCACGCACGCCTTGCCGCGCGACAGGATGCGCAAAAGGCCGCCGGACGTCTCGCCGTTAGACGGGTAGCGGAGCGCGACGCAGGCGTCGGCGGCGTCCACATAGTCGTACAGCATATCCATTGGGACGAAGCCGGTGACCTTTACGCGATTTTGCAAGCCACGGTTAGCGACCTGCGCGTCGAAATCCCCCGCGTGCTCGGACGAACCCACATAGTAAAGGTAGGCTTCGGGGCAGTCATTCAGGAATAACCGGAAGGCATCAAGTAGCGGAACTGACCGCTTCGCCTGGTGGACATACCCGACCGTGACAACAACGAACGCGTCACGAGGAACGCCCAGTTTATCGCGCGCCGCTCCCTCCTCCACCTTCGTGACGGCACAAGGGCGGGACGGTGTTAGCTGGGGGACACGCCTGATTAGTTCGCAATCCCCGCCAAACTCGTCCGCCGCCTTCTTGAGTGCCCACTCGCTGTGGACGACGACCCCCAGGGATCGCGTGAAAATTCGCCGGTTACTGAACTGTTCCCGCACCGCCAGTTCCTCGTAGCGGGCGGCGTCCCCACTCATGACCGCGTCGCGTACCACGCGCCGCTGTGCCTGGTCCGAATAATGATGCGACAGCTCCGCGTCGAGTGTCACTCCCAGATCGGGGCGGTTGTTGTTGATGTAGCCCAACAAGCCGTTCAGATTGTAGTCATGTAGCACCGTGATGCCCGCGAACCGGCACAGGAGCGCGTACATCCCGGCGTGCCAGCTACTGTTCCCTATCTGGTAGATGATGCCGTCGCAGGCGAGCGGGTCGGGGGCGACGTCGCCCACGCTCTCCCGGTCGAGGAGCGTTCCCTCGAAAGCGGTCTGCGTGACGGGATTGATCACGTGCTCCCGCAGGGGGGAGTCCCGCGGGATCGGCGGCTGATCCGAGGAGGTTACAGGGAGAACCGCGAAATGTGCGGCGAGGTCAGGGATCAACTCGGCCGAGTAGTCGGCGATTCCACTGGCCGCGGGAGGGAACGGAGACAAAAAGGCGATGCGCGGCTTGCCACCGGGTTCCGGCTTCGTCCGTAGCCGCCGCAGGGCGGTGTTCGCGGGCATGCCCTCGTTCCGGCCCGCTTCGAGATCGCCCAGCATTCCCTCAAGACACAAACCGGCGGCACGCGCCCAGGTGAACCGCGACGACTGCCGCGTACTCAGATCGCGCAACGAATCAAGCAGAGTGTCATTCCTCAGTACCTCGGCGATCTTGCTCGCCATCGCGGGCACATCGCCGGAGGCGAATAAGGCTTCCGGGTCGCCGACCACCTCCGGTAGCGAGGAGTTATCCGCCGCGATAGTCGCCGCCCCACACGCCATCGCCTCGACGATAGGTAGCCCGAACCCTTCATGGAGGGACGGGTATACGAACAGCGTGCAGAGGTTATAGAGGGCGCGCAACTCCTCGTCGGACACATATCCGGCGAGGATCAGGGCGGAACGGGGTACGCCATGTCGCGACGCGATTTCATAGAGTTCAGCGATGTATGTCTCGGAGAACCGGCAGGTAAACACCAGTTGCAGACCGTCCCGGACGCCCGCCGCCAGTTGGCCGAACGCTTCGATCAGTCCCTCCTGGTTTTTGCGCCAGTTCTCCCCGCCGTTGTATAAGAGGAACCGCTCGCCGATGGCGAACTTTTTACGTAGCCGTGCCCGCCACTCGGTTTTGCGTTCCCCGTCGAGCGGCACGAAGAACGGGGACACCCCCGCGTAGATGGTATGTACTTTCTCCTCCGGCATCCGTAGGAGGTTCACCGCGTCGCGCCGCGTCGCGTCGGAGATGGCGAAAACGCCGTCCGCGAAGCGCAGGTTGCGCAGACGTCGGTGGTAGCTCTCATGCGCGGCGGAGTCGTCCAGGCATTTGTCGGCGTAGATGAGCGGGATCAGGTCCAGGCAAACCGAATAAAGGCGCACTGGGAGAGCCGCGCAATCTGGCAGGACGCAGTCTTCGACCTCCATCGGGGATGGGAGGAAAACTGCGTCCACGCCGTCCGCGAGTAGTCGCGAGCGGTAAAGCACCTCCATCGGCAACGCGTCGGCGGCGGTAATTTTCTCGTCACCCCGCGATCGTAACCCGGAGAAGGGCAGTACCCGTAACGTGCTTTCGCCGACCTCGATTTCCGGCATCGGAAGCATGTCGCTCGCATAAAAGATCCACTCGATTGGCGCGGAACGGTCCTGCAACACGGCGGTCAGCAAGTCGTTCACATAACGCCCGATACCGCGATGACGCGACGACGGGGTTTGCAACGCGTGGAGGTCAACGCCGACGCGGAAAGGGCGATTATTTTTTTCAAACAACATAGATAATGACTCGCCTAGCGCGATAGCCCCTTCCCCACCAGCGAGTCCACCTTGTTCTCAAGCACCGTCAATCGGCGGCGGGTTTGATCAAGGTCACGCCGCAGTTCCGCCCGCTCGCGCCACAGACGTACCACCGCCTCCCGGAGCGCATGGTTATACGCCACCTGTCGCTTGAACAGGGGCCAGAGGATGAGGCCGCGTATCGCCCTCAGAAAAATGTCGCCCGGCTTTTCTAATTTATAGTGGAAATACATGTCCGCCGCGAACAGCGAGACGCCCGGCGGCGAGTGTTGCCAGAGCACGGTTTCGGCGACCCCGACATCCTGAGAGTAGGCGGCACCGGCCGCGTCGAACACGGCGGCGATCCGCGCTTCCAGGAACGCCTGTATGTCGGCACCCTCCGCCGGGAGGAGTTCTTTTTGTTGATACATGATAAAGTTTCGCGCCGGATTTTCCATCACGCACATCCCCCGCCGCGACCCGTCAGGTCTGAACCTGCCACCGAGAAGCCATATACGCCACGCCGGGCGAGTGGATCGGCGCGACGACCGTGAACCGCGCCATATCTGCGATGGTGTCATCCGGATGATCCCACCAGTTCGGCAATGTCGAGTCTGACGTGAGATTAATCTGGACGCGGTACTCCCCGCCCATCAGAGCAAGTGGGCCGAGCGTGAGCGTCACCGTCACCTCGCCCGCCACCGCCGGGAAATCCACGCCGTGGTCATAATTACTGACGGTGAAGGCGTGTTGCGGCAGACCATCCACGCGGAACAAATCCACGCCAACGACTGGCTTTACCGGTACCTCCGCGTGCCGGTAGGTCACCTCGACGCGCAACGTGTCACCGATTTCGTACGTGGCACGCGCCCGGTTCTGATCGTCGCGGAGACGGGCACTGACGATCCGCCCGCGCCGGGAGTCCGCCCCCAGAGCCTCGCGGGACGCGGCGGCTTCCGCCTCCCGTGCTTCGGCTTCCGCGCGTTCACTCTCCCGCTGTTCATGCTCGGCGCGGCGTTCCTGTTCGCGCACCTCCCACATCAGCGGGTCGTCGCGCTTCAGATCTTCCTCCTCGCGCTCCGACACCAGAGCCATATACTGCTTGATGGCGTCCTTGGTCGGTCCGTCGTGGAGCAACCTACCGCGATCAAGCCACAAGCACCGTTCACAGAGCATGGCGACCTGCCCCATGGCGTGCGACACGAACACCACCGTGCCGCCGTTTTTGGAGAACTCGCGCAACCGCTTGATGCACTTGTTCTGGAACTGCGTGTCGCCGACCGCCAGCACCTCGTCTATCAGCAGAATGTCCGGCTCGATGTTGGTCGCGATGGCGAACCCGAGCCGCATAAACATTCCGGACGAGTACCGCTTCACGGGCGTGTCAATGAACCGCTCCAGGCCCGCGAACGCCACAATCTCGTCGAAGCGCGCCGTTAGCTCGCGCCGGGTCAAGCCCATGATCGAGCCGTTGAGGTACACATTCTCACGCCCGGACAAGTCCGGGTGGAAGCCCGCGCCTACCTCGATCAGCGCGCCGATGCGCCCCCGCGTCCTTACGCACCCCGACGTCGGCTTGAGAATCCCGGTCAGCATCTTCAGCAGAGTTGACTTCCCCGAGCCGTTATGCCCGACGATGCCGACCGTCTCCCCACGCTCGATAGAGAAACTTATGTCGCTCAGAGCATGGAACAAGTCGCCCTTGCCCACGCCACCCGTCGGCTTCCGGAAAAGCCCCCCGGTAAGTTCACGCAGACTGTCGGCGCGGTTACGTTGCAGTACGAACTGCTTGGAAACATTCTCCGCGCTTACCGCTAGCACGTCACTCATGGCACTAAGGCAATCCCGGAACGAAGGACTTCATGATGTTATAAAGTCCGAATCCCGTCCATATGGTACTGATCGGGTCAACGCGCTTCACATTCGGCACGATCACCATGTCGTTGGGCAGTATCTCCGGGTTGTACTTCGCGTTCCCGGTGCGCAGGAACTTCCCGTAGTCGCAGGTGACTACCATCTGCTTACTCTGCTCCGTTCCGCGCAATATTTGAATGCTACCTATCTTCGCTTGTCCGGGCGTGGTGTTGCCGGAGTCGCTCATCACATCCACGAGGAAGGTTTTCCGGTCCTCGGGCAGGTAGCGTTTGCGCGCCCCGCCCAGCTCGCCCCACACGTAGTAGAACCGGAGTGAGAGCGGGATTTCGACCGTGTCGTTGTCCTTCAGGTCATGGTCCACCGCCGGGTTGGTCAGCACCTCGACCAGATCCACGCCCTCGGTCGCGGTCGGTGACGTCACGTCGCCGGGCACCACGTGCCGCGTCAGCGTCGCCTTGCGCAGTTCTCCGGTCGCGTTGTTGTGGGTGACTCCGAGCGACACGAGGGCTTGCTTCAGCGTGTACCGCTCGTCAATCTCCTGACGCCCGCGCGGTCCCTCGCCTTTCACGAATAGGTATTTGGCGCGCGGCCCATCCACCACCAGCGTGTCGCCCTCCCGGAGCGCGATGTTCGCCGGGCTACCCTGGCTACCGAGCGCAGCGGCGAGGTCAACCGATATGGGTGCCGGTCGCGCCGGGTTGGTGAGCAGGACGTGGACGCGGTCGGGTTGCGGCACGCCGCCCATCACCGCGATCAGCTCAGTCACCCGCCAGCCATTCTTGAGGTCGAAGTCCGCGCCATGAACCGCGTTCCCCCGCACGAACACGCGCCGGACCCGTTGCCCGACGAGCGTTACCGTCACCTGCCCCGGCTTCAGCACGAACGTGCGCGGGTTGTTCAGCGACCTGCTGATCGCATGGGTGAGTTCGGCGCAGGTCATACCGCGCGCGGCGATCTCTCTGTCCATGCGCGGCAACAACACGCTCGCGTCGGCGAGCAGAGGTACCGTGCGCGAAACGTCGGCGTGCCGGTCAATCACGACGGAGATGGTGTCCCCCGTGTCGAGGCGGTAGGTGGCGATGTCGGCGGTGACCGGCGTAGTCTGCACGGCGGTCGCGGACGGCACCACGGGCACCGGCGCGGCGACAGGTACCCCGTCCCCGCCGCCGAGTGGCGCGCTGACCTGCGCGAATACCGCGACCGGCGCGGACAACACCAGCGCGGCGCACCCGAGCATTTTCGTAAGTCTCATGATGAATACTCCCTCACACAACCTCGCTTTTAGCGACTATCGCGGGGCGGTTGCCATCCGGCACCGCCTCCTCGCCAACAATCACGCCGAGCAAACGTGGCTGGTACCCGTTCGTCAGAATGCGGCGCGCGCGCGCGACCGACTCGTCCGGCGCGACCTGCGCGTCAGAGGCGACCAGCACAACGCCGTCCGCCGCCCGTTCCATCGGCGCGATCAGCCGCGCGGACCAGACGGAAGGCCCGCTGATCAGCACTAAGTCCGTGTCCGCCGCCCGCCCCAACGCGTCGTACAGCCCGCGCAGGGTTTCCTCGGTGAGCGGCGTCGTGTCCGTCTTCGCGCCCGCCGCTAGAAAGCGCAGGTTCCCGCCCGCGCCGACATGGAGAGCCTGGTCAGCGGTCAGACGCCCCGCCAGAATATCGGTAACACCGGGCGCGTCGGGCTTGCCGAAAACGTGATGAAGGCGTGGTTCAACCCGGTCGCCGTCCACGAGCGTGACCCGCACACCGTCACGCACCAGCGTCGCCGTTAAATACGCGGCGACGGACGCGGTCGTTTCATCCGTGCGCGTCCCGGCCATCAATACAACGGGCACTCGCGCCGGGTCCGACCCGGCGGAGTGTGACAGCAGGTACCCGATCTCGCGGAAGGCGTCCTCGGTCGAGGCACTCACCCCGACCGGCGGCAGATTCCCGTCGGCGGTCGCGGCGATCCGCCCCCCGGCGAGCGAAACGCGGGCGAGGAGCGGCACCCCGGCGACACTCGGCAGACTCGCCGAGAAAACGGGAGCGGCTGGCAACAAAGTCACCGACGCTGGATACCCGGCGGCGGGCGCGGGTGACGAGAAGTATTCCGCGGCGATGGCGGACATCACCGCCAGAAACAGGCCGGTGAACAACGCGAGCATGGTATTCAGGAGCGGTTTCGGGCTGATCGGCTCGCGCGGAACCTCCGCCGCCTCCAGAACCATGATATTCGGCAGGTTGGTTATGCGATTGATCGGGATCTGTAGAAGCGCGGTAGTCGCCTTGCTATACGCCATTGAGGTGACGTCCGCGCGTTGCTGCAATTCCTGATACTTCACGCGCTCGGGCACCAGTTTGAACTGCTGGGCTTGCAGACCGGCGAGCTGCTTGCGGTAGGCGGATGCGGTCGCTCGCGCTTGCGCCAGCTCACGCTTCGCGTTGATAAAGTTCGTGACGGCGGCGGCGTAGTCCGGGTTGCGGGTGATGCCGAAGGAACCAGGTCGGTACGCGTTCCCGGTCAGCGACCTGAGCGCGCTTTTGGCGGACGCAATGCGGCGATCTATCTCCTGGATTTCAGGGCTTTGGTCGCCGAAGTCGAGGATTTTAATTCGCCGCTCGTTCTCTAGATTGATGATCTGATCCTCGAACGTGTCGAGTTGCCCGTTGCGGTTGGAGGAGGTGCCGCTGACCACGGTCGGCTTGAGGGTCGCGATCTGCCGCGCGAAAAGCCCGATGCTCTGCTCCTTGAGGGGCAGATCCCGCTCCGCGTCCTGTAGCGCGTTCCGCACGTTGAGAGCCTTGCCTTCCAGACTGCCTATATATGCGTTCATGTCGGAGATGCCGCGCTTCCGGAGGAACATCGCCAGGGCGGCGTTGGCAAGTGCGCGCTCCTTCTCCGCCTTCTCCGCCGACTTGCGCAGACGGGATGCGGAAAGCTCGATCTTCCAGTTCCCCTCTTTCTCGACGTATCTCTGGTAGACGGAGCAGACGGTGTTGGCGACCCTGGCCGTCATCACCGGGTCCTTCTTCATCGTCGCAGTGATCTCCATGATCTTATCATTGCCTGCCATCGCTACCGCGAGGCGGCCCTTCATGTCGTCCGGGTTAGTCACCGCGCCGATCCCCGCTTCTTTGATCACATCGGCGAGGAATCCGCGCGATTTGATTTTGGCGACTTCCACTTCACCCGACGAACTAGTGTGGCCGTTCAGGATGTCCAGCACATTATTCGGCACGGCCGCCGAGGGCACGTCGTCCAGGATCATTTTCGCGGTCGCCTCGTAGGTAGGCGTCATTCTCAGCGTCACGAGGAAGGCGGCGGCGACCGTGAGCGCGAACGTGGTCAGGGCGAGCGGGGCGCGGCGGCGCAGGATGCCGACGAGGTCGCGCACGGTCACATGCGTTGTGCCCGCTAGCACGATAGGGTCGTCGTATCGCGCGGCGGGTTCCGGCTGGTTATTGCTTTTGAACTGTTCCAAGTGTTGATACCGACGGCGCGTCCGGGACGGCCGTCGTCTGTTCCGACAACGCGGCGGGCGCGAAGTTTTGTCTAAAAGCGTTGCGTATGAATGCCCGCCGCGCTAGGCGTACCCGGTGAAGCGGTTCTCATCGTCCACGAGAGCTACCTTCGCGGGGATCGGTTCCGCCTCGTCCGTCAGCAGAAAGGAGGCTATAACCACTCTATCACCGATGCGGCATCGCAATGCGGCGGGTCCGTTCATCTGGATGACGCGCGAACCGCGCGCGCCCGCTATCGTATAAGTTTCGAGCCGCTCGCCGTTCGTACCGTTCCACACGTGAACCAGTTCGCCGGGGATCATGCCTACCCTGTCCATAAGATCTTGATCAATCGTTATGGAGCCGACATAGTTGACGTCGGCTTCGGTGACGGTGGCGCGGTGTATTTTCGCAGACAGGACTTGCCGCAGTCGCATGGACGGTCTCCCCAAAAGCCCAGTATACCCACCGCGCGGGATGCCCGCAACCGGGGGGCGGGGAGATCCGCCGCTGAAGAACGTTTAGTTTCCCCTTGCCTTTCCCATCCGATATGCGATATGCTACAGCGCGTAGAAGGCTTTCGCCGACGCAGCACCACCTGAAACTTACCCCGTTCGTGGTAGCGGAAGCAAGAGGTACACCGTGGGTTTAGCAAAAAAACTGCGCGAGGTCGTCGCGGCAAACTTTATCGAGATCGCCCGCGTGGAAGCCCCCCCTGTCAAACGGGAGGAGAGTGCCTTCACGAGCGACGCCCGGTCCGCCGGTTTTGGCACCCATGCCGAGGCCGAGTTGGACTCGTTCTTGAAAGACATCGGTGCCCCCACCATCGCGGAAACGCCGGTTCCGGTCCTCGAGCCGGTTGTGATCCCCGAGCCGGAGCCGCTTCAGCCCGCCCCGGTGCTGGTATCACTCGCCGACGCCGTGAGCGACGACGGCGACGTTGACTTCGGGCGCATCTTCCAACAGTACGAACTACCGACCGCGTCTTTTTCTGCCGAACAGGCAATGAACATGTTGCAGGCACTCCCCCGCGACCTCGCCCTGCGCACCAAGCGCGCCACGGTCAACACCACCCTATCTGCCATCGGCAAAGTGATCGGTGCCACGCCGCAGGACATCGTGGTGGACGCCGCCCGCAAAAAAGAGACGCTGGAGCGGTACATCGAGTCGCTCGGGCACGAAGTCGAGGAGACGACCGCGACCGCCCAGTCCGAAGTCGAACGGCTACAGGCAGAAATCACCGAGCACAAAGACAAATTGCGGCTACTGACCCGTAAGCGTTCGGCGGCGTCGGACGCCTGCCGCTCCCGCATGGAACTTTTTGATCAGGTGATCCACTTTTTCGACTACGACGAGGCGGTCATCAACGCGCCCGTGCCGGTCGCGGAAGCATCCCCCGATGACGAAATGCCCGCCTTTATGCGCGAGGACGCCGTGCGACGTATGCTCGGCATCAACAACGATGAGTTCCTGAACGAGAAGGGCGAGTTCGACGCCACGAAGTTCGCGCTCATGCACGGCGACGGAGTGACGCCCCCGGCGACCGCTGAGGAATCGGATACCGAAGCACGGCGCGCCCGCCCGAAAAAGTAGGGTGTGCAAAACGGGTTGAAAGGCGGAAGCGCGGCGTCGCGCTTCCGCCTTTGTTCGTCACGCCCCCGCCTCCTGCCGCCCCGAGATAGTGCCACGTAACTTTTTTTCGTTCCCCGCGTTCATTGCATGTAAGTTAATCACCGCCCCCAGCGTCTATACAGACAAGGGAACTCACGGCGACTATGATGACCACGGTTTTTTGGCGAAAGGCGGGACAGACCAGCGTGCCACGGGCAATCACGGCGGAAGCCATCTCTTTCACTACGGATCGGGGCAAGGCGGTGGAGGTCGGCGAATGCGCCGTATCGGACGCCGAACTCGTCCGCGCGGCGCAGGGCGGCGACGCTTATGCCATGGAGACCCTTTTCCAGCGGCATGAGGTGTCGGTCTTCCGCCTCGCGCTCCGCATCCTGCGGAATCCCGACGACGCCGACGACGCGCGGCAGGAAACGTTCGCGCGGGTATTCGGCTCGCTTTCCCGGTTCCGGCGCGACGCGTCATTCAAGACCTACGCGCTCGCGATCTGCTCTAACCTGTGTCGCGACCGCCTGCGCTCCGACAGACGGCGGCCCGAATCTCTTTACGGCCTCGCCCCGTCAGAAGCGACGTGCGGCGGGGGGGGCAACCCGGGTGAACTATTCGAGCGGGGCGCGGAGCAGGCGCGGGTGCGCCAGGTGATCGCGACCCTGGCACCGATGCACCGGGAAACGCTCCATTTGCGCTACGTCGAGGAGTTATCAGCGGATGAGATTGCTATTGTGGTGGGCTGATGGCGGAACCGCGCAGGGGGGTAGTTTATGAGTCTTTATTGCCCGACCCGTGGGCGTAGAAGCCGCGCGTGGCTCGGGATGTTTGCCGCGTGACACCTTGTGCCACGCGGTTTGAAGGCAAACCCGCGCGGCCGTCGTCAGGACCGGGTGATGCCGAAGTCGCCCGTTAGCGGGAGCAGATTGCGGCGCGTGGCCTCGCGGAACGCCTGCACACGGTTCTTGACGTGGAGTTTTTGGTAGATGTTCGCGAGGTGAAAGTCTACGGTTCGCTTGCTGATATAGATATGCTCGGCGGTTGCCTGGCTAGAATTCCCCTCGATTACGAGGGTGAGCACCTCGATCTCACGCTTGGTGAGATGAATATGATTGAGCGCGCCCTGCTCGCCGGGCGTATCGAATTGTCCTTCGGTGCTAGTTTCCATTATCGCTTCCTTGTTCAACGCGTCCACCCCCGAGACAATCCCTGCTCCCGGTCGCATCACCGCGTCCTGACCTTAATAATCGTCTGGCGCGGCTATTTTCGATATACTCTGTTTTACCAGGTTCGTGTCGCGCCTTCTACATGGCGACGCCCGGAGGCGGTAACAGCAACGCGGGGCGATTGACAAGAGGCTCAAACAGAATGTAGAATGAATGCAGCAAACCGACCTCCGCCCGCCGCTCGATGGGGCGTATATGTACCGCTTTCGCGTCAACCGGAAGCGGGACGAAAGGATATACTGAGAACCATGCCTCGTATTTTAGCCGTGGATGATGAGCCGAATATTGTGCGCCTTATTCAGGTCAACCTGGAGCGCGACGGGTACACCGTGGAGACCGCGAACAACGGGGCGCAAGCCCTAGCCAAGATCCGCCAGAGCCGCCCGGATCTACTGGTTTCCGATGTGATGATGCCGGAGATGGACGGGTTTGAACTGCTCGCGCACATCCGTCGTGACCCGATGCTCGCCGACCTGCCGGTGATCATGCTGACCGCGAAGGCACAAGACCGCGACGTGATGGAAGGGTACACGCGGGGTGCGGACATGTACCTAACCAAACCCTTCAACCCGATGGAGCTTAAACAGTTCGTGAAGCGCATTCTTGCCTCTGCCACCGAAGATAGCGACGGCCGCTACAAACTGTAAGCGTTCGTGTTCCTAGCGGAAGCCGCCGTGGTCCGCCCCGGCGGCTTTTTCTCGTCGGGGCACTCATCGGGGAGTGGCAACAGCGTGTCCGTTGCCGACAGTGTCTTCTGAGTCACGAACCGGGGCGGGATATATTCCGCGCGGTGAGAGTCGGCGGGACAGTAGGTCGCGACGCAACCGGCCCGTCGCACGCACCAGAACGGTTCACCGCGCCGCACGCCGCGCCCACCGGGCACGCCCACTGCCGCTTCATCCTGCCGAAACGCTCGCCGCCCGAACTTGAGAAACACAACTCAAGAAAGCAACGAAGCTATAATGCAATCGCTCCGGTCAGAGTCGGTAGGGCAGAAACTTCGACGCGGCGCGGTACAATCGGACATGACTATCCGGTATCGAAACGACGCCGAGGACTACGGGCGGTTCGCCGAGTGGTACCTCGCACACCACCGCGAGGGTAGAATGTACGTCCGAAGCGCGGTGCTACGCGCCTGTCTTCTGGGCGGCGTACTATTCACGGTTCTGTTCACTCTTGCCGCCCTTGCCTACCCGCCTGTCCGCGGTATCGTACTGCTCGAACTGCTCGTAGGACTCGCTATTTTCCCGGTTGTTATCCCGCGCCGCATCCGGGCTTCGCATCGCGGCCAGTGGATCGCGAAGATGCGCCACCCGGACAACGCGGGCTTCCTCGGGGAGAAGACGCTGGAGGCGACGCCGACCGATCTTTTCAGTATCTCGGAGAACGGCTCCTCGATCATCAAGTGGAGCGCGATCAAGGAGATCATCAGCACGGACACGGAGGCGTTCTTCCTGCTCGGGAATCTTCAGGCGATCAATGTCCCGCGCGCAAAAGTGGCGGGCGGCAACTTCGACGCATTCGTGGAGGAAGCCAGACGTCTACACGCCGCGGCGACGGCGGCGAAGGGGCCCATCCCCCTTCCGGCGCGGTGACGGGGCTTAAGACAGCGCGGTGCTACAGAGTGCCCGCAGTTTCGGCAGGTTGGTGACGATTACCGCGCGGCCGTCGCGGGCGATCAGGCGCATCGTCTTGAGGCGGGCGAGGCGGCGGTTGACCGACTCGCGCGACGTGTTGATGCGGGTCGCGATCTGCTCGTCGGTAAGGCGGGGCAACGCATAGGCTTTCGCCGCGTCGGGAGCCACCCCCGCGCACTGGTCGCACAGAAACGCCGCGAGACGCCCCAGCACGTCCAGCGCATTGGAGCGAACCGTCTGCTCCGAGTTCTCGCGTAGCCGCGCCGACAGGGCGCGGATGATGTTCCACGCCACCGCGGGATGCGCCTCCAAGAACTGCATCAGTTCGCGCCGCTCCAGGAGAAGTAGCTCGCACGCCGAGCCGGTCTCCGCGTCGGCGGAGCGCGGCAGATCGTCGAACAGGGCGAGTTCGCCGAAATGCTCCCCCGGACCGCGTTGCGCGATATGCACCGTTTCCATCTCTTTGGTGACGCGCTGAATGAGCACCGTGCCGGACAGAACGATATACAGCGTCTGTCCGGGATCGCCCTCATGGAACAACGCCTCGCCCGCCCCGAACTTGCGGCGGCGGCAACGCCCGGCGAGAAGTTTGAGGGATTCGGCGTCTAACCCGGAGAAGAGTTGTATGGCGCGCAGTTGTTCTTCCGGCGCGATGCGTATCGGGGGTGTTTGTGTCATTCGTTCGGTACCTTCCCCGCGATTGTATGTGCGGCAAGATTAGAATCCAGTATACCGGATTACCCGGCCTGAATTTGACGCCCTCTGTGCCGGGGTCAGGGCGATTGCATCACAGTTAGGTTGTTAACTCGACGGATGTTTGCGGGCATGGACGGTGAACCGTTCCCGCCCACATCGCTCTCAGGCCACCCGACCAGGATGCAATCGCCCTACTGCGCGGCACGGGTACGAGTGCCCGATGGCGGATACCGGTGAGAAACGCATCGAGCCGACTATCCTGAGTGGCGGCGGTCTTCGCAACAGGCTACCAAACGCCGCCACCCGGTTCTGTATTCGGCTACGGTTCCCCGACAGCCTGGGAACGAACTCCCGTGGACTCCCCGTTCGCGCTCCGTCATGCCGTGACAGGACCGATTCCGGCGCGGGGGTGCTGGGAGAACGGCGCGGAACCCGTTGTTGTCGTTCCGGTTCGTGGGCGCGTTCCTGTTACGATTTGCGCAACGGAAGTTGTCCGCGTCGTTGTTGTTCCAGGAGCCGCCGCGCAACACGCGGCGATTCAGCCCGTTCCCGCGATAGTCTATCATTCCCGCCGCCGGGGCGGGCGAATGGCGCGTCCCGAAAAAGCCGGAGCCGCAACCCGTAGGTGTCCGCATGTCGCGCGTGTCCCAGCCACGCGGCGACACGCCGCCTGACTACCGACAGGGCGAGCCTCCCTTCGGCGAACCCCTTCGCCATCCCGCGCAGACGGCGGGCGAACCGGTGGCCGGAAGCGGGACGCAACCGGCGATGCGTCGGGAACACGAAGTAGCCGAGGAAGTCGACGCCCAGCGTCACCGGGGCGACGAACTGCTTGCGCGGGTGGAGGCGCAGACGGAGCGTGGTTCCCAGAAACTCGCCGACGGCGCGGCGGATCTCGTGGAGCGTGGCTTTGTCGTCGCCGAGCACGATGAAATCGTCCACGTAGCGGATATAGCGCGGGCAACCGAGCGTTTCTTTCACGAAGTGGTCGAGGGCATCCAGGTAGACGTTGGCGAAAAATTGGCTGGTCTGATTGCCGAGGGGCAGGCCGCGACGCCGTTCGAGCGGCGTGAAGAGATTGTCGCCGGGAAACCAGTCGGCTACTTCCTGTTGCGGGTTTGAGCCGTCAATGATCGCGTCCATCAGCCATAGCGTGGGTGCGCACCCGATCTTCCGGCGTAACAACCCCTTGAGGATGGCGTGATCTATGCTGGCGAAGTAGAGGCGCACGTCGCCCTTGAAGAAGTAGTCCGCCCCGCGCATGAACGCCGTCAGGCGATCCACCGCGGCGTGCGTGCCCTTCCCCGCGCGGCAGGCGTAGGAATCGAAGATGAAGCTGCGTTCGTAGGGCGGCTCGACTACGTTGCAAAGGGCGTGATGGACGACGCGGTCACGGAACGGGGCGGCACTGATCAGGCGCGGCTTAGTGTCGCGGATCATGAAGCCGTGGTACGGGCCGGGCGCGTACGTCCGTTCGAGGAGTTCGCGCCGGAGGCAGAGCAGTTCGTCTTCCAGCCGGTGAAAGAAGCGGAGCGGGGCGGGGTCGAAGCGTTTGCCGCGCCGCGCCTTGTTCGCGGCGAGTAGCAGGTTCTCGAAAGAGCAGACGGATTCGTAGAGGTTTTTGAATCGCTTCACGCGGGGGCCGCCATTCCGGGGGGCGGGTCGGCGAGAGCGGCGGGTTCATGCGGGATGGCCCGCGCCCAGCCGCCGATCTGCGCGCCGACGTTCTGGAGGGACTCGGCGGCGAACGCGTACTGCGGGACGGACAGGCAACGCAGGTCCTTCGACAGGCGGATCAGGTAGCGGAGCCGCTCCAGGCGGCGATTGGCGCGGCGGAGCAGTTCGCGCTTGTCGCGCGCATAGGACGCCTCGATCAGGAGTTCCAGGATTTCGAGCGCGTTCTCCTCGACACGCTGTCCGAGCGAGTAGCGGTGCGCCCTGGAAAAGTCGGCGGTACGCCCGAAGAGCCACACGATGAAGTCATACAGGTGCGTGACCACGGCAACTTCGCCCTGTCCGCGCACGGGCGGATGGGCGTGTACTGGCGGCACGTGGCTGTCAGATGATGTCAAAAGAGTGCCTTCCTCCATCTCGGATCATTCGTGATAATATATTCCATTTTCTAGTCTTTTTCTCGTTTTTACTGGCGAATCGCGACCGGATCGGGTATAATAGACATAGTGCGAATAATTTTCGACGCGCCAAGCGCGTAGACAAAAGGATAAGAGGACAAAAGGGAATAGCGTTACGGGAGTCCTGGGAGAACGGCGCGGAACCCG
>JAYUUO010000198.1:0-10244 GCA_043754515.1 Armatimonadota bacterium
CACGCGGTCGCGGCGGGGGAGCGATTGTCGAGGTTGAGTCGGGAATGCGACGCCGATAAAGCAGTTTCGGTACAGGAAGAACTATCCCCATGAACATGATGCCCTTTGTAATATTCCTATGCATCGTCGCCGCCATCGCGCTTGCCGTTTGGCTCGCCCGGAAGCGGAACGCCGCCCGAATCCAACGTCAAGTCCATAACATCAATCAGGGGTATGAGTACATGGAGCGCGCGAGGAAATCCTTCGAGCGCGGCGATACGCTGGCTCAAGGGAGGTACTCCCGAATCGCCGCGCAGTATTTCACAGAAGCCGAACAATGGCACCTCGCTGATCTGATGACGGCGCAGGCACTGGGTAAAGAGTGGCATCATCTGGAGGCGGCTCAAACCCTTGAGAACGCGCTACGACGCCTTCCTGTGCGTGCCACGCAGGGAGACACAGATCCCTATTTTCTTGACGTCGAAGAGGGGAGCGATTCATCATCGTCACCAGACCTACCGGAAACCGTCCTCGACAGCGAACGGGCGCGGATTCTCTGCCGGCAAGCCAGTTTCTATCGCATGGGGGGTTGGCACAGCCGCGCCTATGAGTTAGCAGGAAAGGCACTTATCGCCGGAGCCGCCGAAGTAGTGGGAACGGTGGCACTGCGGCAGATGGCTCAACTCGCCGCGTATGCACGGGATTGGAAGGTAGCGGAGTTACATGCCGAGAAGGCGGCGACTCAGAGCGAAACCGCCGCGGACCGCTCCGAGGCAACTCAAACGCTGGCGTTCATCCGACATTCCCAGGGGCGATTAACCGAGGCACTGTCACTTAATGAAGGATTGATAGAGCAGGAGGGTACCGGACCGAAGGTCTACTCTCAGGCCGCGGGGCTACTACAAAATTTGGGCCGGTTCGACGAAGCCGCGACAAGAATACAGGCGGCCATGTCGCGAGTCGGGGAAAGCCGCCCCACGCTCGTGACCACGAGCGGGGCTTTGTATTGTATTCAACTCGCGGAGATACGCTTCTTCCAGGAGCGGTATCCGGAGTCGGCGGAGTTGCTCAACGCGGCACGGGGCGCCTACCCGGCCCATCACATCATCGGCGCGTACACCGCCGGTGCATCGCTCCTTTTAGATGCCGCCTCCCGGTCCGTGCCGCCGGACGTCATTCGCTCCAGGGCGCGGGAGCTGGTCGCTGATTTCGACAAGCGTATGGAACGCATTCCGTCGCCGGTAGACGCTTTACGGTACTACTTCGACTCACTCCTTTTCGTGGCACAGGCACTGATTGCGTGCGGCGACGCGGACGAATGTTTCGCGATCCTTGACCGGTACTCGCCCGTCGAACTCCTGCCCGTGTCGCAACCGCGCTATTACTACCTGCGCGGGATGTGCCACGAGATAAAGAGCGACCTTCCCGCCGCGGCCACTGCCTACACGAACGCGACCCACACCGAATGTGATCCTGCCGAGTGGTACGTGACCCTCGCGAGCCGGCGGCTCACCGCTTTGAGCGATGGCACCGCTTCCGCCGTACAATAAACCCGTGTATGCCGCCATCGTCGTTGACACCGACGCGCCGGGACTGCGACAACCGTTCACCTACCGCGTCCCCCCGGACCTGCTCCGTGACTGTCAGCCCGGCGCGTGCGTCGTGGTGCCGTTCGGGAAACAGACCGTGATCGGTTACGTCTGCGCGCTCGCCGACGCCCTGCCGCCCGGTCTCGACGCGGCCGCCGTTCGCGATGTCGCCGCCGCCGTCTCCGGAAGCGGGGCCGGAATCGAGCCTGCCGTGCTGGAAACGGCGCGATTTCTGGCCCGCAACTACTTCTGCGATCTCGCGCAAGCCGTGCTGTCCGTCGTCCCGACCGCGCAGGCGGCGCACACCCAGAAGCGGTACCGGCTTGCGGACGGCTTCGAGACGTTGCTACCGGACATTTCCACGAAGTCACACCGCGAGGTAATCCTCGCGCTCTCCAACCTGCCCGAACGCGCGGCGACCGAGGAAGAACTGTCCGCGCTACTCGGCGGGGCGCGGGTGACGTCGCCGATCACGATTCTGAAGGCGAAGGGCGTGCTGAGCGAAGAGTGGCGCGTTTTGCCCCCGAAAGTATCCGCGAAACGGGTCCGGGCGGTACGCCTGCTGGTGAACTGGGACGATGCCGAGATTGAATCGGCGCGGCGCGAGGGCGACAAGAAAGCGACGCAGGCTCTGCTCCTGCGCAAGCTGATCGAGATCGGTGGCGGCCCGCTCCCCCTACCCGAAGCGCGCGCGATGGGCGCGACGGACGCGGCGGTGAAGCGGCTGGAGGCGGACGGATTCGTCGCCGTGGAGAACATCGAGGTGCGCCGCCGCCCGTTCCGATTCGACGCCGGGGCTGCGGTCGCTCCAGTTCTAATGGGCGAGCAGGAGGTCGCGGTCGCCGACATCAAAAGTCGGCTCGACTCCGGCAAGACGAACGTCGCGCTACTGTACGGCGTCACCGGCTCCGGCAAGACCGAAGTTTATCTGCGGGCGATTGCCGAAACGCGGCGGCGCGGACGGACCGCACTGGTGCTGGTGCCCGAGATCGCGCTGACGACGCAGGTTGTGGAGCGGTTCCGCGCCCGCATCGGGGATCGGGTGGCGATGCTCCATTCCGGGCTGTCGCAGGGCGAGAAGCGCGACGAATGGGAGCGGATCGCGCATGGCAAGGCCGACGTCGTCGTCGGGGCGCGATCCGCGCTGTTCGCGCCGCTCGCGAATGTCGGCCTGATCGTGGTGGACGAAGAGCACGAAAGCTCCTATAAACAGGACCAGCCCGCGCCGCGCTACCACGCCCGCGAGACCGCCATCGCCCGCGCGGAAGTGACCGGCGCGACGGTGCTACTCGGCTCGGCGACGCCCGCCGTGGAATCGTTTTACAAGGCGGAATCCGGCGCGTGGGGGTTTCTGCCGCTCCGGGAACGCGCCCTGTCCCGCCCGCTCCCGCCCGTGGAAGTGCTGGACCTACGCGAGTTGTACAAACAGGGCACGCCGGGCATGTTCGCGCCGCAACTGATCGAGGCGATTGCCGATCGTTTGACGAAGGGTGAGCAGACGATTCTGTTCCTGAACCGGCGCGGCTTCGCGATGTTCCTGCTCTGTCGCGACTGCGGGTACACGACGCGTTGCCCGCACTGCGACGTTTCGCTCACCTTCCATCAGGCGGCGCACAAACTGACCTGTCACCACTGCGGCTATGAGCGACGCGCCCCGGAAACATGCCCCGGTTGCCACGGTACGCGCCTGAGACCGTTCGGAATCGGCACGGAAAAAGTAGAAGCTGAGGTGCGCAAACTGTTCGAGACGGCCCGCGTTCTGCGCATGGACCGCGACACGACGGCGAAGAAGGACGCGCATTTGGCGATGTTGCGCACT
The DNA here is from genome assembly GCA_043754515.1 of Armatimonadota bacterium. GTDB lineage: Bacteria > Armatimonadota > Armatimonadia > Armatimonadales > Armatimonadaceae > JACMIU01. The sequence continues at coordinate 3,388 of JAYUUO010000198.1, forward strand.
TTTAGGGATGGGAACGCCGACATTCTGATCGGGACGCAGATGGTAGCGAAAGGGCTGGACTTCGCCGGTGTGACGCTCGTCGGCGTGATCTCGGCGGACACCGCGCTGAATATGCCGGACTTCCGCGCTTCGGAGCGGGCGTTCCAACTGCTGACGCAGGTGTCGGGGCGCGCCGGACGCGGGTTCCGGCCGGGACAAGTGTTCGTGCAAACGTTCAACCCGGAACACGAGTCGGTCGCCGCCGCCGCTAAGCACGACTACGAGACGTTTTACCGAAAAGAAATCGGGCATCGGCGTGAGCTAGCTTACCCGCCGTTCACGCGCCTCGTCAACGTCGTGTCGCAGGACGAAGATGTTCGCGCCGCCGAAGGGCGATTGCGCACGTTAGCGGCTCGGCTCGGCGCGGACAAGAAGAGCGACCTCGGCGGGCCGCTACTACTCTTTGGGGCAGGCGCGGACGGCGACATCGCCCTGCTCGGCCCCGCGCCCTGCCCCCTGTCGCGCCTGAAGAACAAGTACCGCTGGCACCTGCTCCTGAAGACGACGGACATGGATCTGTTGCGGGGGCGACTCAAGGAAGCGTGGTCGTTCCTGTCACAGACCGACCGGGTGGGCCTGACGATAGACGTTGACCCGCTGAGCCTGATGTGATGGTTCCGTGGATGTTGCAACAAGGAAGGGCGGCTCTTGCAAAAGACACAGGACGCGATGGCCAGACGCCAATTTTTCGATGATCACCTGGCGATTGCTTGATGACGGGCAAGTAACACTAGCTGGATAGGAGCCACTTACGCCCCGAGACCCGCGCTCTGGTATCGCTCGGCGGCACGAAGGAGTGCCGGAGTCGGTTCGGCGTCTTCTTCAAGGAGTTCCAGAAACCGCTCCGCGTCATGCTGGGAAAGGATAGTCTTCTCGTGCGTGTCAATCACGGTTTTAGCCCGTTCGACAAGAGTCGTCTCGGCGAACTGTGTCAGACTGACGCCCTCGAGTTGAGCCGCTTGTTCGACGAGTCGCCGGTTCTGGGGCGGCATTCGCAAATCGAGACGTGCCACCCGCCCTGCTTCTGTTGTGTGAGTTGTACTCGCCATGGTATTTTTGCTTTACCACGGCGGTACGTATTTTGTACGTACGAAACTATCCTCTTGAAACCCAGTGCCCAGCGCGGGCTACGGCTTCGACCCGCCGAATAGCACGGCGGAAAGGAACATGCGCCGTAGCCCGAGGCTCATGTACCGCTCCGTGGGGTCGTTGAGAAACAGAATAAGGTGACCCGAGCCGGTCGGCTCGTCTACCACGTAGGCCGTGCCCGCGAGTAGCTTTTCCGTGTTGTCGTCCCAGACGAAGCCGGAGAGACGGGAAGGCGACTTCGCGGCGAACGTTACCACATTCGCGCCCGTGTCCGACTTGCGCCAGAACGTGTCGCCGGAGAGCGGGACTGGGATCGTGCCGCCGCCGTAGCCCCAGCCGAGGAAGTGGTCGGCGCGAACCGTGGCGCGGAAGATGGCTCCGGGGAGCGACACGGGCGACTCCGGCTTCTCCTTGCTTTTCTCGTCCGTCTTGTCGCTTGCTTTCTCGCCCACCTTACCGCCCGTTCTCTCGCCGACGGGGCGGACGGAACTCCAGTCCGCGTCCTTCGTCGTCAGCCACTTCGCGCCGCTCCCGAGTCCGATCAGACACCTGCCGTCCGAGGCCCACTCCTTGAGTGCCGCGATGTCTTCCTTCTTTAAATCGCGGCGGTAGTTGCCTTCGGGCAGGATCAGCACCGTGAACGCCGCGCGTGCTTCGGCGTTCTTCAGGAAGTGGATCGCGACCAGCGTGAACGCGACGCCGGACTGGGCGAGAGTGAACGAGACGCTACCATAACTGGTCTGATTTATGCCGTCGCCGGTCACAACCGCGACGCGCGGCGCGGCCACGGGCGAGATGTGCTGAGAACCCAGCCCCGCGTCGTTCGCGCCGCTCCCGCCACCGGTGTTCGGGATCGCCTCGACCGCGACGCCGAGCGACTTCGCCAGCGCGTCCAGCCGTGGCGCGAGATCCGCCGGGTTGCGGGACGGGCGTAGGAACAGCGTTCCTGCCGGGTAGCTCTTCCGGTTGACAGTGACCGCCTTCTGCGTGACGGTTAAGCGGAAGCCGGATTGCGCCAGGCGCAGTGCCAGCATCACCGCGTTATCTGTCGTAAAAGGGATCGCGAACGCTGCCGCCGGGCCAACGTCGCCCGCGATCCCGCCGCCCGCAAGGGTGGGGGATACCGATACCGCATCGGCATCCAGTGTGAGCGAGCGGGTGCCGGTCGGCGCGATGGGCGGCGCGTCGGCGGTCGCGTCCAGGCCGTAGAGCAGAGGCAGACTCCACGCCGTCGTGTCATAAAACTCGTACTCCTCGGTCGGCTCGTTCGTGTTGCGCGTGTCGTTGCACTTGCGCTTAGCCGCCTGCACCTTCGCGAACTCCGGTTCGACCGTGGTGTCACGCTCAAGTAGAGCCTTCGCGAGGTGCCCTTGTGGTTGGGCGTAGTCAATCACGAGCGACCCGATCGGGAATGTTCGCGCGGCGGTGATCGCGGATGCCTCGTAGGTGGTCGCCTTCAGCGTGAACGGCGCGATCAACTCGCGAACCTCGACGCCGAGTCGGAGCAGTAGTGACGCCAGTTCCCGCGCGCGTCCGGGGTCGCGGGTGGCGGAGATCAATACCCGCCCGCTCTGTGCTAGCGCGGAGCGTCGGTAGGCAGTGAAGTCGCGAAGCAACGCCTCGCGGTTCGATGACGCGGTCTGCACGGTCGCGAGAGCGGTCTCGAAATGATGCGCGGTGGCGTCCCGGAGCGTGGTCAGGCTACCATCAGACTTGCGCGTCACCAGATTCCCGCCGCCGTCGGTCTCGTAGGTCATCCCGATGGCACCGCAGAGCGTGGTGAACGAGTCCAGGTAGCCGGGGTAAAAGAAGTCGTACGTCTCGCGGCTCACGAAGGGCCAGCCGTGCGCGTCGAAGACGCGTCCGTTGGCGTGCCCGAACGTCTGTGTCCAGCGGGCGACGCGGGCGGGGTCCACGTTGGGGTTGGTTGCCTGGGCGTTCGGTGGGAAGAAGTAGACCTCCGGCTCGCCGTGCTGATCCGCGAAAACCTGGGGAAGCCAGCGCAAAAACTCCCGCGTCTCCTGCCGCGTCTCGGGCTGCGACTGCGCGACTTTGTCCCGGTTCATGTCGAAACGGTTGTGGTTGAACCGCCCCTGCGCGATCCACGGGGTTTCGTTCTCGAACGCCCAGCGGTCCGCGCTACCAGTCGCGGTCGCGTTCAGCGAGACCACGAACCGCTCATGCCCGTCGGGGTTGAAAACCGGATTAAGCAGCACCACCGTGCTGTCGCGGGCGGCGTTCATCCCCGGGGAGTCGCTTGCGGCGAGTGTGTAAACGGTCGCCATGGCGGTCTCAAAGCTCGCCGTTTCGCCGCCGTGGATACACTCGTTGATCCAGACCAGTGCGGGCGCGGTTTTCATGATCGTCTCGGCGTCGGTGGGCGACAGGTCACGCCCGTCCGCGAGTCGGAGGTTCGCGGCCCGGATCGCGTCGAGGCGGGTGATGTTGGCGGGGGACGAAATGGCGAGAAGTCTGAGCGGCCTGCCCTCGACCGATTTGCCGTACTCCCACAGGCGTACGCGGTCCGGCGCGGCGGCGGCGATGGCGAGTAGCACGCGCTCCTGGTCGCGGAATGTCGAGTGCCAGGTCCCGAGCGGGTAGCCGAGGATCGCGTCCGGCTTCGGGACATCGGCGCGGTATGGGGCGCGGGTGTAGAAGTCGTACGGGGCGTCCCGAACACCGGTGCTTTTAACGGCTCGCGCGATCCGCGCGGCCGCGTCGCCCGCGAGTTCTGTTTGCGCGACAGCGGCGTTCCCCGCGATCAACGCCGCGCCCGCCACTAAACCTATATTCCCGAACACTGTGCTTAACCGGGCGATGCTAAACCGCCGCAATCTGCTTCCGAAGCCCCTCGAAATAGTCAACCAGATCGTTTCCCTTCACGCCGTCCGTCACGCGCTTAATTAGCTTTTGGAACGGGAATACCTGCAACCCGCCGTCTCCGTAGGGGAAAACGACCGACGACTCGGTGTAGTCGTCCGTGAACCGCCAGGTGCCACCTAGCACCCGCGCCATCGTCTCGCCCAGGTAACAACCCGCATAGAAGACGGTCAGTTCCGTCGCGCGTTCGGGGGTAGCGGGATCGGCGAACTTCGGGTCGGACAGCCGGATCAGTGCTTCGAGTGCCCACGCGGAGCGTTCGGAAAAGTCGAGCCGGGACGCCATCTCCGCGTCCCCGGCGCGTACCTGCGCGACCAGCGATTCGGCGTAATCGCGGACATTGTTGTCGTCGAGTTTCATAGAGCGTCTAGTGTACCGCGTTCGCGGAGTCGCGGAGTCAGTCGCGTTTCACCGCGCCCCATTCCTCATAAAATGCCAGTGGCGACGCGAACCGCGCCGCCTTCTCCGGATCGCAGGCGCGGGACATCAGACGGTATTGAGTAGCAGTGCCACGGAACGGGGCGCGGTCCAGCGTGCCGTTCCCGAAGTGTACCGCTAGTAATCGCCTCGGCGTGAACACCGTCGTACGCGAGTCAATCGTCGCGCCGAGCACGAACTCCTCGGGTGCCATGTAGCGAGTAGAACCGAACATGCGCCCTATGGTGTCCGCGAACGCGCTCCGGTGATAGTTGTCCAGGTCGCACAGGGTCAGACGGTTCGTGACGGAGCATAAATCAGAGAGCCATCGTAGAAATCAACGACGACGTAGTCTCGGACGGCGGGCAGAGCATGGACCGCGAGTACCGCGTCCAGTGCATTCGTCAAGATGAGTTCCACCCGTGCTCGCCTCGTGTTCGGACTCGTAGGGCGCCTCGTTACCTCTCCCGGCTCCGCGAGGGAGCCGGGTTAGATCTCTTCGTAAGGCAACGAATCTCCCAAAGTTGGATGTCTAGCGGGGCAGTTCGCATTGACGGGAGCGCGGACAAGCGGCTATAATACCGGCGAACGGTAGGAACCACTCCGTAAAGCGAGGCGACCCCCAAATATGCGGCGCACCAAAATTGTGTGTACGCTCGGACCGGCTGTAGATGACCCCGAAACGCTCACGGCTCTCGTGACCGCTGGCCTCGACATCGCCCGACTTAACTTTTCCCACGGAACCTACGCCGAACACGAAACGCGATACCACGCGGTTCGCGAGGCTGGGCGCGTCGCCGGGCGGTGCCTCGCGGTGCTACAGGACCTGTCGGGGCCCAAGATCCGGGTCGGCATGGTCGCGGAAGGCACGCGCCTGCGCAAGGGTGCCCGCCTCATACTCACTTCCGAAAACGTGCTCGGCGACGAGGAGCGTGTTCACCTGCCCGTCCCCGCCCTGTTCGCCGCTGTCAAACCCGGATACCGACTCCTGCTCGACGACGGCAATCTGGAACTAGTGGCTGTCACGAACGACGGCTGGGAGATCCTCACCGAAGTAGTTTTTGGTGGTGTTCTCGGCTCCAAGAAGGGCATCTCCGCGCCCGAAGCACATCTCGACATTCCCGCCGTCACCGAGAAAGACGAGGCCGATGTCCGCTTCGGGCTTAAACTCGGCGTGGATTTCGTCGCGCTCTCGTTCGTGCAACATGCCGACGACGTGCGCCGCCTACGCGCCATCATGCGTGAGGAGGGGCGGCTCGCGCCGATCATCGCTAAGATCGAGATGCCGATGGCAGTGCGCAATCTGGAGGCGATTCTGGACGAGGCGGACGGCGCGATGGTGGCACGCGGCGACCTAGGCGTCGAAATGCCCGTCGAGGAGGTGCCCCGCATCCAGAAGCAGATCATCCGCTCCTGTAACCACCGGGGCAAGCCCGTGATCACCGCGACGCAGATGCTCGACTCCATGATCCGCAATCCGCGCCCGACCCGCGCCGAAGTCACTGATATCGCGAACGCGGTGCTAGACGGCACCGACGCGCTGATGCTATCCGGTGAGACGGCGGTGGGTGCCTACGCCGTGGAAGCGGTGGAGACGATGGCGCGTATCGCCTGCCGCGCCGAGGACGAAATGATGGACTTCAGCCGGGTATTCGAGGAGAAGCGGGCGCGCCACGGCAGGGATAATGTGACGGATGCTATCGGCGAGGCGGTCGCGACCATCGCGCACGACCGGCACGCGGCGGCGATCATTTGCTCGACCAGTAGCGGCGGCACGGCGCGCATCCTGTCGAAGTTCAAGCCGCGTTGCCCGATCCTCGCCGCGACCTCGAACGATTATGCCGAGCGGCAGATGATCCTCTCTTGGGGTGTCCACCCCCTGCGGGTCGGCTTCCCGGCGGACACCGACGAGATGATCGAGAACGCGGTCGGGGCGGCGGTCGAGGCGGGGCTGGTTCACGAGGGCGATCTGGTGGTCATCACGGCGGGCACGCCTGTCGGCATTCCTGGTAGCACCAACCTGATTAAGGTCCACACCGTAGGGCAATCACTCAAGCCCGCCGCTTCGCGCGGGGAGGTGGCCGCGTGAACAACATACTGGCCACCACGAGCCGCCGCCGCCCGCCCCGGCGCGCCGGAAACTACTACGCGCGCATCGGCGGCGTCGCGGCGGCGGGCGTGATCGGCGCATACCTCGTCTGGGCGTTCGTAATGAAGGTGGTTCACCCGTACCAGGTGGGATGGAGCGTGGCGCGGGACCGGAAAAAGATTCAGGCCGAACTGGCCCGACAGAACCGCCAGAACCGCCAGCTCGAAGCGCGGCTCGCCTACCTCAAGACACCCGACGGCGCGGAGACGGAGGCGCGGCGTGCTGGGTTCGCGCGTCCGGGGGAACTGATCTACCTGCTACGCCCGGTGAAGAATGGGCAGTA
>JAYUUO010000199.1:0-10225 GCA_043754515.1 Armatimonadota bacterium
GGTCATGCGGATTCACCCGCATGACCTAACCGGCTTATGCCTTACTCGGGGCGGATTCACCCGGATAACCATCCCCGCTCTACTTGCCTACCACTTGATCGGGACATGCTGGCGGATGCGCTCGACCGCCTCCGCGATCCGCTCGCCGTGCCTGTCACCGGTCAGCGTGAGAGACATACGGACATAACCGTCGCCGTGCTCGCCGTAGCCGAGTCCGGGGATGGCGAGCACGCCCGCGTCTTCGAGGAGCACTTTGGCGAACGTCATGCTGGTGTAGCCCGGCGGGCACGGCACCCATATGTAGAACGCGGCTTCGGGCTTCGGCAGGTGCCAGCCGAGCGAGTTCAGTCCGTCAACCAGGATGTCGCGCCGGATCTTGTAAAGGGCGAGCGTGGCGTCGTTCGTGACGTTCAGGAGTGCCCAGCCCGCCGCGCGGTCAATCGCTGTGAACTGTTTCGAGTCAACGTTCGACTTGAGCCGGTTGAGCGCGGCAATGGCGTCTTTGTTTCCCGCCGCGAACCCGATGCGCCACCCGGTCATATTCAGCGTCTTGGAAAGAGAATGCGTCTCGATCGCGACATCCATCGCGCCCGGTGTTTGCAGAATCGAGGGCGCGTGGTAGCCATCGTAGCCGACCTCGGAATAGGCGCAGTCGTGACAGATCAGGATGTCGTATTCGCGGGCGAACGCGACGGCTTCGGCGAAGAACGCGGGGGTCGCGGTCGCGCCGGTCGGGTTGTGCGGGTAGTTCAAGAACAGGAGTTTCGCACTACGGGCCACATCGGACGGGATGGCGGTCAGGTCGGGCAGGAACTGGTTCTTCGCGAGGAGCGGCATCGGGTAGGGCGTGCCGCCCGCGAGCAGGGTGTTGACTTTCGGAACGGTGTAGTTGGGGTCGGGGACCAGGGTCACATCGCCGGGATCAACGAACGCCCAGCAGAGGTGTGCGAGGCCTTCCTTGGAGCCGATAAGGAGCAGAAGCTCGTTCACGGGATCGAGCGTGACACCGAACCGTTTGTGGAACCACTTCGCGGCGGCTTCCAGAAAGGACGGATCGCCCGCGTTCGACTCGTCGTAGCGGTGCGTTTCGGGGTCTTTGGCGAACTCGTAGAGTTTGTCCACGATTACGGCGGGGGTCGGCTGGTCGGGGTCACCGATGCCGAGGTCAATCAGGTCGCGCCCGGCGGCGAGGGCGTCTTTTTTAAGCCGGGCGATTTCGCCGAACAGGTAGGGGGGGATCAGGTCGAGTCGTTTTGCGCGTTGCACGGGGCGGGTTCTCCAGGCGGGTGATGTTGTAGGTGGGCGGCGGCGCGTTGAGGGACCGAGCACCGCCTCCCGTGTAGCATAGCCGAAAACGGGGCGGTGTTCAAGGCGAGACAGAAATAAAAATCACCGGGAAGCGAAACGCTTCCCGGTGATGATCGTAGTGCATCCGGAGAGACTCGAACCCCCGACCTTTTGGACCGCAACCAAATGCTCTATCCACTGAGCTACGGATGCAAGAACTACCCGCGCCGCGCCGTGTCCTGAGACGCGGCCATTTTTCGGCATGTGTCTTATACCACGGCGCGGGGCGGCTGTCAATATCGGGTTCTTCGCGGCTTTGCGCTCGCGGTGTGATCGCGAGCGCGAAGACAGACCCACACGCGGTGCGCATCCTGCCTACCCCTTGTCAATCGCCATGCCGCGCACGTCCTCGTTCGCCTGGCCCATCGCCTCCGACAGCGACGGGTGCGCGTGAATCGTGCGCATCAACTCCTCGACCGTGTTTTCGAGCTGGATCGAGACCACCGCCTCGTGAATGATGTCCGTCGCGTGCGGCCCGATCACGTGAACGCCCAGGATCTCGCCGTACTTGTTCTCCGCGACCACCTTTACGAAACCGTCCCGCTCATTGATCGCCATCGCTTTGCCGAGGTTGCGGAACGGGAACGTGCCGACCTTGACGTCCAGCCCCTTCGCCCGCGCTTCGGCTTCGGTCAGGCCGACCGACGCGACCTCGGGTTCGGTATAAATACACGCCGGGTTTGCCTTGTACGACATAACCGAATGGTGCCCGCAGATGTTCTCCGCCGCGACCAACCCTTCCGCGGTCGCGGTGTGCGCGAGGCCGGAACCGACCACGTCTCCGATCGCGTAGATGTTCGCGACCGACGTCTGCATCCGGTCGTTGACCGCGATAGCCCGCTTGTTCCTCGGGGTGCCGATGGTGACGCCGACGCCGTCCAGGTTCAGACCGTTCGTGAACGGCACGCGTCCGGTCGCGACCAGCACGATGTCGGCGGGGATCGTCTCCGACTTTCCGTCGCGCTCGAAGGTCACCGCCTTCTTGCCGTTCTCGCCGTCCGCGACGCCGGTCACTTTGGCGTTGGTCCGCACCGTCACGCCCTGCTTTTTGAGTACCTTCTCCAGTTCCGACGCCAGATCGGAGTCCATCGTCGCGATCAGGCTCGGCAGGAACTCCAGAATCGTCACCTTCGCGCCCAGGCCGTTGTAGGTGTACGCGAACTCGCACCCGATTACGCCGCCGCCGATGATGACCAACTCCTGCGGGATCTGCTTCGCGGACACCGCCTCGTTCGACGTCCATACCTTGCCGTTCGCGAGCGTGCCTTGCGCGAACTTCGCCTTCACGTCCCAGTTCGGCGAGTAAATATCGGCGTCGTCAATGCCGGGGATCGGCAGTTTCGCCGGGACGGAGCCAGTCGCGACCACGATGTAGTTCGTGGAAAGGATCTGCGTCGAGCCGTCCGCCTTGATCACCTCGACCGAGTTGACGTCCTTGATAGTCCCGATCCCTTCGATGGCGGTAACCCCGTGCTTCTTGAAGAGGAAGCCGACGCCGCCGACCAGCGTCTTTACGACCTTATCCTTGCGAGCCATCAACGCGGGGAAGTCAATGCCGACGTTATCCGCCGTGAGCCCGAAATCTTTCGCGTGCTTAATGGTATGCAGGGCGGCGACCGATCCGATCATTGTTTTGGTCGGGATACAGCCCCAGTTCAAACAGGTGCCGCCCAGGTTGTCGTTCTCTATACACGCCACTTTTTTCCCGAGTTGCGCCGCGCGAATCGCGCACGGGTACCCGCCGGGTCCGCCGCCGATCACGATCAGGTCAAAATCTTTCCCGTTTTCCGCCGTTGTTGCCGCCGCCATAATATTGTTTTCGTTTCCTTGTTATTGCTTTCGGTCGGGTAGATAAAAACGACCGGCTTACGCCCTTTAGTATAGCATATGGGGGAGGTGGTGTTGCGCCCGCGTTGGGGGCGTGTCCTTCGGGTGGCCCCTTGCGGTTGTCCTTTACCCCTCTCCGCAATCTACCGCAAGCGCCCCATGTGCAAGCGTTTTTCGCGGCGAAGATACGGACATGGAGAAAGGGGGAACACATTCGCGGGTTGTCGGGCGGACAATGAATTGTCCGCCCCCCCGAAACGTTCGCGCTCCCCACGCCCGAATTGCCCCCGTCCCACAACCGCGCGGAACCACCCGAAGGACAAAGGCTCCCGCGACATGCGAAAAAAGCGAAGCCGCCCGTTCTGAAAAACGAGCGGCTCGCGCAAAGAGGTGTCGCCGGACAGGCGGCTCGCGCACCATACGTATCGTGACCGTTTGAAAAACGGTGCCTAACCTGTGGAAGGTAGGGGGCACGTAAGGTGCCGAACACAGTTCCGGCGACACACCTGTTTTACCATCCTCGTACTGGTCTATCAAGCAGTTTTTGCTACTTATATTTCCTACTTTGCGCGGAACAGTGATACGTAGACCGGATCGTCCCCACGCTTGACCACCTGCCCCGCGAACCCCGAGGCCGTGACAGTCTCCAGCACCGTCGCGGTTCTGGCGTGTTGTCCCGCCGCTTCACGCGTCGCGCCGGACAGACCCGCCGCCGACGCGCTGATCACCGTCGCCAGCGTGTCGTCGCGCGCCGCGCGGGACCTCGCGCAGGGCGTCCCGGAGCGCGGCAAGATCGTCCACGCCTGGGAACGGCTCGCTCGCGCCGTACGGCGTGGTTTGCCTGTCACGCTCGATGCCGTACGCCGCGATGCCGTACGCGAACGACACCAGCGGCATCCAGATGTCGCGGAAATACGCGGCGTTCGGCGCGATCTCCACCCCCGCGAGCCGCTCCCCGACGAAGAACAGCGCGCCCGTCTGCCCGTCCAGGCACTCGAAGCGGGAACGAAACTGGGTCAGCGTCGCACGCTGCCGCATCAACAGTTGCTCCAGATGCCCGCGCCCCGGCAGTTCGTCTTCATGCCAGAACACGAGTTCCGGTAGCTTCGGCGCGGGTCGGCGCGTGCTTCGGTCGTCCCGCTCCGTGAACACCGGGAGGCACATCAACACCGGCGTCGCGACCCCGGCGAGCAGTAGCGTCGCCGCCGCCCGCGCCAGATCCCCCGCCGCCTGGTTTTCGTAGCCGTCCGTCAGCACGACGACCAGATCCGGCCTCGTTTCCAGCGCGGCGAGTAGCGCGCTCGCGAGATCCGTCGCGCCGCCGAGGGTGGGCAGGGAGCCGAGTAGTTCGCCGCCCTCCCCTTCGATGTCGAACACAGCGACTGGCTCCGGGGACACGCGGCAGAGTAGCCGCCAGAGCGTGACCGCCGAGGCCGCGAGGCAGTATTCGCGGTCGCCGTAGCCGCGCATGGACGCCGACGTGTCGAACACCAGCGCGACGCGGAAGCCGGGCGCGAAGCGCGGCGAGCGGTTCGCCAGCGCGCTCAGCCCGGGGGCGAACCGACCGGTTAGATTCGCGGTCGGCGTCTGCCGGTACAGCGCGGTCAGCGTCCCAGTCACGATGCCGCGATCCTCCGCGGTGATCGTGGCCGGACGCTCGATGGGCGGCGCGAACACCGCCCGCAGATCGTCGCTGACGGCGCGGTACTCCGTCGCCCCGGCGCGGTACTCCGTCGCCCCGGCGCGGTACTCCGTCGTCACCCCCTCTGATCCGTGTGTTGACCCGGCGACAAGACGCTTCGCCGCGACCGGATTGTGCGCGTAGCGGAGTAGCCTCGCGTGTAGGTACGCCACGTCGGTCACGTCGGGATCGTCCGACCCGGCGATGCGCTGGCACGCCCGGAACACGTCGCGCTCCAGCACGTCCGAAACGGCGGGGCGGCGGCAGGCCCGGAGTGCCGCCGCCGCCGGGTGATTGAGCAGGAAGCGACACGCAAGCCACCCGACCCGCTTGCGGTTGACCCGTTCGCGGCGCACGGCGAGAAACACCTGGAGCGCGGTATCGGTGGGCAGGAGGCAGAGCACGGCACCGGTCGCGCCCTCAGTTTCGGCGGAGGCTGCCGCGCCGGTCGCGGAAACGGTGGCGTCCTTGAGCAGGGTCAGGAAGACGATCCGCGCCCGCGCTGATTCAGAAATGTCGGGCAGAACACCGAGCAGCGCGTAGCGCGACGGATCCGCCTTGAAAAAGGCTTCGTGTCGCGCCTAATCCCCGAAACGGGGGGGGGCACCGTCCGCCGCGACGAAGAACGGCATGGTCGCCTCGCGCAGGTACAGAGTAAACTCGCGGGGCACGTCCGGCGCGAGGGACATGAGAGTCTGGGCGAGCGATGCCGCCGGAAGCGTGGTCTCCATTTCAAGGGTTTCTTTCGCCTACCGTATCGCTCCGACGGGGGGTTTTGGTAAAGTGGGGTGCCGGGAGCGAGGCCTGATTTACCGGCGGGCGCGGGCGTCAGGGCGCGGGCGCGCCACCGCGCGCCTCACGGCTTGGCGGTAGCCGCCGTTTTCGGCGTGGGCCGCGCTTTGTACCCGACCAGTTCGCGGTAGCCGCGTCCCGTGACCGGTGCCCCGGTCTTGTCCGTACCAGTAACGCTCACGACGCCCTCCCAGAACGCCGCGCCGATACCGATGGTCGGGATCGCCTGCGCGTCGAAGACCGGCTCGAAGCGGAGCGTGTACCCGATGTTCGCGAGGGTGACGGCAAACGACTCGGGGAACGCGATGCCCGACGCCGGGTCGAGCCATTCGCCCGTCGCCGCGAAAGTGACGGCCTTGTCCACGGTTTGCGTCCCGTCCGCGTTCAGGAGCGTCGCCTCGGCGCGGAGCACTTTGCCCGTGTCGTTGTCCTTAACGCGGTAGACGATCAGGTCCGCGCCGTTATCGAGATGCGCCCCGAACCAGTCCCAGCCGTTGTTGCCCACGATCCACGAGCGGCCCCACTGCCGGTCAATCCAGCCAGTACCCGCCACCGACTCGGTCTTGCCGTCCACTGTCAGCGTGCCGGACGCGTCGGCGCGGGTCAGCGAGACGTAGAACATATCGTCGGGCCGGTTTAGTCCCGTCATGCCCGCGCCGCCAACCAGCATTGCGGGGCGCGTCGGTTGCGCGAAGTCGAGCGAGAGGGAGAAGGCGGGATCTTTGAGCGTCGCCCGCCACGTCCGCCCGTTTGCCGTTTTTTGCGCGAATGCATTACCGTCGAACGAGATCGCGAAGCGCGGCTTGTTGACGACCACGGCGGTTTCGCGGGACGCCCGGTGCGGCGCGGGCATCTTGTTCTTCTGCAAGGCGGCGAGGGTTTTCAGAAGGCCGGGGTCATCCGGGTTGCGCATCGCCATCAGCGGCAGATACGCCTTTAGGAGCGCGACGTTCGCCTGATCGAGCACGGAGCCGTTCGCGATCACTCGCTTGGAGTCCAGGTCGGTGAGCGAGTAAATCAGGTAATGCCCTTTTTTCGTCGCCTGTATCCCGGTGCGGAAGAAGGACCCGACCACCGCGTAGTGTCTGCCGGAAGCGGTTTTCAGGAACGCGTTGAAGTACCACCACTCAATAGCGGCGTCCGCGTCGTGCGCCCCGGCGTCGTGCGGAAAGCCGACCGGGGTAGTCCTGGCACCCGCGGCGTCCGGTCGGGGGCTGGCCGGGGATGTGCTGGCGGCAACGGCGCGGGTCGTCGGCTGTTCGGGCGGCGCGGCGAGCACAGGGGTAGTGGCGAACAGCGCGGCGGCAAGAATGGCGGAAAAGGCGGCGGGCATTGGTTTCATCGTTTGGTATCCATTTAAGGAGTCTCCCGGACAAGTCTCCAGGGCGTGGGACCGGGTGGCGGGTGGGGTGTGGTCATGCGGATTCACCCGCATGACCACTGGCCGATCCCGCATGACTGATCTCGGATTCGCCCGCCCTGAATAGTCTTTGAGTAGATAACGCTAATTGTTGCGTTCGTGTTTCCGCACAATGTCGAGGACCGCTTCGCCAAATTTCGACGCCTTCGCGGGGCCGATGCCGGGAACTTCCAGCAGGTCGAACTCGTTCGCCGGTTTCGACGACGCGAGGGCGTGTAGCACCTTGTCGGCGAAGATCACGAACGGCGGGACGTTCTCCGCCTCGGCCTGCTCGCGCCGCCACCCGCGTAGCGTCTCGAACAGTATGCCGTCCTCGTCGGACGGGTCGCCGGCGGGTGCGGAACGGGAGCCGCCCTCCGTGCCGGAAAGCGGGATCTTCTGGCGCGGGGTGGCTCCCCCGCGCCAGTCCATGTCGCAGTGTGCCTCCCGCACCGCGTCGCGCCCCGACGAACTCAGGAACAGGCGGCGGTACTCGTCGTTCTCGTCGCGGGTCAGGTAGCCCTGCTCCACCAGCGCGTCCGCGAGCCGCTCTAGCTCGCCCTTCTTGAACGTCGCCAGTGCCCCGAACACCGACGAGCGTTCCGGGCGGATCGGCGCGTCCGGCGTCCCGCGCAGGGAGCGAACCAGCCCCGCCTTGCCCAGCGCGAACGGCGACCGCCCGCTCGTCAGGTCGTGGACGAGCATCAGGGCCGCGAGAGGCGGGGAGGCGTGATCGGACTCGGTGCCAGCCCCCGCGAAGGACGCGCCACTCGCTGCCACGGGCGATTTCGGCGCGCAAACGTCGCACCGGCCGCAGGGGACGTTCGCCCACCGGTCGCCGAAGTAGCGCGCGATCTGCCCGTGGCGGCACTTGCGATCTTTCGCGTACGTCACCATCGCCGTCGCCTTCTCGGTCGCGCCCTCGGCACGTTCGCGGAGCATGGCTTCCATCCGCGCCTTCGTGTCGGGCGGCGGCGGCAGAATCTGAAACAGCGGCTCGCGGCCCCCCAGCGCGCGGTACGTGAGGTGACCCGCGTCCTGGCAACGCAGGATCACCTCCTCCAAATCGCGCATCGGGATGCCGCTTTCGGCGGCCAGTTCCGCGCCGTCCCATTCGCCACCCCCGCCCACCACGCCCGACAGCGACGCAATCCATTCGGCAACCGGCTCGGCGTCGTCAAGGAACATGGCATGTTCGGTCGAGATGGCGAAGCGGCGCGGCACGTCGGCGTCGCGGGCGATCAGCCCGACCTCCTCCAGCACCGGGATGGCGGAGCGAACCCGGCCCGCGTCCCCGCCCACGGACTGGAACAAGCCGTCCCAGGCGACGGTGCCGACCCGCGACCGACCGACGCTCATCTTCAGGGCGTTGTAGACCGCCTGCAGATCCGCGAGCTGCAACGTGTCCTCGCGGACGCGGCGCAGGGCGTTCGTCGCGTCGGCGGCGGAGTGGAGCAGGATACACTCGCTCGGTGCGCCGTCCCGCCCGGCGCGGCCCGCCTCCTGGTAGTAGTTCTCCAGAGTGCGCGACGGGTGGTAATGCACCAGAAACCGGATGTCGGATTTGTCCACGCCCATGCCAAACGCAACGGTCGCCGCCATTACGCGCACGTCGCCGCGCATGAACCGGTCCTGCGCCTCGGCGCGCTCCTCGGGCGGTAGCCCCGCGTGATAAAACCCCGCCTCGACTTTGTACCGCTTGAGCATCCGCGCTAATTGCTCGCACTTCTCGCGCGACGTGGCGTAGACCAGCCCCGCGCCGGGCGTATCGCGGCAATACTCCAGCGTGGCGGTCAGCTTCTCGTCCTCGCCGGTGACTTTGCGGCACGTCAAGCGCAGGTTGTCGCGGAACGTCGGGCGCAGGATGCGATGCAACGGGCGTCCGACCTCTTTCTCGATATCCCCGGCCACCTCCGGCGTCGCGGTCGCGGTGACGGCGAGCACTGTGCGCGGGTTGAGCGCGGCGATGGCTTTGCCGACCGCGCGGTAATCGGGGCGAAAGTCGTGCCCCCACTGCGAGATACAGTGCGCCTCGTCAATCACAACCATGGCGATATTCGCCTCGCGCAGGGCGTGCAGGAACGCGGGGTGGCGCAGCCGCTCGGGAGCGGCATACACGAGTTTCAGACGGCCGGACTTGACCTGGGCGAGTCGGCGTCCGACTTCGCTGGCGTCGAGGGTGGAGTTGATCAGGGTGGTGCGTTCGGCGACGGCGGGGGGCAGGTTCCCCACCTGATCTTTCATAAGGGCGATCAGGGGGGAGAGGATCAGGGTCGCGCCGTCCACGAGCATGGCGGGCAACTGGTAGGTGACAGACTTGCCGCCGCCGGTCGGGAGGATGGCGAGCGTATCGCGCCCGGCGAGCACGCCCTCGACGATCTCGCGCTGTCCGGGTCGGAAGTCGCCATGCCCGAAAAGGCGGGTGAACGATTCTTGCAGGGCGTCGGGGGTCATGGGTTTATTCTACAGCGAATTGCGGTTGCGCCCAACGCGTTGCGCGTGTCTGGGGCGGTTGGTTCAGTTGGAACGGAAATCCGATAGCCCGTTTACTATTTCGTTCGCGATAGATGTGGACTCCGGCCCGAACTGCAAATCTGACCAGATATTGAACCAGAACTTAGCCACACGCCGCGACTCGCCGGGCGTATTGACGAATATCTTCACGGTGTCCAGGAAATCACAGAATATCCCCAGTGTATAGGCGTTCTGGTAAAACACTACGGGACACACCGCGTGTGTACCTGTTTCCCGGTTGTCGCGTCAATCAGCATCCCGTTACTGCCACCTTGGATCGCGTATCCCACGTCACGCTGGGAGTCAAACCGCATATACCAGACCAGAACCGCGATCTTCTGTCCTTCCGGCAGGTAGTATCCGATCTCCGGGTCGCCCATCATCTCATACCAGTACCGCTTCCAGTGGTATTCGGCAATCGTGGGCCGCTCGTAGTCTGCCTCTCAAATCTTCTTCAGCGCGGCGAGCGCGGCCGCTTTGTTAAGGTGCGGGCCACCAGGCATGACCGATGGGGCGTTTTCGTTCGCGCTGAGAGCGAGGAACTTTCCGTCCGCCGTATCATAAAGTACGTGAGTTCGGGATAAGACAGGCTTTCCGATAAACTAAAGTCGCCAAACCCAAGTTTACGGAAAGTCTGTCCATGCCCATTTTACAAGACGATGCGC
>JAYUUO010000200.1:0-10216 GCA_043754515.1 Armatimonadota bacterium
AGGGCGACGATGGCCGGGTCGGTGCCCGTGCGGGTCGCCACGGTGTAGAGTATCCACGAGCCGCGTATCTTCTCCAGGAACGCGGCGAGGGCGGCACCCTTCAGGGCCGGGTCCGGCACCGGCATCGAGATGGTCACCAGCGACGCGTTCAGGGTGGGCACGGTCGTGTTCATCGGGCCGGGGATGGTCGAGTGCGTGATGGTCGGGGCGGGCAGGGTCAGGGCGGGGTCCTGGGTCACCGAGAAGTTCACCGTAACCGCCGTGAGTCCGACCGCGCCCCGGCTGTCGGTGACGCGGGCGGTCAGGGCGTGCGTGCCGACCGGGACGCGCCGCCAGTTCAGGGTGTAGGTCGCGCTCGCGGCACCGTCCGTCGCGTAATCGGTCTGGAACTTGGCACCCAATTCACCGTACGAGGATCGGGTCGCCCGGTCGAGCGTGCCGTCTGGCTTGTAGTGGTAGCCGACGCTGACCCCGCTACGCGTCACCGAGGACAGATAGCGCGTCAGCGGCTCGTAGGAATATGCCGTCGTCCCGCCTCCGTCCGCCGCCGTCAGTGGGCTGCTGTCCGCGTCGTAGGTGAACGACTCCGTCTTCCCCGAGGGCAGGGTTCGGCTCGTCACGTTCCCGAGCACGTCGTACTGGTTCGTGCCCCCCCGCCCGTTCGCGTCCGTGTAAGAGACGACGCGGCCCCGCGTGTCGTAGACGCAGGAGGAGGTCGCCCCGGACGGGTCGGTCACCGCGTACAGCGAGCCGTAGCCGTCCCAGCCGTATCCCGTCGTGCGCCCCGAAGGAGAGGTGGCCAGCGTCGGCACGTACTTATGTACCTGCCGCAGCCAGTCCACGTGCTTGTAGTCCCAGTGATAGGTGCCGCCGTCGGGGAGCGTCATGTCGGTGACGTTGTTCGCCCCGTCGCGGCTGATCGTGGACGGCTTATTCCCCCCGGAAGTGACCGCCAGCGGTTGCAAATTCTTGTCGTAGTCGTATGTGGTGACGTGTCCCAGGGCGTCGGTCGTCTTGAGCAGGACGTTATTCGGGCTGTAATCGTAGTGCGTCTTGTGCCCGAGCTCGTCCGTCACGTCGCTGACGCGGTTCACGAGGTCGTAATCGAAGTGGCGGCTACCCAGTACCGTGTCCTTGCCGACGACGACGCTCTCGTCGGTCAGTCGCTCCCAGGAGTCCCACCCGTACACATAACGGCGACCCGCGCGGTCGAGTGCCCCGGTCTTCAGCCGCCTCAGGTCATAGGTCGCCGTGGCGTACGTGCCGTCCGGGAAGGTCGTGCGGGTGATGTGGTCAAGTTTGTCGTACTCGTAGTCCGTCTCGCGCCCGAGGATGTCGTGCAGTTTCACCGGCATCATTTCGTGGGTGATGCTGCCCAGGTTCGGCCCCGAGTCCACGACGCGGTTGTAATCGGTGAACGTGTGGAGAAGCCCCTTCGGGGTCTCCTCCGTCATGTCCGTGATCTTGCCGTCCGCCGTGTACTTATAGGTCGTACCCAAGTGCTCCGCCGGGACGCGCGCGGACGGCGGGGGTGCCGGGATGCTGGCAGCGTTCGGGAGACGCGACGTGATGCCGATGTCGGTCGCTCCCGCGCCGGGTGACCGCACCCCTAACAGGCTGTTCGCCTCGGACGCGGAGGTGACAATCTTGGTGACGAGGTTGCCGTTGTTGTCCCACTCATACAGGATCGCGCCGCCGACCGGGTTGTAGGCGGCGATCGGCCTGCCAGTCGCGTCGTAGACGTTGCGGGCGGCCGTGCCGTCGCTCGCGGTCATGCTCGCCACGGTGCCGTCCGGGTTGTAGGCGAAGGCGGTCGTGTTACCGAGCGCGTCGGTGGACGAGGCGATGTTCCCCTTCGCGTCGTACACGTTGGTCTGCACGACCCTCTCGTAGGCGTCCAGCGTCACCAGCAGGCGGCCCGCCGTGTCGTACCGCATCTGTCTGAGGATGGTGCCGGTCGGCGTGATGACGCTGGTCGGGAGGCCGTAGTCGCCGTAGACGAAGGAGGTCGTGTTGTTCAGCGCGTCCGACACCGACGTCGGGTTATCCGGGTAGCGCCCGTCGCCGTAGGTGCTGCTACTCACCAGCACCGCCCGCCCGTTCAAGTCGCGCGTCACTGAGAGAGGGTTGCCCCGCGCGTCCAGGCGCGTGACCGTCTTCACTCCGGCGGGGTCTATCGCGGTCTCGGTGACGTCGGTGGCGTTCGGGTCGTCCAGGCTATGCGCGAACACCGAGGTCGCGCCGTTCGCGTCGGACGCGCTGACGATCCGCCCGCTGGCGTTGTACGTGTTGATCAGGGTCACGACGCCCTTCGAGTCGGTGATCGTCGCCAGATCGTGCAGGAGGTCATAGGCGTACTGCGTCTGGTTGCCGACCCGGTCCGTGAACCCCACCAGGTCACCGCTCCCGTTCACCTGGTACTGAAGCTTGTTCCCGTTCGGGTCCGTGATCCCGGTGATGTGCCCCGACCCGTCCCGCTGGAAGCCGATCCCGACCCCCTTCGAGGAGACCAGGCCGTCCCGGCCCAGCGTCAGCGTGTTGCCGTTCGGCTCCGTCACCGACAGCAGCCCGCCGCGCTCGTCCACCCGCCAGACCGTGCCGTCGCGCGTCGTCAGCCGGAACGTCGTCGGCTCGAACGTCAGGTCGTCGTAGCCCATCAGGTACACCGGCGTCCAGACGCCGTCGGGGTAGTCGAAGCTCCCGCCGGTCGAGACCACGAACACGTTGTTATGGGCGGCGTCGTAGTCCGACTCGCCGTCGTACTTGAGCGTGCAGTTCTTCGCCGCGCTGCCGACCGGCTCCCAATCGAGGCGCAGGTTCTCGATGGACTCGATGCCCTGAACCGTGGGGGCGTACTTGGCGCGGAACGTGTAGACGACGCCGCTCGGGAACGTGACCGCGATCAGGTGCGGGCATGGGAGTGACCATTGGTGCCAGCGGAGGTGCACAAGCAGGGAACGAGCTGAGGCGGCACGAGCCGCCGTCCGCCTCAAGCCGTAGTGTCAGCTGGGTTGGAAGAAGTTTCCATATCGTTCAGGCATCGCGTAAACTGCCACGCGGCACCGCCTCCTGGTGGGTCGCGCGCCAAGGCCGGGCGGCTACGAAAAGCCCGCCAGTTCCATCAGGCGACCGAGTAGCGGGTCCTGCTCGGGACTCACATCCTCCGGGCCGAAGACGTGGAACGTCGGCAGGGCCGTCAGTTTATGTGCCGGTATATCTATCTCCAGCCCCAAGCACCGCCGGCGGTGTAGGAACATCAGTATCTCCGCAGGGTACACCTTGGGGAAGCTGTCGCCGAACTCCCACGACTTGTTCTTGGTCATGGAACGGCTGTTCGCGACGTGGTAGTCACAGCACGCGACTACCTGCTCCGAGAACCCGGCGGGAGCGCGGTCGTGGCTCTCGATCAGGCCCGAGTAGACCCCGCACTCGCCGCAACCGACCGGCTCTGCTCCTAGCACACTCCGCTCGTAGAAGCGCAGGGCGGTGGGCGGCGTTTTGTGAGAATCATCCGGGGAGAATTGCGCCCGGATGAAGTCGTCGTCCGCGGACACGATCCGCTTGAGTATGCGGTACAGTGCCTCGCTCTCCTGGATCAGCCCAATGCCCAGGGCGATGCAGAGAGACAGAGCGGGTTTACTGGTGTTAAACCCGCCTGTATTGACTTTGACCGACTCGGCTATCAGTAGCTCTCTGCCTTTCATAGTGAAGTGCCAATACAGCAGGTCGCATTGGCAGAGGGAGTGGAGGGCGGCGGAAGCCCGCTTCGTGTCATGGGCACTCATGGCCGCCACCGCGGGCAGGCGGTACCAGAGCGATAGTTTCCACAAAGGGTACACGATGGAGAGCATCGCGAACCCGGAGGAGAGTAGCAGATCCGGGTCATCCAAAGCGGTTCGTATTCGTTGCGTGGATTCGGCGTACGAGTCCCGGTTCAACTCGGACACGGCGGCCCGTGTGAACGCCGTCAGGACATCCCTGCCGTATCGGCTCGGTGCCATCTATGGTTTCTTCATTCGCGTGTTGACCTTCCAGGGCTTCTGCTTGATCGTCGTCGGTAAGTCAGGATTGGTGCTGCCTAAATTCGTGACGTCGACTTTGCGATAATTAGCAGGCGTCTTAGCTTCCAAAGCAGCTAGATAGCGTTGAGCCAGATCGTGTGTTTCCTGAGAAACTTTTCCGTAAATCCCGCCTTTTGACTCATAGTTGGCAACCACTAGTTCCAATCGGTCTCTGACGAACTTCAGAGGATTTCGTTGTTCTCCGGACAGACTTTCACTATACCGAGATGTGGACGTTTTTACCTCGAAGAAAAAGATTTCCCCGTCCTTTGTCGCCACTATGTCGATTCCACAGCCTCTACCGTTCTGGATCTGGCCTATATCCGTGTACCCATCGATTTTCAGTTTGTCTATAACTAAGGACTCACCCGGATCGCCAATAGCATCAGTGACACACTCGCCGTTGTGTACCCACGCGCCGCCCTGTGCGGTGCCGACGTAGAAGGTGTGGTCGCCCTCGACCGTGCAGTTGTAGACCCAGACGCCCTCGGGGTGGCTCTCGACCCGGACCGACTTGACGAGAAGCCGCGGCCCGGCGCGCGTCAGGATCGCCGTGCCGATCCCGAGGTTACCCATCGCCACCTGGCCCGCCCCCGTGAAGAACGGGTGCTCCACCGTGCCCGAAAGCGTCTCCACCGTCGCCTCGCCCGCGTCGCCCTCAGCGCACAGTTCTACGAACGTGGCGCGCGTTCCCTGGTATTACCACGGGGCGTCCCCTTGAAGAACGGGCACCCGACGCCGCTCGCGATTCGCAGGTCGGGGGATTGTGGAAGCCCGGAATGTTAGCTACAGCGATAGTTCGTAACGTGCCATCAGAAACTCGGTCGGCATCATCGAGCGGTCAGTCAGTGCGTCAACCGATTGCTGTAGACAGCGGCGGTATCCCGCCGCGTCACCGATCTGTAGCACCAGACAGCTGACATAGAAGCACGCCGTACACCCATTCCTCGCCCGCACGTGTTCGTAGTTTCCGGCTATAGATAACGCCCGATCAACCAACTCATCTGCGGAAAGCGTACCGAGAACAAGGTCCGCAAGTGCGCCAGGCCAGATCCCGTCGCGCCAACCTCCCTCCCGGAGCGACTCGACCTGCGGACACATCTTTTTCATATCGCGGCGCGCATAATCGGACAGACTGCCGTTGTTCAAGCGCAAAGACGCCCACCAGATCAGTGCCACCAGTTGTATCTGCGAGGCACCATACGGGGGTGTCTTGCACGCAGGAGAGACGGCCTCGCCCCCATGCGATCGCTCGTTCTCGCTCACCCAATCCTCGCATGCCTCCGTGTAACGACCCAGGTGCCACAGGGCGACCCCATAGTATTTACTCACTTCCCGATAGTGTCGCTCACGTCGCTGCCGCGCTTGATACATGACATCGCTCGCCCTCCGGGCGTCTCCTTCGAGCAGGTAAGCGATGCAGGCGTTGTTGCTTGCCCTCCCATGGTTTTCCGGGTCGGCAAGCACTTCCTCGTAAATATCACAGGCTTTCTGGTATTCGCCGCTCACGATTGCCTCCCAACCCTGGTTGGAAAGGGCAACTAGTTCGTCGAAGCGGGCCAGTGGGTGCTCCTTTTTCGCCGACTTCTTTTTCATCTCACCGGTCTTCCCGGAATATTTCTCACAAAAGTTCGATCCGTTGATCCAAGCGTTAGGGCAACGACTGACAGCCAAAGGGAAGAGTAAAATGCTGATTATCGGGGCAGCAATGCGAAAGTTACTTCATCTCGTCTACGGGATACTGAAGTCGGCGAAGCCATTCGATCCCAATTTTTTAGGCGAATTGGCTTGACAACCAATACAGTATCTCACGTTAAGTAGATTATTCTTTTAGACGTCTTTATCTAGAGTAATCTACAACGCCTGCTATTGGCGCATCATGAGCGAGGAAAAAGCCGCGTCTTAGCGGATTAGGCCCGCGCATCTGTTGGCTTCTGCGTAACGGATCTAACACGGAGGGGTCGCTCGCGGTAGTTTCAGATAGAACATGTAAGTCGCTGACCTGGTACCCAAGTTCACCGCGGTATAATGGTGCTGTTTCAAACCAATACCCATTACCTTCATCCATGTCCTCGTCGAGATCAGGTTGGTTCACCCAATAAACATACCCGCTAACTGCGGCTAATGTCCTATCGCTTATGAATTCGACTTGCTCAGATGTATAACCGGTGCTACAGCATTCATAAGCTACTCGGGTGCAGAGCCCAGCATACATCGCCATCTCGCCGATTTCTGACGGGAAATCATCGCAATCTGGTATTATCGAGCTGATTTCCTCTATACGGGACTCGTCCAATGATTGTTTTTGCTCATCGGCTATGTAAAGCCATATATCATCGAGAATATGACGGATGGTGCGCGGATCGCCCCAACCATGAGTGATATGAAACGCTTCATACAGTGGGAAAAGACGTTCACAACAACATGCCGCGAACGCGATGCATTGTCGTTCCGTCAGAATACTAAGATAGCCATTAACGGCATTTTTCAATACGATTTTTGTATTACAACTCATTTTGTTCCACGAATACGACCGACTGGTTTCGCACCCAACTGTACCGATCGTAGCCAGCATTGGACGCAAAAATCGCGTGATGCAACTATTCGTCCAAATCCCCATGCGCCATCTCGCAGTCCAGCCCATAAACCTGTTGGTTCCGCATGCCCCGTGTTTCCCCCAGAACCGTACGCATCTGGGTTTTTTGTAGACCCTATTTTCCTAGCCTGAGCGTCGGTAACAACCTTGACCTCTATGCCCAGTTGTTTTGTTAGTTGCTTTGCTCGTTGTACCAGCATTCCTCGATCCGAAGGGTTTTTTGTACTAGATGCGACATATATTTTTTTGACGCCACCTTCAAAGTAAGCTTCATTAGACGCAACCGTTTTGTAGTCTAACTCCCTTGAACCGACTGCTTGCTCCATTTCCTTCTGGACAAATAGTAACGCATCTTCTCCTTCGCAGCTACCGTTGTGCACCCACGCGCCGCCGTTCGCAGTACCGACGTAGAAGGTGTGGTCGCCGTCAACGGTGCAGTTGTAGACCCAGACGCCCTCGGGATGCGCCTCGACCCGGACCGACTTGACGAGAAGCCGCGGCCCCGCCCGCGTCAGGATCGCCGTGCCGATCCCGAGGTTACCCATCGGCACCTGGCCGGCTTCCGTGAAGAACGGGTGCTCCACCGTGCCCGAAAGCGTCTCCACCGTCGCCTCGCCCGCGTCGCCTTCCGCGTAGAACTCGACCACGGCTAGCTTATCTACCTGATGCTTCCAGGCGTTCGTCACCCTGCGCCACTCCGGCCTACCCGTCGCCGGGTCCGCCGACACCACCCACTCCGACAGGCCGTTCTCGAAGCCCCACACCAGCGCGGCGAAGTCGCCGGACGCACGTGCCAGTGTCGGGTCGCTATCAGGTTTCTTATCCCCGACCGCCCACGCGCCCGGCACCGCGTCGCCCGAGAAGCACCCGGAGCCGAATTGTCAAACGCCGTATAAAAATGCTTTCACAAAATGTGCGGATCAACCATTTCTACGCGGCGTTGTAGGTATGATACTACCGGCAACAGCTCATGGGATTCCCGACAGGCCGATAGGTTGATCGACGTCATAACTGCCAAAAGTAGACGAAGTCGGATTCATTACCATGCTTGATCATTATATTGAATATACCATCCGCGAACGGCCAATCACCATCCAAGCCGTCTTCATCCCCCTCTTCACCGAAACCAGGAACGTCTAACTGAACCCAATTTTTATACCCACACTGAGCAAGCGCATCTATACCAGATTTGAACATGTCTTCTCTGACCAGAAATGGCGATCCGCCAATTTTATGATTATCATAATATGAATCTCCTTCAGATCCAACATCAGGTACGATTCGCTGTATAATAACACGGTTCCCCGACACAGTGCTTTGAAAAAGATTGTCTTTTCGTCTTTCGCTATTCTTATGAATGACAACATGTAAAAAATTCTCGCTCGCGGTGAAGATTTTATATTTATTTTTTACAACAAAATCTATTTCAAAGTCAAAAAATATAGAGGCTTCTAAGTCCGCGTCACGTAGCACTGGTAGTGTCATCAGATAGCGAGAAGTCTCATTCGGCGGTACTACTCCTTCTGGCGATTTTCCGCCAAACCGGGCACCACTATTCGCATTAGGTAGTGCCAGACGAAAGGGTAGGCAATAACCATCTGGGATAGCGGCCGCAGACTCATGGAAGTAACATATGTCTTGAATCATAAGATTTTCTTTCCTGTAGCCCATTTTCTAGTCTCTCTCTCAAGTTGTTTAATTTTGCCCTCGGGAATTTTTGCTCCGTTAGCGTTAGCGTTCCTCATCGCTTGTAAATTCTTGTCTATGATGTCTTGGGCTGTCAGATTGCGAGATGACCTTTTGAATAGATCCAGTTTCTTCTGTTCCTCGTATATCAACCCATGATCAGTATCTCCTAAAGCAATCGCAGGGTTATCTCCGCCAGTAGAACTGGCCCGCCCTTCTGTGTGTCCATTAGCTTTCAACCAGGAGTTCTGCAAAAGCTCATGTCCGGCTAGACCATCCCCTTCTCTTCCGCTTTTGTTGAACTCACCATAGTCATACACGTTGTACTCAGTGAGCGGTGGATTTTTCGGTCCTTTAGCCGCCTTAGTATCTGTCGCATCAGTGACACACTCGCCGTTGTGTACCCAGGCACCGCCGCTGGCGGTTCCGACGTAGAAGGTGTGGTCGCCGTCTACGGTGCAGTTGTAGACCCACGCGCCCTCGGGGTGGCTCTCGATGCGCACCGACTTGACCACGAGCCGCGGCCCGGCGCGCGTCAGGATCGCGGTGCCGATCCCGAGGGCGCCCATCGCGCCGAACGCCGCTCGGCGCGTTAAGCCTGCGTTCGCTCACGTAACGCACATACGCCAAGTTTACGAGATCCCTGGCGGGTCGATACTTTAGTCGTCTCCAACCAGTGACGGGATTCCAACGTTCGATAGGTCAGGCAACTGATCTGTTCTTCGCATGAACACCGTGATGATCTGGTTATCGCCTAGAACGCCAGATATAGGAGTACGACTGCAAACCATCAGTGTATACATCCCGTCATCTACATCAACACGTTGCTCGTCCCAGCAGTCAGGCTCCCAATAAATCAGGTCATACAGATCACGCACATAGAAGTACCCGCCGACAACTACCAACCCGAGTGTTAAGCGCATATCGCTTTCGCTGTAGATGGCGGCATCAATTTCGCCTAAGACAAAGCGAAGCAAAAACTTGCCCGGCGTTCCGGTTTCAAATCCGACCAAACTGCCTGCTTGAACGAAGGGTTCCACCTGATCGGCGACACGATACCGACTACTTAAGAAGTTTTCACCTGATTCTATCGAAGGAATGTTGATGGGCGAGTATAAGATGAAGCCCAAGCCTTCTAATATTATGTCAACTTCCTTGATCGTAGAACTACTCGACATAGATCACAGTCCATCCCACCGCAATAATAGCTTGAATGCTTCTTGCGGAGTAACATCAGTACCTAAAACCCGGCCGGAATCCGGTGTTCTCAAAGTGCCTCGTATCCCATCTAACGAGGGGTCACCGTAGGCATTATAGTACCTCCGCAATAGACCAATATCGTTGGTTGAGGAATTACCGCCTCTACCAAGTTGTATGCCGTTTCTACGAGTCGCTTCATGCAGCCTTATGTGAGCTGCACCAGCATTCTCGGCAGTACCTGTAGGGTAGTATCGTGGCGTGTTTGCTCCATCATATTTGGAGAAGTTAGGGCGGTTACGTATGTTAGACCTTTCTAGCAGATGTGCGCCATCTCCATCTGAAACTAGCCTCCAACTTTTCTCATGTGGTCCAATAAAGTCAGCATCACCACAGACTGCATTATGCACCCAGGCGCCGCCGTTCGCGGTACCGACGTAGAAGGTGTGGTCGCCCTCGACCGTGCAGTTGTAGACCCAGACGCCCTCGGGGTGGCTCTCGACCCGGACCGACTTGACGATCAGGCGCGGCCCCGCCCGCGTCAGGATCGCCGTGCCGATCCCGAGGTTACCCATCGGCACCTGGCCCGCCCCCGTGAAGAACGGGTGCTCCACCGTGCCCGAAAGCGTCTCCACCGTCTTCCGCTCCGCGTCCCCCTCGGCGTAGAACTCGACCA
>JAYUUO010000201.1:0-30836 GCA_043754515.1 Armatimonadota bacterium
GACGGACTGACGGCGACCGTGACGTTCTCCTCGGAGTACGCCGAAGACCTGGAACTCGGCACAGTGCGCATGGCCCCCCGCCCGTTCCTCGCGCCCGCCCTTTACTCTACAGACCGAAGCGGTTCGCGCCCCACCATTGGATCGTCCAGCCAAGTTTCTCCCAGTCCTGATTGGCGCCCGGGTTGTTGGCAATATTCTCGCCGTTCCCTGGTGCTGAATAATACTGCCACGCGAGATTTCCTGCCCAATCTCGCGACGACTCCTCACCTATGTAGGCATCAGAGGCACTGTTCTGCGTGTTCGCGTCCGCTGATGCAATGTTTGCGGGGCCATGTTCGCCGAGCAAGAGCGGCTTGTCAAGCCAGGAGGCCTTATTCGGCAGGTTCGGCGAGTTACTGTACTCGTGATAGTCGTAGAAGTCCAGTCCCAGTCCGCCGTACCAACTGGGATGGTTCCCCTGATCGCCGAATGCATACCACTGCGTGCTCATGCTGACCTGTGACGTGTTATGCGCGGAGCCGCCTTCCCAGTGAATCTTCTGCGCGGCAACCTGTGCAAAAGAGCGCATGTCGGTCCAGGAATAGGAACCATTGCCCGTGCCAATGTTCGATTCATTGATGAGGTCGTATCCGAACACACCATTGTTGTTCTTGTATCGGTTGGCGATTGTCCAGATAGCAATATTAACGAACCGGTCGCGTGCCGTACCCGAGGTAACGAAGTTCTTAAATCGTTGCGCCGCCGGGAAGGGTTTGACCCCGCTGGTTTGACAGATTGTGGTTGAGGAACGTTAGGTACAGCGCGAGGCCGTTCGCGTTGGCTTTCGCAATCAGGTCATCCAAATTGCTCAGAAATGTGGATTGCACGCCGTTCACATAGCCGCTCCCATCGAACGTCAGACCCTCCATATCCTCGAAGAGCCAGACGCGTACGACATTGATGTGCATCCGCTTCATGTCGGCAAGCCACGCGTTCGCCGTGCCACTATTGTAGCCACATCCCCAGTCCCTGTGAAGAGGATTGTAGCCGATGTCGGTACCATACCGTCCAAAGAACCATGCCTGATTGACTCCATGCACATGTTGCTTTGCGCCACGCACGTAAAGGTCCGCATTCTGCGCGTGCGCCGCGCGTGCGAAACCTGCCGTAGCCGCTAGCACTGCGGCGAAGAGAAACAGATCGGTAAACCGTCGTCGGTTCATTATTGTATTTCCCTTCGAGACCTGCTATGGTCTCGCCTCTGTCGTATTGATAACCGTTTGCGGAACAGGATATCTAGATAGATTCTCCTTCTCATTCCAGCGTCGCGTCCCGTACGCGACGCCGAAACAAACCATGCCATGGTTGTTTATCCGCGTTGGCAACCACGGCGATCCATACCAGCGGCGAGTTATAATGAACCGCGCCCTCGAACTTTTTCTACATCCGAGCCGGAGCAAACCGCTTTTCTACATACATCGCTGTAATGCAAAACAGTTTGCTCGTCAAGCCCGAGAAATGCTTCGCTAAAAATATAATTTCGACAGATTCGTTGCCAGGCGAAGAGATCTAATCCGGCTCCGTTGGGACAAGTAAAATCTGTTTCAACGGATTGAGAAAAGTGACTCGAACCTGTTATCTGAAAGCGACTGGAGGGCAGAAATCGTCCCGACGATTTCTCTGGCTCGTTGAACCACCGCCGAGGCAGAAGGGCATCGTAAACACGCCGTTACGCGGCTACATGTTCCAGCACCCGCGAATGTCATCAGACAACGCAATTTAGAGTCGCCTGGCTTAGGAAGTGTCCTGGTCCCACCCGCGAAACAGGTGCCCGATGCGGTCGGCGTCGTGCGACTCGATCACGGCGTAGCACAGATCCAGCGCAACCACGAACAGCACCTGGGCCGCGCGATCGGTCGGCTGATCCAGGACGCGGGAGAAGAACGTCCGCATTACCTCCTCGTATGTCTTCGCCGTCTCCTCGATCACGATGCGGGAATCGCCCCGCAAAGTGAGTGGGATTGTCTCCTCTAGCGATTCGATGAACTCCCGCACGGTGGCGGGCGAAGCGCGGTGTAGATCCGCGCCGAAAGCAGCCTGTACCCGCCGTTTGAACTCGTCCTTATCCATAGGAACCAATGATTATTCGCCCCGAAAACTCGCCCGAAAGTATGGTACGCTATTGTATCACCGGTACGAGGTAATCCTTTGATTCGGTTTGGCGGGAACCCCGTACCCTCACATTTAGAAGCAGGAATGTATGCCCAACTTTTACGAAGGTCATCTGGTTGCCACTAATCTGCGGATCGCCATCGTCGTCTCACGCTGGAACTCGTTCATCACCGAACGCCTTCTAGACGGCGCGCTTGACACGCTCAAACGTCACGGGGGCAATACCGACTCCGGCGTGGACGTGGTGCGCGTCCCCGGCACCTTCGAGGTGCCGCTCCTCGCCCAGCGACTTTCGCACTCCGGTAAGTACGACGCCGTGATCTGCCTCGGTTGCCTGATACGGGGTGCGACGCCGCACTTCGACTACATCGCCGGGGAGTGTACTAAGGGGATCGCGCAGGCGATGATGGCGAGTGGCGTGCCCATCACGTTCGGGATCCTGACCACGGACAGCATCGAGCAGGCGATTGAACGCGCCGGGACGAAGGCCGGGAATAAAGGCTCCGAGGCGGCGGGCGCGGCCATCGAGATGGCGAACCTGCTCAAGGGACTGGGGTAAACAATGCTCGCGTCATTCCCGCTCTTCTCCTCGGACAGCCGGTTCCGCTTCGGGGCGCACATGCCGACGGCGGGCGGCCTGCATAAAGCCGTCACGGAGGGGTACAAGATCGGCTCCGACACAGTGCAGTTGTTCACCGCGTCCCCGCGCCAGTGGAACGCGCCCCCGCTGAGGCCGGAGTCGGTGCGGGCGTTCCGCCGCGCCGTGGATAAAACGGGGCTATATCCGCTCGTCGCGCATGACTCGTATCTGATCAATCTGGCGACCCAAGACGCCGCGCTACTCGAAAAGTCACGTGTCGCGTTCAAACACGAGATGGAGCGCGCGGAAGCACTCGGCCTTGACTTTTTAGTTACGCATATGGGGGCGCATACCGGGTCTGGCGAGGAGGCGGGGATGGCGCGGGTGTCGGAATCGCTCGACTGGTTGCACGATCAGTTGCCGGATGTCCGTGTGCGGATCGCCCTGGAAACCACGGCGGGGCAGGGAACCGCGCTGGGCGGCTCGTTCGCCCATTTCGCCCGAATAGTATCCGCCGTGCGCGAGAAAGAGCGGATCATGGCGTGTCTCGACACCTGCCACATCTTCGTCGCGGGCTACGACTACCGAACGGCGGAGCAGGCGCGGACGGTTCTAGACGAGTTCGACAAGTATGTCGGCATGGACAAGTTGGTGTGTATTCACGCGAACGACACGGACAAAGCGTGCGGCTCGAAGTCGGACCGCCACGCGCACATCGGCGACGGCGAAATCGGGTACGCCGGATTCGCCGCGTTTTTTGAGCAGTTGAAGGTTTATCCGAACCTGCCCGCGACGGTCGCAGTGGTGGTGGAAACCCCGGACTCGGAAACCATGGTCGCGGAAAACGTGTACCGGATCAAGCGGCTCGGGACAGCGTGAACGCGCTCCCCGCGAGCATCGCGCCACGGATCGGAACCGCCATCGCGCTGATCGGCTCGGTCCCCGGCTACGAGGCGCAAGCCGCCACGCTCGGGAAGATGCTGGAAGCGGGCCGCATCCGCTTCGTGCCGACGCTCGAAGACCGCGCTCAAGCCAGCCTCACGGGAGTTATCACGCTCGGCGGCGAGCCGTTCGCCTCGGGTGCAACTACGCTCGGACTCGCGGAAACGCTCGTCCACGAACTATTTCATCGGATGCAAAACCCGCTCCTGAAATCGTCGTCGTTCTGGGCTGGTGTCTTCACCCGCTCCGATGTAATGCTACGGTACGAGCGACCGGCCTACCGCGCCGCCGAGCGGTTCATCGCCGCGTATTTGGGAGCGTTCCCGGAAGCGAACGAAGAGGCCGCGTCCGAACGGCACGCGGTTCGCGCCACATTCGAGTCGTCCTACGGCGAGCCGCTTTAGGACGCGCCGCGCCGACCGTCCGCCGTCAGATTCCAGACGCCGATAAGCACCAGCAACGCCCCCACCGCCGCCCAGACGGTGAATGGCTCGTGGAGGAGCGCGACGCCGATCAGAGTGCCGACCACCGGTTGCAGGAAGATGAACAGCGTCACGTCCGACGCGTCCGTGGTCTCCAGCAGGCGGAACCAGAGCGGATAGGCGAGCAATGTACAGCCGCCGAGCAGGTATAGAGCGGCCTTCCACGCCGCGAGCGTGGGGTGCGCCGCGCCAAGTTGCACCGTCTCCCAGATCGCGAACGGCATCAGAATCAGGGAGCCGATCAGAAACTCGTAGGTCACGATGGTAAGCCCCGAGTATCGTTTCGTCAGTCGCTTCACGCTCAGCACCGCGCCTGCCTCGAACAACAGGGACAGCACCATCAGGATATTGCCGAGGAGCGGGTTCGCCCCGCCCTCCCCACCCCCCGACCGTGTGGAGAGCACCACGGTCACCGCGCCCGTCAGCCCGAAAACGACGCCGATCAGACGAGGCAATGTCAGTTTTTCTTTCAGGAACAGCACGGCGAGCGCGGCAATCCAGACCGGCTCGGAGGACATGATCAGCGCGGCGGCGGTGCCGGATGACAACGCCAGTCCCGCGTAGTTGAACACATATGTCAAGCCCATGCCGAGCAGGGCGAGCCGCGCAAACGCGCCGTAATCCTCCCTCTGTATGTGCAGGGCGTCCCGGTTCCGCCAAAACAGCCACGCCGCCAGCAGGAGTCCCGCGATTCCGAACCGGAAGAACGCCAGTCGGAACGGCCCGAACCCTGGAGCGTCCGGGGTCCCGATGGCGATCTTTCCGGTGACATACGCCCCACTCCAGAGAAGGGAGCAGAATGTGGCGACGAGAGCGGTTCGCGGCGTCAGGGTGGAACGGGCGGGGGCGGGCGGCGTGGACGGCATCGGTTACGGCTTCACCTCCGGCGTCCACCGGTCGCCCTGCGGCGGCTCGAAGTCGAGGAGGCGTCGGAGCAGGATGTCTGGGGCCGACTCGGTGATCAGGGAGTCGTAGCTTTCGCGTCGCACAAAACCCTGAGCCGTAACGGTTCGTAGAAAGGCCAGCAGACCGTCATAGAACCCGGCGATGTTGAACAAGGCGACTGGCTTCCGGTGCAACCCGATCTGCGCCCAGGAAAGAACCTCGAACAACTCCTCCAGCGTGCCGAACCCGCCGGGGAGCGCGACGAAGGCGTCCGATAGTTTCGCCATCATCGCCTTGCGCTCGTGCAGTGTCTCCACCACGTGAAGCCGCGTCAGACCTGTGTGCCCGATCTCTCGCGCCATCATCGAAGCGGGGAGTATCCCGATCACCTCGCCACCTTCGGCGAGGGCGGCGTCCGCGACAACGCCCATCAGTCCGCCGGTCGCGCCGCCATAGACGACGCCAATCCCGCTCCGCGCCAGAAGCCTCGCTACTAGCACCGCGCCCTCGCGGTATGCTGGGTCGTCGCCGAAAGAGGCCCCGCAGTAGAGACACACGCGGCGCGGGGGAGGGGCGGTATCCACGGTAGTCGCCCTAACTCCCGACATAGACCGAGCCGGAGGTACAGGTCTCGTGGATAACCACCCGGCAGAGCTGGGGCAGGGCAGGCTTCAGCCGGGTCCAGACCCACCGCGCAATGTTCTCGCTGGTGGGGTTCTCGAGTCCCTCGATGTCGTTCAGATAATAGTGATCGAGCCGATCGTAGAGCGGCTTGAACGCTTTCTTTATGTCGGCGAAATCCATCACCCAACCGGTGTACGGGTCAACCTCGCCGCGAGCGTGTATCTCGACGCGGAACGAGTGGCCATGCAATCGGGCGCATTTATGACCGGCGGGAACGTTCGGCAGTCGGTGCGCCGCCTCGAAAATGAATGTTTTGAAGATCTCCACGACGCCGATTATATCGCGGCTTGAGCGCGGTAGGCTTTGCGCCATCCGCTGGGCGAGGTGCCGACGGCGGCGCGGAAGGCGCGGGCGAAATACGCCGGATCGCCGAACCCGGATGATAGCGCGACACGGGTCATCGAATCATCCCCGCCCATCAGTAGTTCTTTGGCCTTTTCGACCCGCAAATAACGTAGGTAATCACTAGGCGTACGCCCTACTCCTTGCGCGAATACCTCGGTGAATCGGTCGGGCGACAGGAACACGGCGCGGGCTATCTCCTCGACGCGTAGCGGCTCGGTGAACCGCTCCTCCATGAACGCGAGCGCGGCGGCGACGGTTTCTTCCCCCGCGAAAGGGGCCGGATTGAAATCGGGAGGAGTGGAGGCGACATGACAGCGCGCGAGGTGTACCAGGAGGCGGAAGAACAGCCCACGCGCCAGAATCATACCCGTCGCGTCGCCGCGCTCCCACTCGGCACGCAGTTCCGTGACGGCGGCCCGCGCTTGCGCTTGCGCGGGCGGGGACAAGTGCAACCAGCGTCCACAAGGCGTCGCGGCATCACCCCCACGTGCGAGCGGCTGCTCAATGAATAGCGAGCGGAACCCCGGAGTCTCGTTCAGGACGTCGCGCATAGAACAATCGAAGATCGCGGGATGGAAATGAAAAGTGTCCGTCACCAGGGAGTGACACCCGCGGAAGTGGTGGGTCATGCCCGGCACCATCACATACACATCCCCGCGAGCGACTCCGAAAACCTCCCCCTCGATCACGTGGGTGCCCCGTCCCTGGCGCACGATGTAGAGCGAATAGAAATCGTCATGGTAGTTAGCGGTCATTTCGAGATCTTTGCTCACGGCGTCCGACCAGATCAGTAGCGGCAGGCCCCGTCCGGCGGCCGTGTTGGGCAGACGGCTGGCGAGACGCGCGAACCGGTGATCGTTTACGGGCAGAGGGGATACGGCAGACATTGGCGTAGCGACATCGAAAAGCGTTCTCGGTTAGATTTTATCATGAGTGGAAAATAAAATTTACTCTGCCTGACTCGCTTCGGTTAGGAAGGGTTGCTTTCGATGAAATTTGTTTCTTTACCGCGAATCATGGCGGGCGGTTTGTGCGCCGCCGCGATCTGTCTCATGCTCACAAGGGGCGCGTCCGCGCAGAACACGAGCCTTTCTTATTGGACCTTTAACCATGTGACGAACGGCACCACGGACGTAAACAGCGCGGTTCGAGCCAATCTTTTCACGGTGAATGGCGGCGTAAACCAGACGCAGGCGACGATGAGTTCGTCACGGATGGCGGCGCGGGAAGCGAGATCGGCATCACTACCTTCCAGGGCACCAGCGTGAATAGCACGCTACCCGATGGCGGGGTACAAACAGCGGGTCAGGACTTGGGTCTTACGGGCGGGGTCGGGGCGGGGAGCACCAACAACAATAATAAGAGCCTCACGTTCGGCACTTCCAGTTCCGGTTATGAAAACGTCGTCGTGTCGTTCGCCAGTAGGCGCACCAACACCGGGTTCAACAGTGTCCAGTTCGCGTACTCCACGGACGGGAGTAACTTCATCAACTTCGGATCGTCCTACACGCCCACGTCGAACTACACGGGGTCCTTAAAGACTTTTGATCTGTCGTCCGTCGTGGCGGTGGCGGACAATCCGAACGCGCTGTTCCGCCTGACGTTTAACGGCGCGAGCGGGGGCGCGAGTGCCGACAACAACCGCTTGGATAACATCCAAATTAACGGCACGAAAATCGCCGTAGCGGTTCCCGAAGCGGGGGCGGGGATTCTCGTGATACTGCCGGGGGTTGTACTCGGAGTCTTCGCCCTATGCCGCCGCAAGATCGGGAGCGGGACATAGGTGTTTCCGCCGGGCACCGACTCGGGACGGTTCGCGAATTTGAAATTCGCGAGTCGACCGCCGCGCCGCCGCGAAAACAAATCGCCTTGCCG
This sequence comes from Armatimonadota bacterium, assembly GCA_043754515.1. Classification (GTDB taxonomy): domain Bacteria; phylum Armatimonadota; class Armatimonadia; order Armatimonadales; family Armatimonadaceae; genus JACMIU01. Next base: position 7,945 of record JAYUUO010000201.1, read on the forward strand.
CGTAACTTTTCTTTCGTAGACCCGTCATATCCCTGGCAGTGTTCCCCGACCGCATTGTCCCAAAGGATAATCCCCCCTGTCTGCCTATCTTCCCGATAACTCGTCTCGCCTCGCGCCTACCGTGCTCCTGTCCGGGGCAATCGTCATCTCGCTACTCGGCGTTGCCACCGCGAACGCGCAGGATAATGTGAATCCGCCGCTTCCTCCCGCCGCGCCGGGGGTACCGGTCGCGTCTAAAGCCGCGTCGCCCTTGCCCGAACGCGGGACTTACCGCGTCACCGGCTCCGCCGAGAAGTTGTCTGTGTTCGCGGTGTCGGTAGACGCCCCCGAACTGTTCACCGCCATCGCTTCAAAGTCCGACCTGCCGCTCCTCGTGGACGATTCCGTCTCGCGCCGCATCACGATCAACCTGAAGGACCGCCCCGCGCGACAGATAATCACCGACATTTGTAGCGCGTACGGGTTGTCGGTCGCCGATGTCGAGGGCGTGACCATGATCAGCGAAGGCATCCCGCGCTCGCCGTCCTCGTACCTGCTGTCCGATATAGTCTCCGTCCCGACCAAATATGTGATCGCGGCGAACGCCCGCACTCTCCTACCAGTGTTCTTGCAAGATTACGTGAAGGTGAACGCCGAGCAGAACGCGGTCGTGCTTTCGGCTCCGAAAGAAGTGCTGGAAAAGTTCCGCCAGGACATCGCGCAGTTCGACATCCCGGCGTCACAGATCGTGCTCGATCTGCTTCTGGTCGAGCTGACCGACACGAACCTGGACGAGTTCGGGCTGACGACTAGCAACCTCACGGCCGGGCAGGGTCCGGCGATCAGCGCGGCGGACGGCACGATCAAATACCTGCGCTACGCGGCTACCTCGAAGGAGTTCACCGCGAGTTTGACCGCGCTGATCCAAAAAGGCAAGGCGCGTGTCCGCGCCAACCCGCGCATCGCCACCGTGTCGGGCCGGTCGGCGAGTATTTTCGTCGGTCTGCAACGCTACATCGCGACGCCGATTGATAGTGGCAACGGCGGCTCCAGCAACAATATCGCGGCGGGCGTCCGGCTGAATATCACTCCCTACACCGGCGGCACGGGGCAAATCCTCGTCAATGTCAATACCGAGGTGTCAACGCTGTCCGCGCTCGACCCGCTGACCAAGTTGCCGGAGAAAAGCACTCGTACCGCCAACACCACCGTCCGAACCGGCGACGGGCAGACTATTGTGATCGGCGGCTTGACACAACAAGAGTCGCGTAGCGTCCGCAACAAGATCCCGTTCTTCGGCGACATACCGTTCTTCGGGCCACTGTTCTTCCAAAGCAAGAACATCCAGTCCACGGAGACCGAACTCGTGTTGTTCATCACGCCGCGCATCCTGTCCGACTCGGGGCACCTGCCCGGCGCCGAGGAGCAGTCGCTAAAGGATCGGTTCCTGCGCTCCGATCTGAACAAGCCGTTGCCACCCGCGCCCCCGCTGGTCAATCCGCCGTTCCCCGACTCGCTGAGACTACCGAAGGACGCAACGCCGAAGCCCTCGCCCGTCGCGTCGCCTGGGGGCAAGCCCTGAACGCCCGCGCCGTCTCCCGCCGACTCGTTTCATGGGTGCTGTGTCTTCTGGCGTTCCTCGCGCCGGTCGCCGCCCGCGCACAACTGGCGCGGTCGTTCTATAACATCACGGGCATCGAGACTAAGGTGCTACCGAACGCGGTGCGGATCACAATCCAGACGGATGGGGACGCGAAGCTGGGCGTGGATGTCAAAGAGTTCGCGACGGTAGTCGGCACCAGTAGCGACGATTTCTATGTTACCGACGCCTTGCCGAAAACATCGCTTCGGTTACGCTTCGCCGGGGCGCGGCAGAAGATCCCTGCCTTCACGGAGATCGGAGCCTACCCGGTAGACTCGGCCGTGGTTCGCCTCAGCCGCGATAAGTTGGCGTTCCCACTTTTCGAGGACGGGAGTGACCCGACACAGGATGGCTCGGGGACGCCGGGAGTTGATCTCGAAATTCGCCTTTACGTGCCGATCAAGGTGACTTATTTTACGCTCCGCTTCGACCGATACTACCCTGGCTGGACCCTCTCTTACCCGGCCGTCCTCAATCCGCTCGAAGCGAGTATCGTCGTAGCACCCGATAACCGCTCCGTGGTGATCACAGTGATGACCGACCGGGTAGAAACGGCACGCAACGAGGGGCGGCTCCGCCGCTCCCCGCCTGAAGGATGGCGGCACCGGCTCGCGGTGACTGGCGACGCCGGGCGAATGAGCGTGGACGCCCTACACGCGACGCTGGGCGAGACGCTAACCGAAATCGCCCGCGTCTCCGGCCTTTCGCTCGAAGCGCAACCCGACGCCGTGGAGGCGGACGTTTCCTCATTCCTCCCGGAAAGTACTCCAGAGGCGAGTCTCCGGTCGCTAACACGCGGCCTAGGGTTGACGCTGACGGCGCGGACGCCGACGGAGGGCGGCGGGTATCTAGTAGGACGCTTCGGAACCAGTCTGCTGACTGAACGGTTGCCGGTGCGCAATATCGCCGCCAGCCTCGCGCGGTCGCTGTTCCCCGATGTGTTGCTACCGTACCTGCACGTGGACACGGAAGGAAACGCCCTGATCGCGACTGGCTCCCCGGCACTGATCGCGCGGCTCCGGCATGACATCGCGGTGGTTGACCGCCCCTCCGCGCAGGTCCGCGTCGAGGCGCAAGCCTACGAACTCAGCTACCCCGAGGAGGCCGCCTTCGTGATCAGCGGCGCGGTGGACGATGGGCGCGTCGGCTGGGACGGTGACGCGGGGCAAATCACGGTCGCGCTCAAAGCCGGTCAACAGAAGTCAGTCCGGGCGCGGCTACAAGCGCTGATCACGAAAGGGCGCGCCTGGCTCGCGGCACGCCCCGAACTGGTGGTCACCTCCGGCAAGACGGGCACGTTATTTATCGGCCAGACCCGCTACATAACGATCCGGGTTAACAATTACGGCGGAACGACGGCGACGATTCTGCCGCTGATGGTGGGGACGACGCTGAAGGTGACACCGACGACCAGCGGGGAGGGCGGGGCGGTGTTACTGGACCTGCAACCGAACTTCTCCACCGTGGACTCTATCGAAGCCGGGACGGGTCTGCCGACGCTTGGCATCCGTCAGGTGAACAGCCTGATCCGTGTTCAGCCCGGCGATAGCGTCTTGATAGGCGGTCTCGAAGAGCGGACTAGTTCACGCGCCCGGAACGCGGCACGTCCGTTCGATTCCGTTCCCTTCCTAAAAGACGTCTTGGCATCACGCCACGACCAGGTGACCAGGGTGTCGCTCGTGATTTTCGTCTCCGCGCGGATCGTTGAAGACGCGCCGCGCCCGAAAGAAAAGAACCTTTAGATGATGATCACTATGACTCTTCGTGCATATCGTGCTATTTTCGCCGTGCTACTGATGGCATTCGCGGTGTCCGCATCCCCTCCGGCGCGAGCGCAAGACGACTCCTCGGGCGGGTCCGGCAGTGCGCTGGGCGCGGCTGTCCCGTACACCACGATCACCAGCGTCAAGGCGATGCCGCTCTCGAACGGCGTTCAGATCATGATCACCGCCGACGGCGTTCTCGACTACCGGAACAGCGGCGGGGACGGCAAAAACATCAGCCTCTCATTCCCTTCCGCGCGCAACGGCACCGGTAAGAACTTCTTCAACGTCAACCGCTACCCCGTCTCGCATATCTCGTTGACTACGCCGCAAACGACCACCAACGGCATCGGGCTGAACCTGACCATCTTCGACTTCACCGTCGCCAACTCACGCGTCTCCTCGACCCAGGATAAACAGGGCGTGCTGATAACGGTGCTCTCGGACCGAACCATCGAAGGCAAGCGCGGCGCGGTCGTCGCCGGTGTCGCGGAGAGTGCCGGTAAGCCCGATACCTCGACACAGGTGACGTTCGCGAACGGGCTGGTGTCGGTCCGCGCGGTGAGAGCCGATATTCACGCGCTGATGGGACTGATCGCACTAAAAACCGGCATTTCGGGGGCGGTGGACGACGCGGTGGACCGCAAGGTGACCGTGAACCTGCGCGACGTCGCCCCGGCAATCGCCATGCAGAGCATCGCGACCGCGAACGGCCTCGCGCTCTCGCGTCTGGGCGATCTGTTCGTGCTGAGCGAAGGGGTGCCGACCGATCTCGCGACCTACCTTGTTTCCGGTACGCAGTCGTACCGGATGCAGAACACCAAGGCGGACACCGCGTCCGGCTTGCTCCCCAACTTTCTCTACTCGTACGTCAAAGTTAACCCGGAGCAGAACGCCGTGGTTGTGTCGGCGCCCTCGCAGATGCTGGCGAAGATCGGGCAGGATCTGAACAAGGTGGATCTGCCGTCCCCGCAGATCATGATCGAGGCGGTCGCGGTGGAGTTTACCGACAACGTCAGCCGCGACTTGGGTATCCTGATCAACAACACCGTCAGCACATCACTGTCGAACTTCGACAGTTCGAACGGGATATTCAGCTACGACACCATCGGCAAGCTTCCGCAAAGTTTCGCCACTACGCTCCGCGCCTTAGAAGTGAGCGGCAAGGCGCGGGTTCGCGCCCGCCCGCAGTTGACGGTCGTCAACGGCAACGCCGCCAATATTTTCATCGGGCAACAGCGTTTCATCCAAACCCAGACCAACAACTTCGGGCAGACGCAGACCCGCATCCAGCCGGTTGACGTCGGGGTGAAACTGTCCGTGACGCCGCTGACGGGTGGCAACGGCGAGGTGACGACGACAATCGCGCCCGAAGTCTCCAACATCACCGAGCAGGATCAGTTGACGGGGCTTCCCGTGCTCTCGACCCGCAACGCGAACACCACGGTTCGCGTCCACGACGGCGAGACCATCGTCATCGGCGGTCTTACGCTGAATCAGGAGCAGGTGACCGACAGCAAAGTCCCGATCCTCGGCGACATCCCTATCATCGGCAACCTGTTCCACTCCCGGAACAAGACGCGAGTCCAGACCGAGCTAGTGGTTTTCGTCACGCCACACATCATGAACATGCCGCCCCCGGCTCCTCAGACGAAGGTCGTGCCGCCCGCCAAAACGCCTTGATTGGTGACTATTCGCGGCGGTACCTATTGCGCGAGGGTATACATCAGGTCGTTGATAGTAAAGCCACCGCCGACGCGGCTTTCGGCTCTCCAGGTTTTGCCTGGATCCGCCGTCTCGATCACCGTCATCGCGGTGAGCGGCACCGGGTTTCCGCCGAGTAGCCCACCCAGAATGCGGTGTTGCCCGGCATGGATCGCCCACCCGCCCCCAATTGCGGGGCCGATGACGATGGCGTCCGTGTTGTAATCATCCTGCTCCCGCCATGTGAAGTTGGTTTCCTGGACACGCTCAACCCACACCGTAACAGTGTTCCAGTCCAGTTCTCGTTGCCACCTCGCGGGAACGAATCCCGCGCCAAGAGCCTGTGTAATCGCTGCGTCCGAGTTGTGTTGAGTCGTATCCATTGTCGTTTCACGCTTCTTTCTGACACACACAGGATAAGTCATGGGAAGGGAGCCGACAGTGACGTCGGGAACACGCGGATATGACCCTAGTCACAAAATACGTCGGTAACAGAATCGGGAACGGGGAGCCGCGTGGTGTACCCCGGAGTATCAAAGGTGAGTCCAAGGGGGAGTAGTCTGGCAACGCGCGGCTATCGCCGAGGGGATGCTAACCCTCCCGGATCCGCTTTTACCTTACCGACCGTGACTGGCTCCTTCCAAATCACAGTAAATAGACAATTTTGCTTCGCCACCTGGTAGCGTATTATCGTCGAGGACACGGAGGGATAGATCCGTGGCGGAACGGACTCCGGGGAAACCAACATCCGGTATAGCCCCTCATCCAGCATGAGGAAGGTAGGCTCGGCAGAAGCAGACGACGCCGATGTTATCACCGGGGACTTCGCGCCGACTTCGCGGAACACGGGCGAGGGTACTAACCCGTCCGAGTCGTTGTAGCGCACGTCCGGCACAAAGACACGCTTACCTCTCCCCATTTTCTGGATCGCGGCGACGAGAGGGGCGACTTCCGCCGCCCGCTTCGTCGCCCGGAACTCTGCCCATTGCAGCGACAGACTCACATCGTCGGGGAAGAACGGAATGTGAGGCGTCATGGCACTGCCCGCGAGCGGTACTGGGATCAGGTCAAGGGGATCGCACACATACTTCTCGATGAAGGCGGCCCGCGCCGCCTCCGTGTATCCGAAGTCGGTGCCGATGAACCCGCCGCTCGCAACCGTGAGGCCGGACCGCGCCTCAGGAAGTGGGGACGCGTAGCCGTTCGGCGCGACATCTGTCAGGACGACCGCCGTGACCGAATCCGGTTGCGCGAGTTCGCTCAGCCGGGCGAGAAAATCCCCGGTGTCACGTCCGGCGAGCCACCGCGTTCGGGGGTGGTATGTCGCCACTCTCGCGCCCGCCTCACGCATCACGTTCCTGCTGTACCAGGTCTCCCAGGCGATATTATCCATACCGAGGACGTTTACGTCCGGCACGCCGCCGCTCGGGACCGGTGCCAGCGGAGTCGAACTGCCTGTCGGCACGGCGACTGGGGGCCTCAAAGAACCGGGTTTGACAGGCTCGCCATACAGCGAGCAGACGAGATAGACGGGAACACCGCGCGTGGCAAGTGTCGCGAGCAAGTCACTGACCTTCCCGCTGACTTCCTTCGCGCCAGGCGCGGGCATATCTGCCGTTGCTGACCGTCCAGTGAGGATGCCGCCAGCCCCTCCTGCCTGCACAATGCCGAAATCTGGGCGTCGCCCAAGCTCGCCTCCAGCAACTGCCACATCTCCGGCCGCGTGAGCGACGCGAAGGGGTTGATTCTGGCGTTCCCGTTCACGGAATAGATGTACTTCGGGATCACGGTGCTGATCCCGCCGACCCACCGTAGGAGGCGGGGGGTATGATCCGCCTCGTTCTCGTTATAGCTCATCCCGATGGACGTGAACGCTAAAAACCGGCTATAGTCTCCGGGATCAACGACGAGCAGTGGGCCTTGTGTCGCCACGTCCCACGTTCCGATGAGGGACTTGTCGAATGCCACATCACGGCGGGTGGGTACGACCGTCGGCGGCTCGCTCTGCCTGACCGGTGAGCAAATGAGTGAAAAAAGGACGGCGGGGATGATTATGCTCATGGTGAGGGTCGCGGATCTGACGCAGGAGTTTAAGTATTGGGAACGGGCGTGACGCTATAGAGACTCATCCGCAGGCACAATACTTCCTCACTGCCTGTTCGTTGAGTGAACCGACATGAGCCTACTTGAACGAGGGCAGGATGATCCCGCGCATGATGATCTTCTGCGCGAACATAAACACGATCAGCGTCGGGAGCGCGGCGAGCGTAAGTGCCGCCATAATGACGTACTGTGGGGCGGTCGCTTGCAAGTCGTACAGCCAGACCATTAGCGTCCACATGCTCGGATCCTGACACACCACCATCGCGAACAGGAACGCGCCGTAGCTCGCCGTGAACGCGTTCAGGGCGATCACCGAGAAGATGGGGAGCGAGAGCGGTACGGTAATGGTTCGGAACATCCCGATCTCGGTCGCGCCGTCCAGAATCGCCGCCTCGTATAACTCTTTTGGTAGGGAGTCGAAAAAGCCTTTCAGGAGGAAGATTGCGAAACCGTTCGCGAGGCCGGGCAGGACGAGAGCCGAAAACGTGTTGAGCAGGTGCAGGTCACGCAGGAGCAGGAAGTTTGGGATCATGGCGACTTCGGCGGGGAACGCCATCGTTGCGAGCACGAACAGCAACACCTGGTACGCGTACGGGAGCGGGTAACGCGACAAAGCGTAGGCGCACAGGGGGTTGACAATCACGGCGGACAGGATTGCGAGTACGCAGAACATGACCGTGTTCGGCACCGCGCTCCCGTGCAGGAATATGTACCCGGCGACCATGCGGAAGTTCCGCGTCGCATAGTCGTTCCGCAGTTCGCGGGTGTGTGCGCGGACGTACTCCCGGTCCAGATACGCCTGCGGGGGGACGGCGGAGGGGTTGCCGATGCTCACGCGCCACCGATTTTCCGGCGATTCGACAGTCAGAGCATCCAGCGGGGCGGAACGCGCGACGAAGGCGAGCCAGGTAGCGCGTGCCTCGCCGTTCACGGGCACACCATTCGGGAGAACATCGCCGGTGATGCCGGGGTGCTTTTGGCCGACGACAAAGGTGCGCCAAGCCGGAAGCGCGGACGCATTTACCCCGAGTAGACGGAGCGGCAGTTTCGTCCGGATGAACGCCTCCCAGTCGGCGCGTTGCCGGGTGCCCTTCGGAGCGGTACGCGGGAGAACAATCTCAGACCAGTTCTTGATGCCGGTGCCCCACGCGGCGTTGAGTGCCTTCAGACTCTCCTCGTAAACCTCCTGCCGGAGCCAGTTGCGGTACAACGGGTCGGCGATGGTCGTGACCAGAAAATTGTCGGGGAGTGATTTGCGGAACTCGACCCAGTCGCGCACCTTGGGTTTGGTGAGGTCGGGGATCCACTCGCGCGAGGCCGTGCGCTCGAACGGGGGGGCAACGGTGTCGAACGAGACGCTTTCCTCGGTATATGCCTCGTTCATGGCGTGGATGTCCCCGCCGAACTTGACGCGGAGCCATTCGCGGTATCTGAGGAGTAGCGCGCTCGGGGCACCATCATGCTCGGCAAACCCGGCTTTGCGGTCCGTCGGCGGGAGTGTGCGCTGGAACGCCGTCCAACTGCTCGCGAGAGGCGCTGTGTCCGCGGCTACCGCAGTCGGCGCGGTGACGCTGGTCGGTTTGTCGAAATTAGTGTTGTAAGCGGCGTTGACGTCATCCAGGTTGTTCGCATATTTGTCTTCGGCGTACTTGTTGAACAGCGCGGCGTCGTTGTAAAGGTAGCGGGGAATTAGCGCGCGCGGCGTGAAATCGTTGTAGTCGTTTTGTCCCTTCATGCCGGTCGTGACCATGAGCAGAAAGGGGTAGACGGTGGTGATCGCGCCCAAAATCAACGCCAGATAAATGACGGCGATGCCGGAGCGGGTTCTGAGCGATTTACTGCCGATGCGGGCGATGTGTGCCATATTACGTGGATGTTCTCTGGCCGGGAACTTTACTTTTTCTTGCCGGTTTTTTCCGTCTGCTGTTTGACTTCAGCCAGATATTTGGTCTCGGCTGCTTCGAGATCCTTCGCCGACAACCGTTTCGCTGCGTCAGGATCTAACTCGACATCTTTGAGCGCGACCAGAACGGTGTACTGAAGCGGGAAGTTCTTCTCCTTGTCGGAAAGCCCGACCCGCGCCGTCTCGGACAACCGATCCGCGTACTTCTTGCGCTCGGCGACCTCGTTCTCCTCGTGGCGGATCCGAATCGCGTCCGGGAGCGAGGAACGGTCTATCAGAATGCTTACCTCCTCGCCGTATATCTTCAAAATCGCGCCGCGAAGGTTGCCAAGATGCGTGAAATACAAGCCGCTTTTCGTGTCGGCGGCGGTCGCGTCGCGCGCGAGGATGGTTACGTTATCGCCGGCCTGGTAAGTATGTGCCATGAAGTTCGGTGGTCTCGATTCGGGAGGGGAGATATGGGTTCGTTATTGTACAGCACCCGGCGGACGGCGGCAAACCGCCCGCTTTTGAGTCACGGGTCGGTGCCAGTGGCCACGTACGCCGCGTTCGCGCTGAAAATCCGCCTCGCCAGCGCGTTTACGTCGGCGACGGATACCTCGGCGATTCGCGCGTCATACTCCGCCTCGAACCCCGCGCCGAGTCCCATCACCTGCGCATAACCGAGTGCCGCCGCGCGATCATACAGCCGTTGCCGCTCCTTGCGGTGTTTCCCCTGTAGGAACGCTACCGCCCGCGTCATCTCGTCCGCCGTGACGGGCCGCTCCCCGCTCGCGAGTACTCGTAGTTCGGCGACCACCCGATCCTGGGTGGCACGTGCTGGCTGAGCGGTGCCTATGACGGAGATCAAGTAAAGACTCCGTGACCGGCCGGCTTCGAGAAATGCGCGGACATCGTACCCGATCGGTAGCATGTCGGTCGCGGGACGGTCGCGGAGCGCGAAGAGGCGACAATCCTTGCCCCCCGCGAGAACGGCGTCGAGCACCTGAAGCACCCCTGCTGTCTTCGCGCCCTCGCTCGTGCCAGGCGCGATATATCCCACCAAGGCGATCCGGGTTGGCGCGGCCCGGTGTATATCGAGCGGCCTCAACCCCTCCGGGATGCTTTCCGCGCTTCCGGGGTCAACCGGCACCGGCCTGACATGCGTCGGCGCGTCGTGCCATGCCGCCCAGTCGCCTGCGAGTAGGGCGGAGCGGATCAGCCGCTCGGCGTCATCGGGCGCGATGTCGCCCGCGACCACGAACACCGCCCGGCTCGCGTCGCCCCCAATCGTCTTCGCGTAGAAACGGCGCAGACCCGTCGAAGTGATCGCGCTGACATTCACCGCGTCGCCGAGTGCGTCCCGCCCGGCGGGCGGCGAGACGAAAACCCGACCGCGCAAGTGGTTGGTGACGTCCGAGAGCAACCCGTCCGCGCGGAGCGCACGTTCCCGCGCGATGTCGCGTCGCGCGCCCGCGATGGTAGCGGGCGGAAATAGTGGCGTGGAGACCACGTTCTGTAGCAGAGTTTGCGCGGCGACGGTGTGATCCGCTAGCCCACTTACCGTCCAGAGTTCGACATAATCCGGGGTGCTCCAAACGCCGAGCGAGCCGAAACGCGCTACGTCACGGGCTAGCATCTCCCGCGTGCGGTTCACGCCGTCGCCGGTCCAGGCGCGTGCCATCAGCGCGGACATGCCGCTCTCGCCCGACCTGTTCTCGTCCTCTATCCCAACTCGGAAGAACGCTTCGAGCACGACGTCCGTGTTCCCCGGCTCTCGCGACACGACTAGGGTCGCGCCGCCCCGCATCTCGCGCACCGTGAGTGACTGCCCCCGAGACGCGGGCGCGGCGGCTGCGCAGACAGCGACCGATAGAACCGCCACCAGCCAGCACGTCATGGAGTCGCCTCGCCGGTCGCGGGGCGGCTCAGTGCGGTGATGCCGGTCACGCCGACCACACGTTTGGCTGGTGAGACGTAGTCGGTGAGCAATCGCGTCAGGTCGGCGGGCGACACCGCCCGCACTCGCCCCGCGTACCTTTCGGCGTAGTCGCCGGGGACGCCCAGCATGTCCAGATACGCCAGGTATTGTGCCTCGCCCTCGACGGTTTCGCGGCGGTACCGCTCCGCGCCGAGTACCGACTCCTTCGCGGCGGCGAGCGCACCGTCCCGCGCCGCGTCCGCGCCCGCGGGCCGTCCGGCGAGTGCCTTGATCTCGTCCACGATGGCGTCCTCGATCCGCCCGATGTCTCGTTTCGCGCCCGTCGCATTGATCACGAACAGGGCGCGGTTCGTCTGCGGCAGGTACTCGGTGCCCACCGACACCGCGTCCAGTGCCTTATCCCCGAGAAGCCTCCCACCCAGGATGCCGCCCGCGCCGCGCCCGAGGAGTGCTGTCAGCACCTCGCACGCCGCCGCACCGTTCGGATCGGTCTGGATACGCGGGGCGCGGAAGCCTAGATAGACGGTGGCGAGTTCACGCGTGGTCTGCTCGTCGTCGGTGAAGAGTGGGGCGCGGGTGGGGATGGTGGGGAACGAAGTGGGCACTGGGGCCACGGCAACACCCACGCTTACCGCCCTGCCCTTCGTTGCCGGGAACCGCTCGTTGACCGCCGACGCCGCTTCCAAAGCGGAGACGGGGCCGCAAATCACCACGGTTAGATTCGCCGCCGCGTAGCGTGCCGCGTGGAACGTACGTAGATCGCTGGGCGTGAACCGATCAATATTCGCGGGGCCACCCATGATCGGCTGGCGGAACGGGTCGCCGTCCGGGTAGGCCGTTTCCGAGAGCGTCTGGAGTCCGAGTTTGGTCGCGTCGCTCTGCGCAACGCCTATTTCGCGCCGGATCACCGCGCGCTCGGCGAGCCAATCGGCGTCGCGGAACGCCGGTTTCGCGAGCATCTCGCCCCAAACAGCGAGCGCGTCCTTCCACCGCTCCGGGAGAACAGTGACGCGGAAAACAGTGGCGTCGCGCGTGGTTTGCGCGGAGGCTTCGCCGCCCATCCGCTCGAATTCGCGGTCGAACGCGCCCGGCGTTCGGGCGTCGGTGCCCTTGAAAACCATGTGCTCTACGGCGTGTGCTATTCCGTTCTCGGCGGGCGTTTCGCTTGCCGAACCCGCGCCGCGCACCCGGATCTCAATAGCGACGAGATTAGCGGAAGGGCGAAAGGAGACGATGAGATGTGCGCCGGAGGGGAGCGTCTGCCGCGAGAGTGTGGGTTGGGACGCGGGTGGGGCAGGGGCGGCTACGAACGCGGCAGGTGGGGCGGACGCGGGGTGCGCTGGGAGTGGGGTCAGGATGCGCCGCCCCCCGGCGGAGCGACCGTCAACATCTGTCCGCCATACTCTATAAATTTGTCCCACATGATCAGCGAGCCACCATGAGTTTGGTCAGGAGTGATTGCGTTTCCGCCTTGAGAGCCTTGTTCTCCGCGTCAATGCGAGCCATCTCGATGCGATTAGCGGCTATGCCCTCGTTTATCTGCCTCATCTCGATCAGCAGGACGTTCGACACGGCTTCGTACTGCTCCGGCGTTTCCGGCTTTGGGAACGAGGTCGTAAAATCTGAGTAAGGAACGAACAACGATGTGCTCATAAGGTAAATTCTTCCTGTTGATTATAACACATCAGCTGTGTACAACTTCAGCGGGGCTCGCGATTAGAAAAACCTACCGGCTCAGGGTGAGGAGAAACAAAATCGTCCTCACCCTGAGCCGGTAGTCTACCCGCCCCCTAATCTATCACGACTTCCTTACCCGCTTTTGCGGACGCGTACACGCCGTCGAGCATCTTCTGCACCATCACGCCGTGTTCCGCCGGTGCCTCGTTCGGGCGGCCGTCGCGCACGACCTCGACGAAGTGGCGCATTTTGTATTCCCAGTAGTCGTAGTTTGGGACGAAGCCGGGGGTCGCATTTAGCATGTAGCCGTTGTGGTCGGTGAATATCTGCGAGCCATCCCAGATTGCGCCGCCCTTCTCGCCCATGATCTGGAGGTTGAACACATCCTCCTTGATGTGAGCGCAGAACGACGACTCGATGGTCAGCATGGTGCCCGTATCGAAGCGGATCATGCCGACTGCGAGGTCCTCCACCGTGTACGTCTTGTAGTCCCAGCCGGGCCACATGGACTGCACCTCGCCCGGTTTGTCGCCGATGTAGGTGAACGTGTTCCCGGTCGCGGAGATTGGCTTCGGGTTGCCGATGATGTTGTGCGACGCTTCCAGGATGTGTACTCCGATGTCAATCATCGGGCCGCCGCCTTGCAGTTCCTTGCGCCCGAACACGCCCCAGTTCGGGATGCCCCGTCGGCGCAACGCCTGTGCGCGGACGTACAGGATCTTGCCGAACGCGCCGCTCTGGATCTGATCGCGTATCACCTTCGAGCGCGGCTCGTAGCGGTGCTGAAACCCGATCACGAACTCCACTCCGTTCGCCTTCGCCGCGTCCGCCATGCTCTGCGCCTCGGCCGCGTTCATCGCCATCGGCTTCTCGCAGAGTACCGGCTTGCCCGCGTTCAGTGCCGCGAGCGCGGCGGGGGCGTGTACGCCGTTCGGGGCGCAGACCGACACCGCGTCAATCTGGTCGCCGACCCGCGCCAGCATCTCGTTGTAGTCTGAGAAAAGATGCTCGACGCCGTGCTTCTCCTTATACCAATCTAGGGCGGCGGGCGCGATGTCGGCACACGCGACCACGGACACGCCTTTCATCTTCTTAAAGTAGCCGGTGTGCGTGCGGGAGATACCCCCGCTGCCAATAAAAGCGATGCGGAGGGGCTTGACGTCGCCAGTCTCCTCCGCGGTAACGGTGCTGATTTCTGTGTTCATAATGTTTCCTTAATCGTCTAACGCGCCGTCCGAAAGCCCGAGCGGTAACATCGCCGGACGCTGAACGGTGCTCTCCATGCGGTAATGCGATCCGGTGTCGCTAGCGTCGTGGAAGCCCCACATCGCCTCCAGAACGTGTAACCCGAGGTCGCCGCTAGCGCGGTGCGCCCGACCGGAGCGCACGGCGTACGCGATGTCCGCCGCGCCGATGCCCCGATTGTTCCCCGAATAGCCATGTGTCAGCGGTACCTCTTTGAAGTCGCCGCCCTTCGCCGTTTTCACCAACACCGGGCCGCCGAAGCTGTTCGGGTCGGGGACCTGGAGCGTGCCTTCGGTGCCGAAGATGGTGATCGGTGACCCGTGCGGTGCCCCATGGACGTCGAACGAAGTGACGAGGGTGCCGACTACGCCGCTGTCGAAATCCATCACGCCCGCGATGTGCGTGGGTACGTCCACGGTGATCTTTGTTCCCTTCAGCGGCTCGCTCGTGATCATTCGTTCCGGGAAGGTAGTGCGGGTGGAACCGGTCACGCGTCTGATCGGCCCGAGCAGGTTAACCAGCGCGGTCAGATAGTACGGCCCCATGTCGAACATAGGCCCTCCGCCGCTCTTGTAGTAGAACTCGGGTGCTGGGTGCCAGGACTCGTGCCCTCGCGAGAGCATGAACGCCGACGCGGCGACCGGCTCGCCGATCCATCCGTCATCAATCAGTTTGCGGCAGGTCTGTATGCCGCCGCCCAGGAATGTATCGGGGGCGCACCCGACGCGCAAGCCGCGCTCTTTCGCGAGGGCGAGGAGTTCGCGCCCCTGCGCCCGCGTGATGCACAGGGGCTTCTCGACGTGGACGTGCTTGCCGGATTCGATGACCGCTTTGCTGACCGCGTGGTGCGCGACCGGTATCGTCAGGTTGATCACGATCTCGATCTCCGGGTCAGCCAGCAACTGCTCGGGCGTGTAAGCCTTCGGGATGCCGTGTTCCTCGGCTTTCGCTTTGGCGCGGTCCAAGTCAATATCGGCGCAGGCGACGATCTCCAGGATCGGGTAAGTTTTTGTCGCGGTGAAGTAAGCGTTGGAAATATTTCCGCATCCGATGATGCCGAACTTGGTACGGGTCATAAAGTGATTACGTGTCCTAAACAGTAAGCTAACGGCAGACATCGCCACCGCATGTGCTTAGGTTTCGCAATGCGGGCGCGGTATTCCTGCCGCGAGGACGGAATGTATTTACGTGTTTTTCCGCGGCCTGAAATATATTCACC
Source organism: Armatimonadota bacterium (assembly GCA_043754515.1). GTDB lineage: Bacteria > Armatimonadota > Armatimonadia > Armatimonadales > Armatimonadaceae > JACMIU01. Next base: position 23,101 of record JAYUUO010000201.1, read on the forward strand.
GAACGACAGTTTAATTCTCTTGCGCGATCCGTGCCGACTACGATATAATCACGCTGTTCGGAAAACGTTTTCTTAATCTACCACAGTTGGTGGAACTACCCGCAGTCAATGCGCCGCGTCGCATGACACTGACACCCGACGATGGGAGACAGGAGGTTGCTTTGCAATTGTCGCTACGTAAGTAGTGCTTTGCGCCACGTATTTAATCTAGCCAGGAACATCATCCGACCAGCCACCGGATGCACTTTAAACACACCTATGAAGGAAACCGCGACTAATGAAAATCGCAAACATGCTAGCGCTTCTCAGCGTCCTTGTCATACTCGTTTCAGTTTCTGCTCCTCCCGCCACCGCGCAAACATGGGAGCGTCCCTTCGCCAGCAACAGTATCTGGAACACCCACATCGGCGACAACCCACGCTACGTCGCATGCAATATGGGTGCTCTCGGCGCGATGTGCAATGACCGAATGACGCTATATCGAGGTAATAGCAGTGATCCGTTTCGTTCGGTCTTCCAACCAGAGGGCTGGGAAAAACCGGGAGTCAATCTGCCGGACAACTACCTGATCCCCGAGGAGCCCAACGGTTGCGCCGCGTTCCTGCTCCCCGACGGCGTAACGCTCCGCGACTACAACGCACTTCGGCGGCCAAATCCTGCCACAAATCCCGTCGGCTACTATTACGGCGATTCCTCGCTAAGCGGCGACGGCATCGTGGGTGGCCAAGCCGGGTCGGGCATGTCGTCGCTGGGCGGAACCATCCGCATCGGCGAACTCGAATCGGGTAGCGCGATTCCGCACGCGCTGAAACTCGAACTCGACTGGGCGGTTTTATATCGCAATACCGGCTCGGGATTCAATCGCCAGGAGACGTTCCGCTGGCCCGCGAATCGCTCGGACGGCAACAGCGGCGGCAATAGCGGTGACGGTCCCGGCTACGGCGGGTCAAACCCGTCTTTGCGTATGGGATCGCTGGTCGCGCTTCCTCGTAGCGTGGATATAAACAGCCTCGGTCTTTCCGCAAGGGGCTTGAAAATCGCGCAGGCGATGCAGGAATATGGCGCGTATATTGTGGACAGCACCGGTGCTTTCTGGCAATGGGGTAACGGCAGTTACACAGCATCTATCGGCATGGAAAAAGGAGCCTCGGCGGGCTACCTGCGCCCGGACAATGGGTACTACAACAACGACCAGCTCTATAGTGACATGGATAAAATCTATCAACGCCTGGCGGTGGTAGATGATAACGGCCCCACGAGCATCGGCGGCGGAACCAATGGCGGCGGCGCAAGCACTACTCCCATCGGGCAGACCATCGCACTCCGTGCGCAAACCAACAACAAGTACGTCTCGGCGGACTTGTCGCAGGGTGACTTCAACCCTGTACGAGCCGGCTTCGCCACGAGCGTAGCCGGCTGGGAGCGATTCCGGGTGGACGACGCTGGTAGCGGGAAAGTGGCACTGTTTAGCTTGAATAACAGCCGCTACGTTTCCGTGGACAACACCCGCGACGACAAGGGACTACGGGCGGCATGGGCAACCGGCATCGGCGACTGGGAAAAGTTCTCGTGGGAAACGCAGAGCGGGAACACCATCGCGATGCGGAGCAACGTCACAGGGAAATACGTCTCGGCGAATACGAGTGTTAACGGCAACCTGATGGCATCGTTTGCCACCTCGATCGGAGGGTGGGAACAGTTCGAGTGGCAACCGCAGTGCCTGACGGGCGAGTACTACGACAACGCGGATTTCACCGGCCCTTTTTACGTGCGCCGCGACGCCGCCGTGAACTTCGATTGGGGAACCAACTCGCCAATGCCCGGCAAAATCGCCCCGACGACGTTCTCGGTGCGCTGGACGGGGCAGGTTGTTCCGCGCTACACGCAACCCTACACGTTCTTTGTGAACGCGGATGATGGGGTACGCTTGTGGGTCAACGGGGTGCAGATCGTCAACAGTTGGACAGACACATCGAGCGAGCGGCGCAGTAGCACGGTTAGCTTAACCGCGAATCAGAAGTACGCCATCAAACTCGAATACTACAACAACGCTGGCAATGCCCGGTGTCAATTATCCTGGCAAAGCGCGAGCCAACCGAAACAGATTGTGCCGGACGTACAAACACGCCCGTTCTGATCTGAGACAGATGGTGGTTGACGAGATCGGGTGCGGTGAAGATTCTCCTTCACCGCGCCCGATTTTACTTACGCTGTGTCTAAAATCATCAGTGCGTCGCCCGGTTGCACCAAGCCCTTATGCGCCGCCGGGATTTCGCGCACGGTTCCGGTCACCTCGGACCGCACTTCGCTGAACACCTTCATTGCTTCGATGAGACCGACAGCTTGACCGACTTCGACCGCGTCACCGACTTCGACGAACGGGGGGTCGCCCGGCGTCGCGGTGCGGTAGAAAACACCCATGATCGGGGCTTCGATCCGTACGCTGGGCACGGCTATGGTCGTCACCTCCGCCGCCTCGTCGGGTTCATACTCATCGCTTTGGTGGTCACCGGGAGCGGTCGTCACTGCGGGTGAAGCGGGGGGCGTGCCCTGCTGGCGGAAGTAAGCCGCCGTCCGAAGCGTGACGCGGACAGTGCCCTGCTCGTAGCGTAGTTCAGTCAGGTCGTGCTTTTTGAGGAGCGCGACGAGCCGGCGCAGGTCATCGGGGGAAACATCGGTGGGAGCGTTACTCACGGCTATCCTTACAAACAAATTTGCACGTGCTGGACGTCAGCCCGCAGGCTGACGGTATCTTAACACCCACATACTGGTCGCGCCAACCGCACCGGAGATTACCGCGCTTCACCGTCACGTGCCGTCGCCACGCGCTCGGCGGATCTGTTCGCGATCAGGAGCAGTGCGAACGCGACGGCAATGGCGAGGAGCGCGAGCCTTCCCGCCCCGGCACTATCGCCGCGTTCCATCGCGGAGTATAGCGCGAGCGGCAACGTCTCGGTTTCGCCGGGAATGCTACCCGCGACGAATAGCGTCGCCCCAAACTCGCTGAAGGCGCGGGCGAAGCCGAGTACTGCGCCGACGAACAGTCCGCGGTGCGCGAGGGGGAGCAGAATCCCGGTGAAAACTTGCCACTCGGTCGCGCCTTCGGTACGAGCGGCGTCTAGCAGGGCGTTATCCACGCCGCGTATGCCCACCTCGGCGGCGCGAATAATTAGTGGGAGCGCGACGACTCCGGAGGCAACCGCCGCGCCCTGCCAGGTGAACAGGAGGCTGATATGAAGGGCGTCGTTCACCCACCGGCCCACCGTCGAGCCGCGCCCGAGGAGCAAAATCAGCCCGACCCCGATTGCGGAGGGCGGCAGGATCAGCGGGAGCGTCAGCAGTGTTTCGACAAGGGTGTGTACCCACCCGACCCGCGCCCGCGCCAACCGCCACGCTAAAAACACCGCGAGCGGGAACGTACAGAGTAACGCCACGGTCGCGACGCGCAAAGACAATAAGAGCGGGGGAAGCATGATCGCGGGCGATCCGAAGGGCTAACCATTCACGCTTGTCGCACGGCTGCGCGGATCATCACAGTTTCAGTGTACCCGATCCTGGCGTCGCTAACGGGAGAATAAAGTCTTGGAAGTAGAGATACTCAGCGGCTGGCTTGCAGATCACGCTCCGAAACGATCTTCCACCCGTCGCCAATGAGCCGCCACCGCAGTTCCTGAGTCACTGTCCCGCGACGTGTGCCGTGCCCGCCCCGAATTAAATATCGCTTTTGGAACCGCATCTCGGCACGCTGCCCGTCCGGACTGATCGCGATCTCCGTCCCGCTCGCGTTCAGCTCCACTTGGCTGGCATCTCCGAACACGCGCTCCTTATCCGTGCGCACCGCGCGACGCGAAACATTTCTGTTACCATAATAGCTCTCCAAACTTGCGGGATAGAACCCTATCTGCTCCCCAATGTCGCGCGCGTTTGTAGCGGCGATCCACATCTTGAGCAGATCACGCAGTTCAGCGTCGGTGTCATCGCGTGATGGCACCACCGCTCCCTCGGGAGGACCCGAAGTCGCCTTGCCTACCTCCACGACGGGAACGGTATGGTTCGCATCCGGCGGAACAGGACGGCTCACCTCTGGTGCGGGCGAGGCGACTGTCTCGGCGGTACGCGTAGGCATGGGGCGCGGTGCCGGAGTAGTTACGGGTGTCGGCATGGCCGCGATCACCTGACTGTTGGTTCGGACCACTGTTTGTTGCCCGCTACCCACCTCCGTAGTCCCCAGGTTAGATGCAGGTTGGGGTGTAGGAGTGGCTTGTCCCGTGGGCGCGGTTTGTGGCTCCGCGACGACCACCGTCGCTCCCGGCGATGCCGCCCGGTGCCGCCTCGACAGCCGGAGAACTGGGGTAGGCGTGGGCGGTGGGAGGATCGGCTTGACAGCGACGACCGTCCGAGGACGTAGACTGACCCGGAGCCGCCCGTGCCGGGGAGCGGCGGGGGAGGGGGGCGCGATGCGCGGAGGGGGGGGCGATGACAGAGGCGACGCGGCCAACGCATCTAGTTCCGGCAACGAATCGGAGGCAGATTTGTAGACCAGAGTGTCACGCGATCCCAATCCCCGCACCAAGTTATGTGATGCAAGAAGGGACGCGCCCCCGAGTGCGAACAGCGCGATTACCGTTGCCGCTACCTGCCACATGGGTATGAGGCGGCGCGGCGCACGTGGTTGCGCCGCATTCGGCTCGGGCACCATGTCACCTCCGGCGGATATGTTTACGGCTAAAGGTGGCCCTGTCCAAGCTGATTGACTCGGCACCGTCGCCGACTCGGACAGGGTAGATCGGAAGGCATCAGCGAGCGCGTGGGGGGACGGGAACCGTCGTTCCGGGGTTTTGTCGAGTGCCTGTCTAAGGATGTCTGACACCTCGGCGGGGAACGACGGCGGGATGGTCGGCTCCTCGTGGACGATCTTATACAAAACGGATGGGACATTCTGCGCCTCGAACGGCAACCTGCCGATCAGCATTTGGTAAAGCAGAACGCCGAGTGCCCACAGATCTGAGGCGGGAGTTGCCGACTCGCCGCGTGCTTGCTCCGGCGACATGTGCGACGGCGATCCGATCACACCGCCGTGCGAGGTGAGGGAAACATCATCCTCTACATACGCGAGACCGAAGTCAGTCAGTTTAACCGCCGCGTCGGGGAGCACCATCACGTTGGACGGCTTCACGTCCCGGTGGGTAACGCCCCGCGCATGTGCCGCCTCGAGACCCGCCGCCACTTGGTCCAGGATGTTAGCTGCTTGGCCGAATGGAAGGGGGCCATCCGCAAGTCGGTCACGCAGAGTCACCCCATCCAAAAACTCCATCACGAGATAGTGAACACCGTCTTGTTCACCAACCACAAACACCTTTACCACGTTAGGGTGTGACACACGACCCACGGCGCGTGCCTCGCGTTGTAAGCGGCGCTTCAGTGCCTCGCTCTGCTCGGGTGAAAGGTTGGGCGGGACGCCCAGAACCTTGACCGCGACCGTGCGCCCGATACGTGTGTCTACTCCTTCGTAAACGACGGAGGCTTCGCCCCGCCCCGTCTCGCGCCTCAGTTTATAGGGTCCTAGCGTTTTTACAGTCTGCATTTTTTCGGATTCTCGTTCGCGGGCGGCAGTTCTCTCCCCTCAAGTTACCCAACAGGAGGCGATGGGAAACGAAGTCCCGCGCCGCCAATCGTGTCTCCTTATCAACGATCCATGCGCCGTGAACGTGACGTCGGTACTACGTCCCGTGCTTCCTGTGGGAATCCGGGCCACTAAAAGGCCGGGGATCGTACCCCCGGCGGCGTCGCGTCACCGGATTGCGGGTTCGTTCACGTTTCAGGTACAATAAGAGTCAGAGGCGGAATGATGCTACACCGATATGACGCGGACGTATGGTCCGTTGCCGGGGCACTCACTCAGAGGGAGTGCGCGGAGTTCATCGCGCACGGGGGGGCGGCGGGTTTCGACGCGGTGATGGTTGCGCTAGCGGGTGGCGCACAGATGTGCACGGACTTGCGCAACAACGACCGGGCGACCGTGGACGACGAGATTTTAGCCGACACTCTCTGGGAGCGGATGCGGGAACACGCCCCCGCCGGGATAGATGGCTTCGTGGTGACGCGGCTCAACCCACGCTTCTGATTTTACCGCTACGAGCCGGGACAACAGTTCAAGCGGCATCTGGACGGGCGCGTTCACCTCCCGACCGGTGAGGTAAGCCGCCTGACGCTACTGTTTTACTTGAATGACGGGTGTGAGGGCGGCGAAACAGTGTTCAGCGATTGGGGGTTTACAAAGGGCAAGTCCGTCAGCCCTTCGATCCGAATCACGCCCGCCGCCGGAACCGCTTTGTTCTTCACGCACGAGATATGGCACGAAGGGGCACAGGTGACGGTGGGGCGCAAATATGTCCTGCGCACGGATGTTCTGTACGCGGGCGACGGGACCGTTTATCAAGGCGAGGGATAAAGCCCGCGCCGTTCGGAGGGTGAGTATGCGTCCCGATCGCATCTAGTCCGCAGTACCGACCGTCGCGGGATCCAGGCGTCTCAGGGCATCCCCATCTCATCCATCGTCGCCGCGGCTAGCGCGCGGTCCTGAATCTTTTCCAGTTCCGCCACTTCGGTTGTAGACTCAACCCACTTGACGACTTCCGGGGGCGGCACCGAACTTTGCCGTGAGGATGCGCAGGCGCGAGTGCTGTTGCCCCCGCGACAGGCCCTGCGCGATGCCTTGCTCAAAGCCGATCTGTATCCCACGCTCTTCGTAAACCGAGATCATCTTCTTTATCTCTGCGTCGGGGCTGACTTCCGCCAGCCGGCGTTGAAAGTCGGCCTGTTCCGTCGCCGACTGAAATACGATGAAACGCTCGACCACGTTGACGAGTAGCGATTTTCGGGCGTCATCCGTCCGGGTTCGCGCTATGCGTACCAGTGCCTCGAACTTCTGCGCTACCCGCCCCGTTTTGCTTGTCTTCATCACCGGCGCGAGGAACGGCGCGAGCGGGTTGTCACGCTCCCGCCAATCGTCCGCCGACAGATCTGGTAGCCGGACCGCTTTACACCGGAACAAGAGCGGCGTCATCCCCAGTACCGACTCCGTGTATGTCCCCTCGACAAGACCACCCTCGCCGCCGGGCAGGTAGATCGCCAGCGGGAACACCGGTAGTTTTGTCCGGAGCCGGAGGAGCGCGTAGTACTCCCACATCCTATACGGGAAGTTGCCCCGCCGTAGTTTCTGTACGTCCACATGTATCAGGATCAGTTCCTACCCGCCATCACGCGCGTGAACTTCGGCTAGCAGGTCCACTTCGTGTCGCGCCCCTTCTGGCACGTCGGTCTGGCACGTCGGTGAACGCCTCGCCATCGCGGAACGAGACGCCGCGCGTGAAGCCCAGCCGCGCCGCCTCGACCGGGAAGAACAGTTCCATGAACTATGGGAAGAACGCCTGGAGCGGTTCCTTGAAAAGTTGATCCAAATGTCTATCCGCCTGTCTGCCGTGCCGCGAACTCCTCGGCGGTTAGCGAGCACCCTCGTAGTGCCGCTCCGGGTGCACGACCGAGCAAAACGAACCCTTCGCCATCCGGGTGCGCGTAGCCCCAATCCTCGGTCTGGATCGCCAGGCACGAGTTCAGGTTAGCCAAGTCGTAGTGGGCGAGGACGCCGGGTTCGCCACGATCCGCTTCCTGCTCCGAAACCGGGTTCATTACCCGCGTGCGCACCAGGTGCGGTAGCCCCATCTTTCGCGGCTCGC
>JAYUUO010000202.1:0-10147 GCA_043754515.1 Armatimonadota bacterium
TTGCCTGTCCAGGCTACTTCGTAGCCGGACGTCGGGTACCCGCTTGCGGGTGGGACGGACAGATCCGGGCATCCGAAACCGCCAACCGCGTAACTCCTATCTTTATTCTTCACCATCACGGAGCAGCCGGTGTATCCGGAGTTTACACAACACGGGCGGCTGTCTCAGGGCGAGATGAGCGTGCGCGACAACGGCGACGGCACGGCGACGCTCACCGGCACGAGATGGTACTCGCTTCGGGTGCATCCTTTCTGGCCCCGCGACAACACACAAGCCCCGCGAAACTCACAACAGATCCGACACCGAATCGGCTGGCTCATCCGGGACGGGCGTCACGTCCGCCCATGTTTTACCGGTTTTAACCTCCACTTCGAGCGGCGCGTCGAGCGTGTACACCCCCGTCATCGCCGCGCGAATATGCGGCGCGAGTCGCGGCACCTCGTCCGGGTCCGTTTCAAAGAGCAGTTCGTCATGCACCTGCAAGAGCATTCGCGCCTGAAACCCCTCCCGCGTCAGCATCTCGCGCACGGCTACCATCGCCAGTTTCATGATGTCCGCCGAGGTGCCCTGTACCGGCATGTTCGCCGCCGCGCGCTCCGACGCCTGACGGAACTGGAACACGCGGCTGTTGATGTCTGGTATGAAGCGGCGGCGACCGAACAGTGTTTGCACGTAGCCCTTGTCCTTCGCGAACTCAACCGTGCCGTCAATATAGGCGCGGACACCGGGGAACCGGGCGAAGTACGACTCCTTGAGGGTCTTGGCCTCTGCGAAGGAAATGCTTAACCGCTTGGCGAGCGCGAACTCCGAGATGCCGTAGATCACCGCGTAGTTAACGGTTTTGGCGGCGCGTCGCATGTCGCCGGTCACGTCCTCAGGCGGCACACCGTACATCTTGCCCGCCGTGTATTTGTGGATGTCCTCGCCGGAATGGAACGCCGCGACCAGTGCCGGGTCCTTCGTGACGTGCGCGAAGATGCGCAGTTCTATCTGGGAATAGTCGGCGGAAATGAGGATCTTGTCCGGCGCGACGATAAAGGCGCGGCGTATTTCGCGCCCGATCTCGGTGCGTACGGGTATGTTTTGCAGGTTCGGGTTCGAGGACGAAATACGCCCGGTGGCAACGAGTGCCTGGTTCAGCGTCGTGTGCAATCGCCCCGTGTCGGCGCGCACCAACAGCGGCATGGCTTCGGCGTAGGTATTCTTGAGTTTCATTAGCCCCCGGTGTTGAAGCACCTTCGCGACGATAGGGAACTGGGGCGCGAGTTCTTCGAGTGCCTCGACGCCGGTGGAATAGCCCGTTTTCGTTTTCTTGTTCGCGGGGATCTTCAGCCGCTCGAACAACACTTCCTGTAATTGCTTCGTGGAACCGATGGAAAACTCCTCGCCGCCCGCGAGCGCGAATATCTCCTTCTCCCGGTCGGCGATCTGGGTCGTCAGTTGCGCCGCCATTTTGTTCAGCGCATCCGAGTCGAGGACCATGCCCGTGGTCTCCATCTCGGCGAGGATTGGGGACACGGGAAGCTCCAGCGTTCGCATTACCTCTAGCGTCCCTTCGGAGGACAGGCGCGGCTCCTGAACTTTCGTGATCGCGAGCAGGGCGTCGGCGGCGGCGAACGATTCGCTCTTTTCGTGCGCCGCGATGTCGCCCTCCTCCATCGTTTTGCGCTCCTTCTTGTCGAGCGGGTGCAGTTCGCGCCCCGCGTAGTCGCCCGCCACATCAATGAGCGGGAAGGAGGCACGCCGCCCGGCGTTCAGCAGGTACGAGCCGATCTCGGTGTCGAACACCACGCCGCGTAGCATGATCCCGTGACAGAGCAATACCCCGGCGTCGGTCTTCTGGTCGTGACATATTTTCTTGACCGCCGGGTCGGAGAGGATGACACGCAGTATGTCTTTTTCGCCCACCGCCGCGTGCCCCGTCACACCAGCGGCGGCGGGTTCGCTTGTCGGCGCGTCGAATAGGGAGGGTTGTCCCGCGCCGCCCACGATCTTCGGCTCCGCGTCAGTCGCGGGGCGCGTCGCGTCGGGCATCATCAGCGGCACGTAGTAAACGGTTCCTCCGCCGGTCGCGAATGCCGCGCCGCGCAATTTCGCGTCTAGCACGCCGCCCTCGGTCACGTCGAGACGTACCCCGATCCGGTCCGCCCGCCGGATCGCGTCCATCATGGCGCGGACGGCGGCCTCGTCGTCCGGCTCTATGCTCTGCCAGTCCGCGGCGACCATCTCGCGCGGCTCATCCGGGGGCGGCGCGGCGACCTCGGACTCGTCGGCGGCGAACGGGTCGTAATCATCCGCGTCGAGCCGCTCGTTCACCGTCACGGGCGCGTCCGCCGCTTTGCTCCCGGCGGGCAATCGTCGGAGCAACGTGCGAAACTCCAGCCGCTCGAACAGATCGCGGACCGCCTGCCAATCAGGTTCCACCCGCTCCGAGTCGAGCGCGGGCAGGTCAACATCGGGCAGGGGGACGTCGCGCACGATCACGGCGAGACGCTTGGAAAGCGTTATCTGCGCCTCGTTCGCGGCGACCGCCGCCTGAATCTTGGGCGGCTTGATCTCGTCCGCATGCGCGAAGACATTTTCGGCGGTGCCGTACTGTTGCAACAGCGTGGTTGCGGTCTTCTCGCCGACGCCGGGGACACCGGGTATATTGTCGCTCGTGTCGCCCTTCAAGGCGCGGTAGTCGGCGAGCTGGTTCGGCTTCAGGCCGTACCGTTCCTCCACTTTCGCCTCGTCGTAGATCACGGTGTCGGTGACGCCCTTCACGGTGGTCATGACGCGGACGTTCGGCTCGACGAGCTGTAGCGCGTCCAGGTCGCCGGAGACGATAATCACGTCGTAGCCGGCTTCTTTGCCCTGCCTCGCGAGCGTCCCGATGATGTCGTCCGCCTCGAAGCCCGGCGCGGTCACGGTCGGGATGCGGAACGCCTTGACCAGTTCGCGGGCGAGCGGTGCCTGCTCCGTCAGTTCGGGGGGTGTTGTTTTGCGGGTGCCTTTGTACTCGGCGTACTCGTCGTGGCGGAACGTCTTGCCTTTGTCCCAGGCGCAGATCATGACATCCGGCTGTTGATCCTGCAAAAGCGTGAGCAGCATCATCGTGAATGAAAATATCGCGTTCGTGTGCAACCCCGCGCTGGTCGTCAGCGCACGCATCGCGAAGAAGCCGCGATAAAGGAGCGAATTCCCGTCAATCAGAACTAACTTTTTAGAAGTGTCCGGCATGGCTTTACTATTCCCGTTTCCGTGGTGTTGTACCTGCGAACTACTACGGCGTGAATGGAGGACGCGGAAATATCCTTCCGCATCGGTACTTTCCGCCGTAGTGCAGGAGTAGTCACCTTTTTGGAGAATTGAGAAATATTATGGATATGACCTTACCAGACGATTGGCGAGACGCGCTGTCCGCCGAACTCACGAAGCCGTATATAGCCGAACTCGCGGCTTTCGTAGATCAGGAGCGCACGGCGCACACGGTATTTCCGCCCGAACCCGACGTTTTCAACGCGCTGAAGCTGACGCCGCTCTCCGCGGTGAAGGTCGTCATTCTCGGTCAGGACCCCTACCACAACGACGACCAGGCGCACGGGCTGTCGTTCTCGGTGCGCCCCGGCATTAAGCCGCCGCCTTCCCTGCGTAACATCCTGAAGGAACTACAGAGCGACCTCGGGATCGAGTCGCCGAAGAACGAGGGCTATCTAGGCTCCTGGGCGGAGCAAGGGGTGTTACTGCTCAACACCGTGCTCACCGTCCGCGCGCACGAACCGGCGTCGCACAAAGGGCGCGGCTGGGAGACGTTCACCGACGCCGTGATTGGCGCGGTAGCGGCGAAGCCCGATCCGGTCGTTTTCGTCCTATGGGGTGCCTACGCGCAGAAGAAGGAGAAACTGCTCGCGGCGTCGGAGCAGCACATCGTCATCTCCACCGTGCATCCGTCCCCCCTGTCGGCCAAATCCGGGTTTTTCGCCAGTAAACCCTTCAGCAAGATTAACGAGGCTCTGGAGAAGGCGGGGGAGACGCCTGTGGATTGGCGTCTCGTCAAAGCCGAGGTATTAACGCTCGCTTGATCGGGGGCAATTGCGTCCGTTGCTGGTTGTTTGCACCCGCGATAAGGAGCGGGGTGCGCTTGCGCCGTGAGTCAGATCGCGTGTCGTCGGTATCCCCTCTCCTCCGGATACCCTCCAAATACCGATGACGCGCGAGCCGCTCTCTCAAATGGCATCCAGCAAGCCATCCCACGCCTCGACATCGAGTACGCGGTCGAGCAACTCCTCCAAAACCGTGAGCGAGCCAATGTCCCGCACCCGTGCCTCTATCGCGGGCGGCGCGACGCCCAAGCGACGCATCCCCTGTCGGAGCAGAATACGCCGGGCTTCCCGCAACGCGCCTTCGACCTGCCCCTCGGTCCGGCCTTGCGTCAATCCCTCGGCTCGCCCCTCGGCTCGCCCCTCGCGCAAGATTTGTTGGTAAGCATTCGATTCCCGTATCTGATAAATACCCCGTCGCATCTGGTTTCGGAATGTCTTATCGTACCGCAAGCCCATAAAAATATTCGTCGCCGTCCACAGTTCGCCCTCCTCCGTCTCGCCTGTCGCCTCGGCCTCGATCCGCGCCCGCATCATCTTGATAACACGCCCCAACCCGGTCGGGCGCACGTTCGAGATCGGCGCGAACGGTAGCGTGGACAGTGCTCCTTCAAGTAGTTCTCCGACATCTAATTGCCATACGCGAACGACATTGTAGCGGAACGCGAAGTAAATGTTACCGGAAATGTCGGGCACGTCGAACGTGCCGGTGATGCGCGGATGATGCGGTCGGCGTAGAGGGTGATGTCCGACAAAACGCAGTTTTTGTCGTGGACAGGTTTGCAAGTGTGCAAACGCGTCGGCGTCCACGAGCGACACCTCGCCCGGCGGGAGCCCGAGGGACGCGACCCAGTCCACAAGTGTGCGGACGTGTCTGCGGGGTGCATCTCGATCAGGCGTTTGGTGACGGCATCGTAGGGTTTAGGGATACGACCGTAGTATGGCGCAGTCGGGAGTGATTCCAAAACAGGGCGTGGGCAGGTCTACCTTCAGTCGCGCCCTCACGTGGCGTACCGCGCGGAGTCACCGGGCGGGCTAATATGCCGCGCGTGTCGGGCGCGTTTATCATACCAGTGCGGCGTTACCGGTGGCCAAAGGCAAACAAATTGTTTGCTTTTCGAGACCCCGGTTTGTTATCATGTACGGGTGAGAGCCACCCTCCGTGAAAAGACGCTGCAAGCCGCGCATGAATTTGTCGCGCGATCCCGCCTATTGGCACGGATTGTGCGACTTACAGGTGTGCCCGAAGCGTTCCGAAGATGGTCGCGTCGGGGATACCGGGATCGCGCCGTAGTCGGGGTGACGGTTTACCCCGCCGGGGCGACCGGAGTCAAGTCCCCGGGGGCGGTTCCACGCGGAACGCCGTGCTTGCCGGATCGGTTCGCAAGCGGAGTTATCGAGACGTTGCGGGCGGATGGTGTCGGGCATCGCCGACAGTCCCCCCCCGCCGCGCCCGGTAACAAGGAGCAACTTATGACCGTGACCGTTCCTGAAACGGGGGCGAGCGTCGCCCCCTGGATCAACCTCGCGCCGCCCCCGTTCGCGGCGACGGACTTCGCGCCGCCCGCTGCCGCGCCGCGCGACGGGTCGTCCCCGGAAACGGAGGAAGACGCGGTGACCACCGGGAATAACGGCACCGACCCGTACAGTTATGCCAGCCGCCTGACGCGCGCCGCGTTACTATCGCCGGAGCAGGAGGTCGTGCTCGCCAAGCGGATTCAGCGGGGCGGGGCGGCGGGCGAGACCGCGCGGACGCGGCTGGTCGAGGCGAACATGCGTCTGGTATTCGCGGTCGCCAAGGCGTACCGCTCGTCGGGAATCGCCCTCGAAGACCTGATCCAGGAGGGTGCCATCGGCCTGATGACCGCGACCGAACGCTTCGACTGGCGGCGCGGCTACCGCTTCTCGACGTACGCGACGCAGTGGATACGCCAGTCCATCGGCCGCGCCGTTGACAACAAAAGCAAAAGTATCCGGTTGCCCGCGCACGTCTCCGAAGCACTGCGCAAGATCGAGCGCATCCGCGTCGAGTACCGGCGTGAGACGGGCGAGGAGGCCACCGCCGACGTGCTGGCACCGCGCATGGGTCTGACGCTACGCAAAGTCACCCTTCTATTGCAAACGCTGGCGGACCCGCTCTCGCTCGACATGCCGGTCGGGGAGGACAGCGGCGCGAGCCTCGGCTCGCTACTCCACGACCGCGACGCGCCCGACCCGCAGGCGATCCTGGCGTCCGCCGAACTCAACGCGGAGATCCACGTCATCATGGGGACGTTGGACGAGCGCGAGCAGGTGATCATGCGCAAGCGGTTCGGCTTCGACGGCGAGGAGGCGTATGTCCTGCAAAAGATCGGCGACGATCTGTCGATCAGCCGGGAGCGCGTGCGCCAGATCGAGGCGCAGGCATTGCGCAAGCTGCGCACCCTCGCCCGCCAGCGACAGATGCGCGACTACTTATACCGGTGACGCTCCTCTCTGCGGCGATCGCGCCACGGTTAGGCCACTTATCCGGCGGGGGCGGCGGGGCGCATCTGGTGGGAACGGTTCACCGTCCGCACTCGCGCCCACCGGAACGGCGCGCTGTCCGCACCCGCGAATATACGTTGTATTACCAACGAAACTATGATGCCATCGCCTTGTGCCTTCCCTAGGGCGATTGCATCATAGTTTCGTTGGTTACGCGCCTCTCAGACCCTGGGGGGTGTGCCGCGCTCGCGTAACCACGCGGGCACCCACCCCGCGCCGACGCGGGCGCGGCGTGAAGCCGGGCGAGGGGAGCCGGAGAGTAAGAAGGCGAAGAGCGTTGCCCCAAGGCGCGGAGAACTAGAAAGTGGGGACTGCCTCGACCGGCAGTGCCCGCGCTAGCGTCGCGATCTCTTCCAGGGTGAGCGTCTCGCCGCGGCGGGTGCCGTCAATTCCGGTCTCCTCTAATGCCGCTAGCACCGACTCTTTCGGGAACCCGCCCGGCGACGCGCCGATCAGGGCGTTCGCGAGCGTCTTGCGCCGTTGCCCGAACACCCCGCGACTGACCCGGAAGAACGCCGCGTCGCTCGGCACCGCGACGGGCGGCACCGGGCGCGGCACCAGATGCACGATGGCGGAGTCTACGCGCGGCGGCGGGAAGAACGCGCCGCGCGGAACGGTTCCCGCGACTGTTACCACCGCCTGATACTGCGCGAACACGGAAAGCGAGCCGTAGGCGGGCGAATCGGGCGGTGCCTTCAGCCGTTCCGCCACCTCTTTCTGCACCATGAGCGTGATCGTCGAGAAAAGATGCTTGTGTTCGAGTAGCCGGATCAGAATCGGCGAGGTGATGTTGTAGGGGATATTGGCGACCACTTTGTACGGCGCGTCGCCCGACCACGCGCCCAGGTGTTCGGCGAGGAAGCTGGGCAGGTCGAACTTGAGTGCATCGCCCATAACCACGGTGGCGTTGGGATACGGCGCGAGGACTTCGGCTAGCACCGGGGGCAGGGCGCGATCCAACTCCACCGCGACGACCCGCGCCGCCCGCGTCGCCAGCTCCACGGTGAGGGTCCCCGCGCCCGGCCCGATCTCGAATATACGGTCCCCTTCGCGGACGTCGGCGGTATTCACCACTTTGAGTAGGTGCGAACGGTCGGCGAGGAAGTTCTGGCCGAACCGCTTGGACAGGTTCATGCCGTGTCGCGCGAGCAGTGATTTGAGTTCGGAGGGTTTGGTTAAATCCACGCGGGTATTAAACCACGGGTGGGCACCCGCGACCGGCGGACCGACCACTTAGGCTCGGGCGATTGCATCATAGTTTGGCCGCGTGTCTAATTGGCGGGCGCGGGACGGTGAAGCATCCCGGCGGGCGCGGGGCGTGGACGTATATTCGCGGGCGGCGGGGGTGGTTCCGGCAGGTCGCGGAACGTCCACCGGACAGGAGCATTCTGGCACCGATGACGACGCGAACGGGCAGCTGGAAGCGGACGATTACGGCTCGCCCTTCGACAAAATATTGCCCTACGTCGGCGGGAACGACGCGGACAGAACACAGCTATACGTCTCTCCGTCCGACCCCGACTCGCGCGGCGCGGCGATTCTGGATGCCGGTAGGAACTGCGTGGCGAACGGCGCGCCGCCGCCCGGCCCGCTATCCAGCTACGTGCTGAATGCCTACTACCTGTTCGGCGCGACCGAGGCGCGAATCTCTACCCCTTCGCAGTCCATTTATATCGCGGAGCGGCGTAGCGACGGCGACAAGACGACGGACTTCCGCGACGTCCACTACCACCCATGGACGGGCGAGAGCGAGTCGCCTACTAGCACTACGGATCGGGCGAACCCCGCCGCCATCGCGAGCAGTCGGCACTCCGGCGGCGGCAACTACGTGTACGCGGACGGACACGCTAAATGGCACCGGTTCGAGGATACCCGGCAGCCGTTCGACGGGCACGCGCTGTATGGCGAGCATCAGGCGTTCTGACGCGCCGGGGGTGGCACCCGCGCCGGATGACGCCCGCCCTCGCGCGGGAGGCTACTTCGCGGACTTCCCGCCTACGCACCGGCTCATCACGCAGCAGAGGGCGAGGCCGAGCGCGAACAGGATTTGCGCCGACGGTTCCGGCACCACGACCGGCGCGACGGACGCGAACCGGAAGTTCCACCGCGTGCTCGCCGAGGTCGTGTCATCCCCCAGAAACAGGTTGTTCGCGGTCGTGTAGGGATTAATGGGACCGCTGAACGCCGTGTAGTCGCGCAGGTTACCGGTCAGAAGCGGGAAGCCGCCCGCGGAAAGGGTGTAGGCGTTCCCGAGCACCCGCAGGTCGTAGCGCGTCATCAGGCTGGTGTCGGTGAGTCCTTCTTCGCCGTGCGTGAAAATCGTCGTCCCGCTCTGGCCGTCGTCGGCTGCGATACCGTCATTCTGCGCGAACACCCGATCCCCCCAGAACCCGAGTTCGATGCCGCGTTTATCGCTCCCGATGACGATGGTGCTGAACCCGGCGCGGTCGGGCCGAGTATGCGCTTCCTGACCGACTCCCACATCGAAGCGGACGATATAGCCGGTGACGCGGTCGAGGGCGGAGGGCGTCAGGCGCGTGTAGCCGCCCTGGAACGCGTTCCCGCCCGTCGTATCCTGCGTTGTGTAGGGTTGCGCGGGCGGGTTGGGCGCGGTTTGTGTTCCCCCGGTCGCGAAGTAGGTCCAGCCCTGGCTACCGGGAACGGTCCCCAGCACGGCGTCGTAGATCGTCTGCGCCTGCGCGACGCCCGGCATCAACGCGGTCACGGCACACAAGAAAGCCGCGCCCCGGAAGGGCGCGCGCGAAAACGCGTTCCGCGAAGCGCGGAACGAAACTGCTTGAAACATCGAGATTTCTCCTGACCGGTCGCCGTTTTATAAACGGTGGACGCACATCGTCTTGCCGTCCGTAAGCAGGTACACCGTACGGGGTGTCAATTCCTCCACAAAGGATTAACAGCCGGCCCAATGGCACGCAAGGAGCCGCTACCATGAACATTTTATGTTATTACCTGTTACGTAGCATGTCCTCTAAAACTGCCGCCGCTTCCGAGAAGCTTGGAAGCAAGGAGCGTTATGAAGCAATTCCGCAAGTATCTCGTGCTGGGTGTTTGCATGACAGCGCCGATCACTGTTTATGCGGGCGCAAACAGCGTCTTGGCGGCCGCTCCGGGCTGTTGCGGTACATGCGACAATGCAAACCGCCTAGAGATATGCAATGATTCATGTGACAAAGTTGATCATGGTACAGGAGCGACTGCCTACGATCTCTGCACTCATTGGTGTTCTGTACAGAGATATCCTGTCGCTGAATAGTCAACCGGTACGTTGCAGTGATAGGTGTTCTGCTAATCCGACCTCTGTCTTTTCTTACGAGAAGCGACTCAAGAACGGTGGTTGATTCATGGTTCGTCTGTGTGTGACCGGATCACCTCGGGTAGGCAAGTGTGCCTAGGCGCACTTGCCTATTTTATACCAACTACTAAGTGCGTGTGCCAAAATACATGACATTTAGGATTTACCCGTCGCCGGTGTTTTTCAGAGGAAGCCCCATCAAATGACGGTGGCTCTAAATGTCATG
>JAYUUO010000203.1:0-10091 GCA_043754515.1 Armatimonadota bacterium
TAGCGCGGCGATAGCGTCGGGGAGGCTGGCTTCCTTGACCAGCAGGTAGTCCGTGTCGAAGGTGGAGACGCTGAATAGGCTCACGCCCGCGCCCGCGAGCGGCTCGGACAGCGACGACAGCACCCCCGTCATGTCGAACGCGAGCGGGCCTTTGACGGCGAGGATGCGCCAGCCGGAGTTGCAGGACACATCGGGCGGCACATTTTCCGAGCCTGTCACGACGGAAAGCTCGGTCGCGGTGCGTGTCACGGAGCAGAACGCGCCGAGCCATGCCCACGACGGTGGCGGCGTTTCAGGCGGCAACTGACAGATGGCGACGCGCTCGGGAAGAACAGTTAGGATCATGTCTCGATGTTTCTCCTTGCTTGCGGTTGTTGTGGCTACCCGCCGCACTGATTTTCCGCGCCCACTCTTGCTATTCCTGCCCGTCTCCGCGCGATAATTCACGGTCCGCGTCACGCGCCGCCTCAATGAAGCGGCATATCTTGTCGTGGTCCTTGCGCCCCGGCTCCGCCTCTGTGCCGCTCGAAACGTCCACGGCGTACGGGCGTACCGCGCGGATCGCCTCCGCGACGTTGTCCGGGGTCAGACCGCCCGCCAGGATCAGAGGCAGGTCCCCGATGATCCGCTTCGCTTCGAGCGCGAGGCTCCAGTCGAATACGTGCCCCGCGCCGCCAAGCGCGGTTTCGTGGAACGCGTCCAGCAGCACCGCGTCCGGCGTGAAATGGTACCCACGCAACTCGGCCAGACTCGCCTCGTCCTTGACCCGGAACACGCGGATGCGCCGCAAGCCAGGAGCGGCGGCATCACCGCCATAATACTGCACGGCATCGGCCCCATACCCGGCGGCGTCCACCGGCGAACGCACCACCACGACCCGTGTCACGAACGGGGGCAGTCCCCGCGTCGCCTCCCGCATCCGGTCGGGCGTGATGAAGCGGGGCGTGTCCGGCACGCCGATAAAGCCGAGCGCGTCCGCGCCGAAGCGGACGGCGGCGCGGGCGTCCTCCGCGTTGGTCAGGCCGCAGATTTTGACGCGGGTCATCGTGCCCACCGCTTCTGTGGAAAGCGTCGAGGCTGGGTAAGCCGGACGCGGGTAGCGGCTGTAGGGTTGTACGTTGCTGTCATGCGTTTTTCGGTGTCACGCGGGTTGAAACCCACGTTCCACGTTTACTAAGTATACGTCTTGATGGTGCCATGTATCCGAGTGAATTTGCTCACGGTACCCTCCTGCACGTCAGTCGAATCACCACCCACTCCACCGAAGATGTACAGACCGCGCGATTTCATCGGTCAAGCCCGTTTCGGGATCACACAAATAGAAGTGTCCCGCGATGCCCGCGCCGTCGTCGTCATCAAAGATCACATAGTCAATCTCGGCGTCGGTATGCGCCCTGCGAAAACTCGCGACGTACGCGGCTATTTCGGCGG
This sequence comes from Armatimonadota bacterium, assembly GCA_043754515.1. Lineage (GTDB taxonomy): Bacteria > Armatimonadota > Armatimonadia > Armatimonadales > Armatimonadaceae > JACMIU01. Next base: position 1,432 of record JAYUUO010000203.1, read on the forward strand.
CGCGTCCCCGCCCCGAAAGCTCCGGGGTGCAACCGTGGAGCGTCAAGCCTAACTGGCTCAGTTGGGTTCGTTTCTTCCCGCTCAGCCGCCATAGTGAGCTGAGGATAATCTTCACGCCCGCACGGTCGGCGAGGCTTTTCACCCGCCCGACCAGAACAGGGTCGGGGTTGTCGAAGCCGTACCCCCCTCCGCCGTCAACGATCAGCACGCCGTCAATATCCAAAAATAACAAACGATGCCGTTCCTGATCCATTGTCTGACCCTCCTCTGAGTATCTTAACCTACGCGTCCCCCAGCGTGATATGACCGACCTCGAATGCGATGGATGACGTACTCCCCGGCGCATGACAGTGCCCGCGTAGGAACAGGGCGCACTGCGCCGAATTGGTATCAGTTTACTGAACCGATGAGCGAGTGCCAAGTATCGTACCATCGTGAGCAGACGGCCCTACCTGACGTCGGCGGATGCGTGATTACGGTGCCACGCGCGAGGCGCGGCGATAGACGCGGGCCATTCGCCTTCCGTCAGGGGTGACAAGGCTTTAGAAATACAGAGCCGCCAGGGTATCACTCCGGCGTGAGCATACGCACGCAACTTATGATGCCCATCCAGAACGAACTCGCCCATCGCGCTTTCGGTGGACGCCGTGATCGCGAACGGTCGCGCCCCACCTTCGATGGCGTACCAGTAGTGGGCGATTCGGACGTCGTCCAGCGAGCCGTCCGGTTGCGTAGCGACCAGCGTCTTCCCGCCGTAAACGCCGTCCGACTCCGGGTAATAGCCTGACTCAACGTAGGACCAGTTCAGAACATAATCCTCCAGGTAGTACTCGACCCAAGTTTCGCCGGGTGCGAGGGGCGCAAGCGTCAGCGTGTAAACGCCCGGCGGGAATTGGCGCAACAGCGGCAGGATCAGTTGCGAAAAGCAGGTCCCCCCCGGCGGTAGGTCAGTGGTGACCTCGGTCAGCCCGGCCAGGCGGTTCTTGTCACCGTCAACAAACGGCGCGAAGTGGTACAGATCCTGGCCGATGCTCCCCTCACAGTCGGCGAAGTTGAACACGAAAGGCTTGCCGTCCAGGAACAGACCAGACGCCGCGCGGTCGCCGCGCACCTCGATGCGCCCCGTGCCGTCGGTGAGAAGATAAGTTTCGGAGTGTGGTTGCATAGTGTGATCAGCGTAGCACAAGAATCACACCATCGCGAGCGGCGCGAACTTCCTCCCCGCTATTCCCGGCTTCGGTGCGCGGCCCCGGTGGAAGACGTTGTACTCGCAGAACGACACCGCCTCGCCGCGCTCGTTGATGATCTTCGTGCAACAGTCCTTGACGCGGTTATGGTCGTACGTGTGCGCGTCCATGAACGGCTTGACGACCACGCGGAACACGCGCTTCCCCATCTCGTCCGGCTTCCCGATCAGCGGGAGCACGTCGCGCAAGCCGCCGTGCGTGAACACCGTCGCGAGATCGCTCAGCGTCTGACCGGCGCGGAGCGACACGACGTCCGACCAGACCCGCCGTAGCGCGCCGCCCACTATCCCCGCGAACGCGATCCGGTCGGCAAAAAGATCCAGGTAGCGGGCCACATCAAGGTGGCGCGGGAGCGGCGTCAGGTGAGTCCGGCCCGCGTCGAGCAAGCCGTAGGTCAGCACGCAACAGTCGGGGTGTGAACAGGGTAACCCGACGAAATCGGAGGGGATCAGCTCGCCGTTCGTCTGCCGCGACAATTCCGCCAGCACGCCCGTCGCGGTCAAACGGTCGGCGGGGTCGAAGCCGTGCTGGTAGCGTCCGTTGTCCATCACCGGCTGGTATGTTACGCCGTTGATGTTGTCGAGCGACAGCGCGAACCGGTACAGGTCGCCTATCTCGCCGTCGTTGATGCCGCGCTCCACGGTCGGCACCAGCGTCGTGAACAGCGCGGCTTGCCGTGCCCGTTTTAAGGCACCCGTCTTCTCCGTCAGCAAGTCGCGTCCGTAAAGCCGCTCATGCACGGGGGCGCGGAAACTGCCAAACGAGAAGTAGAGTTCGATGCGGGAGCGGTGCTTTTGTAGCGTCTCCATCAGCGTGTCGGATTGGTACATCCGCAAACCGTTTGTGTTGATGATCACGCGCCCGATCGGGTAGGACAGCGTGAGTTCCAGCATTTCGGCGAAAAGCGGGTGGATCGTCGGCTCGCCCCCGGACACCATCAGCACGTCGAGGCGGGTCTGCGCCCGGAAGAACGCGTCGAGCCGCCGCCGGGCCTCGTCGAGCGACAGGAAATCGTGCCCGTGCGCGTCCGCGTAGCAGGTGGGACAGCGCAGGTTACACGCTTGCGTGATTTCGAGTAGCAGGATGCAGACCGGGGGCGAGCCGTTATCCGTGCAAACCTCGCCGGGTCCGCAACAGCCGCCATTGATCCGGTCGGGCACGTACTGTCGCAACCGTACATACTCGCTCGCGTCGGATGCGAGCAGGGATCGGGTTTCGCCGTGGGTCGGGCAGGACTGCCGGATCCAGACTAGCCCAGCGTCCGCGAAGATCAGGGCGGGCACGGTGCGCAGACACGTCGGACACAGCCCCGTCGTCTCCTCACGGAATGCGGCAGGCGTCGCGGCGACGCCCGCACCGGCGGGGGCGTCGGCTACCGCTCGCAACATGACCACACTCTGTTGTTCTCGTTGACTCCGAACATACTTCGTGCCGCTCCTTTTGGACCCGCCCGCGCCGAGCGAACAGTGCCCTCGGTCATTCCGGGCTTTCGTCGGGCGTTGAGTATGTTATTGTACCGTGACTCGCCGTTCGCAGTCGGGCGTCGGAGCGGGCGCGCTTGGGGGAGGGGGCGACCCCGACCGGCTACGCGACCCGACACGCGAATGACTAAATCCACCGCGTTGATTGTCTAGCAAGGAACCTTCCGCACGACGGTCGGCGTAACGAAAGCGGTGATACCTCATGCTGTGGCGTAAACGTGACCTCGCGCCGTCGCTCCTAATCCTTTCCGTGGTACTCGTCGGCGCGGCGTGGACGGCGACGAACGCCCGCCGCTCGCTCTCCGCGTCCGCCGCGAAGGCGGTGCTCGTTTCGACGCGCGGCAACGTTCCGCCGGATTCGCCGCGCCGCGTCCTGGTCGCCTTCAACGCCCGGTCCCCCGAATCGCGCGAACTGGCGGAAACCTACGCCCGCGCCCGACACATCCCGGCCGATAATCTTGTTCCGCTCGCCTGCCCGCTCACGGACGAATGCCGCCGCTCCGATTACGAGGGGGAAATACTGCCTTACGTGCGCGAGCGGGTGCGAAACGACTCCCTGATCGCGTACGTGGTTCTGATACGCGGGGTGCCGTTTCGCTTTTCCGACTGGGGCAACTTCGGCGGCTACTCGGTGGACTCGGTGCTGGCGACATGCCTGATGACCTCACCCCCACCCGACGCGCCCGACTCTCCGCTCGCGGGCCTCGCGGCACCGGCACCAGAGCGGCGGGCGCGTAACCCATATTTCGGCGCGGACGCACGCTTTGATCGGGCGCGGTGGGGCGGCATGTTGCTGGTCTGCCGCTTGGATGGGCCGACCAACGCCGACGCGTTCCAGCCAGTCGAGTCGGGGTTAAGCGCGAAGCCGGTGCGCGGGCCGTTCTACCTGCGCGATTCGTTCTGCATGAGCATGGCGGGCGGGAACGCGGTGTTGCAGGGCAAGTCGCTCCAGACCGAGTACGTGACGCCCGCGAACAACCCGCTGGAGCCGCTCTATCAGGGCGAAGGCGGGCCGTACATGGCGCACTGGGGGGCGGGGCCGCACGACACGCAGTACAGCGACGAGAAGTTCGCTCGCCTCCGATTCCTGCCCGGTGCCCTCTGCGACCTGACGTGGTCCGCGAGCGCGGTGGGTCTGCGCGATCGGAATGCGAAAGCGGGGATCAACCTGCTAACGGCGTACGCGGGCGCGGCGGGCGCGCATGGTTTCGTATCCGAGCCGTACTGCGACTCGATCTCGCGGAGCGAGATCGTCTTAGAGCGGTACACGCGCGGCTACAACCTGGCCGAATCGTTCTATATGGGTTCGCCGTACCTCCATTGGAAGGACGTGATGCTCGGCGATCCACTCGGTGCCCCATACGCGGACACTGCCGCGCAAGGGATTATCACCGCCGATACGAACTTACCGAAGACCGAAGAAGAGCAATAAGCCACTATCGTCCCCGCGCAGGGTGGTCCCCGCTGGAGATCCCATTTTCTCCCGCCAGGAACACTCACGGGACAAGGAACGAGTGGGTTCCGGCTCCGTGCCGCGTCACGACGTTCGCGCCCGGAAGGAGTGCCGTCGCGCCGTCGGGGACCGTGACCTGACCGTGTGTTTCGTGCCGCCCATCGCCCCGGATTCGCTTCTCCCATGCCACGCTGATCGTGCCCAGCGGGGTGGGTACCGTGCCACGCGCCTCCGTGAGATGGAACGTATGCGGGGCGACGACGAACTCATCGTAGCCGTCCGTCACGTGCGATACTCCTAGCACCACCCCTTGCAGGAACTCGATCGGAGTGCAAGCGAACCCGTGGCACAGGCTTCCCGTGCCGTGGAACGCCGATTTACTATGTTGCTGAACGTTCATCTCCCAAATAGTGGGCCATCCCACGGTCTCGATGATCGGAAACCAGTACCGACGAGCGCGGCGCATGGCCGCCTCGTCTTGACCACTCGCGATCAGAGCGCGTAGCACGAAGTGCTGCATATACAGTTCCGGCGCGAACAGCGACTCATCATCCAGCGCGGACGCGAGTTGCGTCATCCGGTCGAGAGTCGCGCCGTAGAGGTAGGCGAGCGCGTGTATCAGTTGTCCCGCGTTGGGATTCGCCTCGCTCTCCGTTTTTGCCAGGGGGAACTCCCGGTACCGCTCCCTCGCCTCGTCCTAGAACACCTGGTGCGTCGCGTCCGCTACGAACTGTGATTCGACGGCGTACCGCGCCGCCGATTCCGCGTCGCCCAGCCGCTCGCAGAGCCGTGCCATCGCCCGCAACCCGTGCGCGTGGAACCAGGAGACGACCGAACACCGCTTCCCATTTAGTTCCCGGCCAACGAATTGATAGGCCCAGTCCACGAAGTTCCAGTAGCGCGACGGCGTCTGGATCACGCCGTCGCCGGTGTGCCATCCGCGCACGGTGTCGAACACCCGATGTAGGGCCGTGACCGCTTCGGCGGCCAGGGGCAGGTCTCCTGAAAAGCGGACATACTCCTCCAGGATCATCGGGAAGAACAGGTTTGTCGGTGCCAGAACATACTGATCCTGTCCGTCGCACGGACAAACGCCGGACAGCAAACCATCCACGGCCTGCCGGTCGGACAGGGCGAGTCGTAGGCAACGGGCGTTCAAACGCCCGTCACCGAACGCCCGGAGCCAGAGCACGTTTTCAGTGATCAGATCGTTGACCCAGAGCGCGCCCTCGCGCCACGGGCAGTCAATCAGCGTATCCGTGGCGCAGGCGGACAGCGTCTCGCGACAAACGTCGAAAAGTCTATCGAGCGCGGGGTCGCTACAGTGGAACGCCGCGGCGTCCCCGCTGACCGGATAGCGGCGGTCCACACCGCTCAGATCATGGATCGTCGCGGGAGCATCCCCCCGTTGCCTCCCCCGCCGGGGCGCGGACCGTGACTTGCAGGAACCGGAAGCCGCGCTCGTGCGTGCTCTCCACGGTCTGCCGCCCTTCGCGTAGCACGAACCGGTCCGCGAACCGGTAGACGATATGCTCGTTGGTTTGCAGGACCACGAGGCGATCATTCAGGAGAATCTCTTCATAGCCGACGTCAACCATCGTCCCGGCGGGCGCGGAAATGTCGAGGCGAGATCCACCGATCACGGAGCTACCGAAGTCGAATATGTACGCCGTGTCGCCGCCCGAAAGCGGCACCGCGTACGGGAAGCAGTCGCCCTCGCGCGGCAGAGACGCGTGATCCTCGGTGGTCATCATTTCCGCGATGTGGACGGGGGCGGCGTCACTCAAACGCGGAACATGGGCGCGGACGGCGGGCGGCAATGTCGGCGCGACGAGCGTTTGCGCCAGCGCGGGGATGTCGCGAGGCACGATGCTTTTACCAGCGAGTTCCGTCGCGGCCGCGATCAGTTCCGGCTCGTGCCACGCGCTTGTGTCGCCGCCCGTCTCCCAGCCGTCTGGTTCGCCACGCAGATCGCGCCCTTCGGAGAAGCCGGTCTGGAAGATGTAGATCGGCATGTCCTCGCGCCAATCCACCGCCCGCGCCACTTCCCAGCCCGCGCCCGTCGCGACGGCATCGCCATCACCCAGCTGGATGAGAAGCGCGGGCTGGGCGGGCGCGAACCGGAACCCCAGTACGTTACATACAGGCCACCTGGACCGCTATGTAGCTTTCGCCAGAGCGTAACAGGGTGGACACGTCGTACGTGTCGAAAAAGTTCACCGTGGACGACCCGCGCGCGGGGCCGATCCTGAGGCAGACGCTGTTGACATAGACACGATACGACGATTCCGCCGCGATCCGAAGATAGGTGGGCGCGGACGGCGGCGCATCGGGCAAAACGAAACGGGTTCGCGCTCGGAAAAATACATTCGGCGTGTCGGCGACGCCGGGCGGGGCTATCTAGACAGCACGCCACGCGGGCGTCTCCGGCGCGGGATACAGGGGCGCGATAGTTTGAATTACAGGTTCTCCTCCGAGTGTTCGTGAAATCCCGGCATCAGCGCGGAGCGCAGGAAGCGCGACACGGCAACCGGGTCATTTTGTGTCAGCAGGGCGGTTATCTCCGGGTATCGCTCGTCCACGATGCGCCCGTAGCCGCGTAGCCAGGCGATACTCCCGCCGATGGCACCTGCCGCGTCCTCGCGGTACGGGTACTGATCCGTCGAGAGCCAGCCGTCATATCCAGTCCGCCGGAGCCAGTACAGCGACTCCAGGTAGGTGGTCGAATGTACGGTGCCGACGATCATGTCGTCGTCCCAGGTGCCGTGGTTATCGTTGAAATGGGTATGAAAAAGGCGGTCCCCCGCGCGTTTCGCGAGCACTATCGCCTCGCCCACCGACTCGCCCGCCACGAAGGCGTGGCCGGTGTCAATCGTCACGCCGACGTTCGGCAAACCCGTTTCGGCGCATAGCAGGAGCGTGTCCGCCATCCACGCGATGTAGGAATGGGTGCGCGGCTCTTTCGGTTTATATTCTAGGGCGAAGCGGATATCGGGGCACCGCGCCGCGACCTCGGCGATACAGTCGCGCAGGTAACCGCGCTCGGTGTTGTAATCAGCCCATAGTAGGTAGTCATAGTCATCCTGACCGGGCCATATGTCGAGCAACCCACAACCAAGTAGCCGCGCGATGTCGGCCATGCGGAGCGTATACTCGACCGCCCGCGTACGGACGGCGGCATCCAGCGCGAAGAAACTGTCCCGACCGAATATTTTGTCGACGAACAGATCGGGGATGATCGAGACACACCCCAGGCCGTGATCGGCGAGCGCGCCCTTCATCCGCGTGGCGTTCCCTTCGACAGCGGCACTCGCCTCGACAATGTCCCAGTTGCCGACTAGTTCGACACCCGTGACGTGGGGAATCGCCGCCGCCCGCGCAAGCATAGCGAAGGTCTCGGGGTTATCCTTGTAACCGCCGCAGAACCGATCTTTCGTATTGCCCAGATTGCCCAAGATGACCGCGTACTTGTTCTCTTATTGTCCCATAGATTTCCTTTTTTCCCGCCGACGTCGCTACGGGGGAGCCGGATAGCTCCCCCGTAGCGGCACCCGAACTCAGGGTTGCGGCGTCAGCGTGATCGAATCCGCCGACATCTTCAAACCGCCCCCAGCGGAGGACTTACCGTCCGCCTTCATCCCGAACACGTGCGACCCCGCCGAGAGATACATTGAGGCGGAATAGGTATGCGTCTCGAAAACCGGGGGTGCCCAGCCGATACTGATCCGGGGACAGTTCGCCTCGGCCCCCGGTGGCGGTATCGTTACGAGCGGTTATCACACTGGAGGTACTACGCGAGCGACCGCGACGGGGCAGTGCTCCGACTCCTGGGTAGCGAGGCGCGCGATTTCCCGCTCCGAGGAGGGGTACTATATTTGATCCCCCCGGTGTCTCTCTCGTGACGCAATCCATCCCCAGAGTCGAGCACTTCTACGCCCATTTTGAGGTGACAGGTCTGCCCGACGCCGCGCTACATCGTCTGTTCCATGCCCCCATCGCGTTGCCCCCGTCCGCCGCGTTAAAAAGTATTACCGCCGATATTGCCAGCCAGTTGCGGGACCATGAAGTAGACTTCACGCTCCAGTGGCGTGTGAAAGCCGTCGCTTACGAAGCCCTCGCGCTATGCCTACAGAGCCTTCCCAGCGACCGGCTTCGGGGCGGGGTGGCGGCACTTCAAAGCGTCAGCCCCGTGATACGCGCGCTACGGCATATCCAGGACAACTACGCGGCGCATCTCGGAAATGCCCTTCTGAGTGACATGTGTGGCATGAGCGAAGACCACTTCATAGTCCGATTCCGCGGGTGTGTCGGACAAACTCCCGCGCAGTACACGCTACACTACCGACTGAAAATGGCGACACAGCATTAGACCTCTTGCATAAGTGCGTTTGAAATTCGGGATCGTTTTGAGCCCATGGTAGGTATGTCTTATCACAACATCAAAGACTACACGCCGGAGAAATTCAAGCGATCAACCGG
>JAYUUO010000204.1:0-3329 GCA_043754515.1 Armatimonadota bacterium
ACGCCGCGTCGTCCCGGCTATCGCCTCATCCTTCTCCACGCCAACCGTCGTAACCAACTCAGCCATTTCGTCCCGCCTCCGCAACCCATCGTCAGTGAATACCCCGGTGCCGCCCTGGCTGGTCTACACTATCCTGATTCGGTACCCCTCCCGCGCATTCCTGCCTGACGAATACCTGTTTTTCTTGCGCATGGAATGTCAGTATCCCGCCCCGACCGAGTGGCCGTTGCTCCTCTCCCCAGCTCCTTCTCAAGGATTAAGGATTGCGGGAGGGCCAACCGCAACCGACGCCCCCGCGCTCCGGGCGGGAGCGGTGCGAGACCGAAGAGCGCGGCCAAACTTATAGAGCGGGGGCGAACTCTCCCGTACACCACCGCGCGGTAGCTGTTCCCACGATGCGCCCCCTACTTCACCGTCCGGTACCCATTCGGGTGCGCCTCGCGCCACTTCGCGGCGTGCGTGATGATCGTCTCGATGTCGGGGAACTCCGGGTTCCAGCCTAGTTCCGCTTTGATCTTTTCGCACGACGCGACGAGGCGACCGGGGTCGCCAGGGCGGCGCGGCGCGGACACGGCGTTGATCCGAACACCGAGTGCCTTCTCGCCCGCCGCTATCGCCTCGCGCACCGTGGTGCCGTACGAGTTGCCCAGGTTGTACGCGGTTGTCTTCCCGCCCGATTTTAGATACTCCAGCGCGAGGATGTGGGCATCCGCGAGGTCGTTCACATGCACGAAGTCGCGCAGGCACGAGCCGTCCCGCGTATCCCAGTCAGTCCCGAATATCTTAAACTCGGAGCGCCGACCGAGCGCGGTGTCAATGATCAGCGGCAGGGCGTGTTGCTCCGGCGTATGATCCTCGCCGAGCGCGCCTTCCGGGTCCGCCCCCGCCGCGTTGAAGTAGCGGAGCGAGACCGACTTCAGGCCGAACGCCTTATCGTAGTCTTGCAGGAACCGCTCGTAGATCAGTTTCGTCTCGCCGTACGGGTTAGTGGTGACCTGCGGGTGGTTTTCAGGGATCGGCAGGATTTGCGGCTCGCCGTAAGTCGCCGCCGACGACGAGAAGATGACGTTCGGCACATTGTTATCCAGAATGGCACGTAGCAGGGTCAAGCCGCCGCCGATGTTCGACTCGTAATAGCGCGACGGGTCAATCACGGAGTCGCCGACACTCGCGTACGCGCCGAAGTGCATCACGGCGTCCACGTTATGAGCGCGGATCGCCTTGTTGATCGAGGAATAGTCGCCGTAGTCGCCGTGTACGAACGGCACGCCGACCCGCTCCACGGCCTCCCGGTGCCCGAGTTCGAGCGAGTCGAAAATCACGGGGGAATAGCCGCGCTTTTTGAGAACCTTCGCGGTGTGCGAACCGATATAGCCCGCGCCGCCGATGACAAGAATGCTCAAGGGATGAAAACTCCTCGCGAAAATAGCGTTGAGCGGTACCGTTCGGCAAAGCGTCGCGCGGTTCCTTCCCCTAGGGCGATTGCATCCTGATTACGTTGCTACGTTGCTAATACAACGTCTCCGGTGGACGCGGGAAGTGAAAGTCCGCTCATTAAATAAGCAGCCAAACTATGACGCAATCGCCCTATTTCTCCCCCGCTTCGTGTTCGTGTCTCGTTCGGCAGCACCGGGCGCGATGGAGAGGCTACAATTCGCGCGCCCCCGGCTTCGCGAGATGCTGGAAGAACTCCAGCGTCTCGCCGTCCGGCCCCAGAAAGAAGCCCACCCGGATCGTCTCGCCGTTGACTTCCACTGATTTCGGCTCGACCGTTATCGGGCAGCCGAGGGCGCGTGCGGTCTCGATATCCTTGTCCACATCGGCGGTGCGGAGGGCGAGGTGGAAGAACGCGCCGGGCGCGGGCGTCGCGTCGCTCGTGTACGGCTCCTGCCCTGGTGCCGACGCGAATAGTTCGAGGAAGTTACCGTCCCCGATGTCGAGGAGCACGATGCGTGACGCGCCCTCGCCCCACTGATGCGCGGGCCGGAATCCCAGGCCCTCGGTGTAGAAGCGGAGCGAGCGGTCGAAGTCGCGGGATCGTAGCGCGAGGTGATGGAAGCCCGCGCGGGTCAAAACAGGGTTGGTGGATTCGGTCATGGTAAGTCTCTTTAGTCTCGGTAGGGTTATACCTGGTCTACGGGATATGCCTCACTCCCCCACCGGAAACGGCGTGTCGTACAAATACGACCGCGTCGGTGGCATTCCCGACGCCCCCTTCGCCCCGTGCTTCGTCGCCACTATCTGGTACAAACGGAGCGGCCCGTCGGCGAAGTTGAACGACACGGCGGCGAGATACGCGACCCACATCCGGTACCGCTCGCGCCCGACCAGCGCGATGGCCTCGTCCTGGCGCGCCGACAGCCGCTCGCACCAGTAGCGCGACGTCAGACCGTAGTGCCAGCGCCACCCCTCGACGTCCGCGATCTCAAAACCAGACGCCTCCATGCACTCCTGCACGTGCCCGACATGATCGAGTTCGGAGCCGGGGAAGATGTACTTCAAGATCAGCCGCTTCTCGGGCGTGATCCGGTTGAAGTCGCGCTTATCCGACTTCGCCTTGCGCGTGATGCCGTGGTTCAGGAAAACGCCCCGGTCGCGGAGCAGGTCGAATACTTTACGGCAGTAGGTCGGCAGGTTCGCGATGCCGACGTGCTCGAACATCCCGACGCTCGACACCTTGTCGAACGTCCCCTCGACCAGCGTGTAATCCTTCAGTTCCACCGTCACGCGGTCCCCGAGGCCGAGCCGCTCGATCTTCGCCCGCGCGAAGTCGTGTTGCGTCTGTGACAGCGTGACGCCGTGCGCGGTAACGCCGTAGTGTTGCGCGGCGTAGCAGATCAATCCGCCCCAGCCGCACCCGATGTCAAGCATCTTTTCGCCCGGCTGGAGGCGCAGTTTGCGGCAGATCATCTCCAGCTTGTTGCGTTGCGCCTGTTCGAGCGAGTCGCCCCAGTCGGTGAAGTAGGCGCACGAATACTGCATTTCGGGGTCGAGGAACAACTGATAAAACTCGTTGCTAACGTCGTAGTGGAACTGGATGAACGATTTGTTGTCGCGGCGGGCACTGTTCAAGCCCGTCTCGTCGTCGGCGAACCCGTGCTTCAGGTCGGCCTTATCGGGCGGCGTCAGGAGGAGCGAGAACGCCTCGCGCAGGAGCATCCCTTTATCCAGGTCGCGGGTGCGCAGGCGCGAACTCTTGCGGGCGATCTCGCCGAACGCCATCAGATCGCCACCATGAAAGTCGAGGTCGCCGGACGCGTAGTGGGTCAATAGCGTCTCCAGCGTCGGGCGGCGCAGGATTGTGCCGAGCACGCCGGGGCCGCGTAGCG
>JAYUUO010000205.1:0-9977 GCA_043754515.1 Armatimonadota bacterium
ACACAAATACGGGGTCTCGTACCAGACGTGCCATCGGTATTTCCAGGAGTGGGTCCGCGCCGATGTTTGGCGCGAGGCGTGGCGATCGCTCGCGCGAGAGATGGAGGATGATTCCCTCCTGGAGTACAGGCAAAAGCCGCTTTTGCCGAATCGGAATCCTTCGTAGACGGCTCGTTCGTTCTGGCGAAAAAGGGGGGATCTGGTCGAGTACCCATATAAAGGCAAGGGCAGCCGGATAATAGCTCTGGTCGAGGGGGCGGGCCTCCCCGTCGCCCTGACGCTGAACGCCGCGGATCGCCACGAATCCCGACTGGCCCCGGATCTGTTGCGGGAGCGCGTGACGGACAAGTTGCCGGGGCAGGTCGTCTGCGACACGGCGTACGACAGTGACCCGTTGGACGCGCAATTAGCGGCGATGGGCGCGGAGATGATAGCCCCGCATCGAAAAAACCGGGTGAACAAGACGCAAGACGATAAGAAGTTAGGCGGGACGAAGCGGCGTTGGCAGGTGGAGGGTTTCTTCGCCCACGTACAAAACTTCCGCCGTTTGGTCGTCCGGTACGCGAGGAAGTCTTGCAACTACATGGGCTTTCTACAGATGATAGCAGCTATCATTATCGCTAATGAATGTTTTCAAGACTACTTCGTGACGGACGCGTCCATCCTCGCCGCGCTCCTCGCGCTCAACCATGAGCGGAGCGGGGGGCCTCCGGTGGAAGCCTAGCAGGGGGACGCGCTTGCGATAAAAGTCGGCGCGGGGAACAACGTTCCCCGCCACGCGAAGGGTGCGGGGACACCTCACGCAGGAGGTCTAAGGTTTGAGTCCCAGCCCTTTTCCCGTACAGACGCGCGAAACAAAGATCCCAATCTATCCCCGACCCGGCATCCTGTTGCGCGACGGCTTCGCGGAGTCCTTCAATCGCGTCGCGTGTGAAGGGAGTAGGGTCGGCCCGAATCTCCTCGTCTTCGTAGAGCGACATGTCTCGGGCGGCGAACCGGTACTCGGCTTCCGGCAGTTCTATGTCAAGGGTCAGCGTGGGCACGGGCGGTTTCCTTCCAGACCCACGCCGACTATACCGCGCGGCGTCGCTACGAAATGGCCCGCGCCGTCACGAGTTACGCGCCGCCCCTACGAGAACCGGATCGCCGCGACGACCGCCATGACCCACAGCAACACGTTCGCGAGCATCGGGCGATCTTTGAGCAGAATCTCTTCCGGCGCGTCTCCTTTATTCTCGACATGAAGCAGGTATAGATAGCGAAACAAGCCGTACAGCACAAACGGCGTGGTGGCGAGCAGGTACGGGTGGCGTTGCCCGGTCTCTGAGAGGAAGGCGTACAGGAAGTACGCGAGTAGGGAGGAAGTCGCGATGACCGTCAGCATCTGGTCGAGGAGCGGGAGCGTGTAGGACGCCAGTATCTTGCGCGTCTGCCCGACCGTTCCGTTCCCCGCCCGCGCCGACTCAGCCGCCTGCGTGTACTCGCCGCGCCGCTTCGCGATGGCGACGAAGAGCGCGAGCAGACCGGTGCAAATCAGGAGCCACTGCGAGGACGGCACCGTAATCACGGTCGTTCCGGCGACGGCTCGCAACACGAATCCCGCCGCGACCGTCATCACGTCCAAAATCACCATCTGCTTCAGCCCGAACGTGTAGGCGAGCGTGAGCAAGAAATAGGCGAGCGAAACGGCGAAGAAGCGTGGGTTGAAAAGGAGCCACGCCGCGGTGAGCGTGACCGGCACCGCGATCAGGGCGAACACATACGCGACACTCACGGGAAGTCGCCCCGACGCGATAGGTCGCAGACGCTTCTTCGGGTGCGACTGATCCGATACTACGTCAGTCGCGTCATTCAACAGGTAGACGCAACCGGACAGCAGACAGAACAGCAGAAACGCCCCGGCGACCTTCACGAACGCGCTGCTGTCCGGGTGCTTATCTAGCGTGAAAAGCAAACCCGCGAACAGAAGCGCGTTTTTGGGCAGTTGCCGGGGGCGCAACCCCTCGATTAGTGCCGCCGCGACCACTAGCAGAGAGTGTTCGGCTCGGGGGCGCAGCGTAGCGGGAGTCACGGTCGGCGCGTTACTTGTCGCTCAGGACTTCAAATGTGACACTCTTTTGGTCGGACTGCTTGATACCGTCCGCATCCGTAACGGTGAGAGTCACGGTGACTTTACCCGGCGTTCGGAAGACGTGCGACACATTGCGCCCCACCGCGTCCTCCTGAATACCGTCGCCACTGTCGAAGTCCCAGGAGTAGCGCAAGGTAGACGCGCCGCCTTCGGCGGAGCCGATAAAGGTGATCTGGTCCTGCGTGTACACGACTGGCTCTTCGAGAGGTGCCGCGCTGATTTCAGTGTCGTCGGTGACGATCTCCATCTCGCCGATGATGAACTGCTGATACTTATCACCGAAAATCGCGATCTCTTTGAGTTTCGCGCCGTCACCGGTAGGAACCGGTGCCGACGTACCGTCGCTCTTTTTCAAGATCGCCTTAACGGGGAACGCGAGCGGGACATATGAGTCGGGGTCCTGAGTCGGCGGGACTACCACCGGGCGTATCATTTCGTACCGGGTACCGTCCACCATAGTTAACACGAAGCGCATCCGGTCGAATGGCGACGCGGCGTACTTCGAGGTCTCGACGCCGCCGAAATTACCGCCCCCGCCGCCGCGCTGCCCGCCGCCGCGCTGTCCCCCGCCGCCCCCGCTTTTACCGCCGGGGAATCCCGCGCCGCCCGAGAACCCCGGAGGGGGCCCGCCGCTGAAGCCCATGCCTCCGGCGGCTCCGACCTGCGTCGCATCGAACCGGGTCTGCATTCGCACGTACGTCTTGGCGTTGGCGAGCGCGGGCGCGAGATCAACCGGCTGGCGGAACATGATGCGACCGCCCTGGTACAAGCCTTGAGTCGTGATGCGGATCGCCCGCGACCCGACGAGCACGGGTTTATCTACTTCCTGCGCACTACCGCTACCCCAGGAGCCGAGGTCGAGGCTCCCCTGCACCCCCTGATACAGTGGGAGCGCGATTACGCCCTGCCGCGCGGCGGCGACACCGGCGACCGCCACGACGAGCGCGGCGGTGGCGACAATTTTAGGCACCAATAGTTTTTGCATACCGTTTCACAGATTCCTTGTTAGCCTTGCCGGGTAACACGCGCTATACCACGCGCCTTCCCCGTGTTCTCATCAACGTCGGCAAGAACGGCGTTGATGACACCCGCCCCTTCGGCGACACGTGCCCGGAACTGCGGCAGTTGTGTCCGAAACCGTTGCAGTATCGCCTCGACATTCATCCCGATGATGGATTCGGCGGCACCACACATTCCCACGTCGGTGATATACGCGGTGCCGCCCGACAGCACCCGCTCGTCGGCGGTCGGCACATGCGTGTGCGTCCCGACAACCACCGAGGCGCGCCCGTCGCAGTGGTACCCGAACGCGACCTTTTCCGAGGTCGTCTCTGCGTGGAAGTCTATGAATAGTACGTCCGTTTTCGCCCCGAAAGTTGCCAGGAACTCGTCCGCCGCGCGGAACGGGTCGTCGAGGGGTTCCATGAACACACGCCCCATGACATTCGCGACGCCAACTAACAGCCCGGATTTGGTGCGGAACAAACCGCCCCCCCGGCCCGGTGCCCCCGGTGGATAGTTCATAGGCCGCAGAATCCGCGCCTCGGACTCGATCACTGGCACCCCGTCCTGTTTCGCCCACGTGTGATTGCCCATAGTAACCACATCAATGCCGCCCGTCAAGAGGCAGTGCGCCATTCCGGGCGTTATCCCCCACCCGCCCGCTATATTTTCGGCGTTCGCGATCACCATATCGGGGGCGAATTCGTCGCGCAACATCGGTAAGGTGGTGAGCACCGCGTCCCTTCCCGACTTCCCAACTATGTCCCCAAAAAATAAAATCTTCATCGGTTGGGCGTCAAACCCCGGATGCCGGGGGGACCGGGTAGAGGAGGGGAGAGTGCCGCCACCACTCCTAAGCCCCCTAACGCTGATCCCCGACCGCCGACATCTGACACCCGCTCACTTCCTAGCTATTTCGCGTACTCTACGGCGCGTGTCTCGCGGATCACGGTCACTTTGATTTGACCGGGATACTGCGACGCCATCTCTTCCTCAATTTTACGGGCGGCGTCTCGGGCGAGTTGCATCGCCGCCAGATCATCCACCTCGCCCGGCCGCACCATGAGACGCACTTCCCGCCCCGCCTGCACCGCGTACGTCTTCTCGACGCCTGGGAACGCGTCGCCGATGGTCTCCAACTTCTGTAGCCGCTTGATGTACGACTCCAACATCTCGCGCCGCGCCCCCGGTCGCGCCGCCGACACCGCGTCCGCGACCTGCACCAACACCGCCTCGACCGTCTCCGGCTCGATGTCGTTGTGATGCGCCCCCGCCGCGTGCGCCGCCTCCGGATTCTCGCCGTATTTAAGCATCGTGTCGCGCGAGATCAGCGCGTGCGGCTGGTCGTTCTCGTAGTCCACCTTCCCCAGATCGTGCAGGAGACCAGCGCGACGCGCTATCTCCACGCTCGCGCCTAACTCCGACGCCATCGAAACACACAGGCTGGCGACCTCGATACTGTGGGTCAGAATGTTCTGCCCGTAACTCGTCCGGTAGCGCATCCGTCCGACGAGCCGGATTAACTCGGGATGCAGACCGGACACGCCGCTCTCCAACACCGCCCGTTCCCCCGCCTCCCGCATCTTCTCCTCGACCTCGCCCCGCGCCCTGTCTACCACCTCTTCGATGCGACCGGGGTGAATCCGCCCGTCCATCACTAGAGCCGACAGCGCGATACGGGCGACCTCGCGGCGCACCGGGTCGAAGCAGGAAACCACCACCGCCTCCGGGGTGTCGTCTATAATCACGTCCACGCCGGTCAGCGTCTCGAACGCCCGGATGTTCCGCCCCTCGCGCCCGATGATCCGCCCCTTCAAGTCGTCGGACGGTAGCGGGACCACGGACACCGTGGTTTCCGTCGTCTGCTCCACCGCGCACCGCTGGATCGCGAGGGTAACAATGTTGCGCGCCCGTCGCTCCCCATCTTCCTTCGCGCGGTCCTCGATAGCGCGAATCAGGCGGGCCGCTTCCATCCGCGTCTCGTCCTCGACCGCGCGGAGCACCTGGGCACGCGCCTGGTCGGTGTTCAGAGCCGCTACCCGCTCCAACTCTGCCCGCTGTCGGCCCAGCAGGTTCTGTAGTTCGGTACGTAACCGGTCCGACTCAGTCACCTTATCGGCGAGCGACCCTTCTTTTTTTTCCAGATTCTCGCCCCGCCGCTCCAATGCCTCTTCTTTTTGCGCCAGCCTGCGCTCCAGCCGCCCTATCTCGGCTCGCTTGTCACGGTTCTCGCGTTCCGATTCGGCGCGGAGGCGGTACGTCTCCTCTTTCGCCGCGACGATGGTCTCTTTGCGGCGGGACTCGATACTCTGGTCCGCATCCTCTTTCTGTTTTTTCAGGTCAAGTCGCGCCCCCTCGAGCTCCCGTTCCCGTGGCTCCAGGCGAAGGCGCAAAAATCCGACGATCACGGCAAAGGTCACCACGGCGGTCACCAATGCGTCTACGGCAAAATGCGTTATATCTATAGTTCCCCTCACCTCCCTACTTGTTTAGTCCAACAAGCGGCGGGTCGGCGGAGCGTTTAATGGTGCTGATCAAAAAGGCGTCACCGACCGTCTCCCGAAGTCACGTGCGCCCGAGACATTATACAGCGGGCGGCGACTTTTTTCCCGCGTCTACCTACTCGTCCCCGGTTATTTTGCCGTATAGCTCGCCGAGCACGGCGCGGATCACGTCGGAGCCGAAACCGCGCCGCGCCAGGAACGCCCATAGCCGCGATTTAGCTTGAGGCGACTGGTCGGCGGGACGCTCCCCGACACGCTTCACCGCCAGTGCCCGGACAGTGGCCAGTTCCGCGCCTTCGTCCTCGCTCTCGGAGAGTACCGCCTTGATCGTGTCCGCCGAGACGCCTTTTTGCCGCAACTCCATCGTGATCGCGCGGTCGCCGTGGGTGCGCGAACGGGACGCGGCGAACCGCGCGGCGAAGTCGACATCGTCAAGCAGGTGCTGATCGTGCAGGTAGCGCACCGTCTCCGCGATCACCTCCTCGTCGTACTCGCGGCGTTTCAGACGGTCTACGATCTCTTTTTCAGTGCGGGCGCGGAACGACAGCAGGCGGTACGCATCCTCGCGCGCCCGCCGCCGATTTTCGGCGTCCGCGAGCTCCACGAGCCGCTCCGCCGTCACCGTCTGCCCGATTTTGAGCGCGAGCGTGACCGCGACATCCGCGAAAAGCCCGATCGCGAACACCCCGTCCACATATATGTTCACGCGATCCTTGTGCCGGACTTGCTCCTCGATAGCGGTGATGACGGATCCCTCCCCCCTGGTCGCTTTCTTGCGTGAGGAAGGGCGTTCCTGTTTGGGCGCGGGCGAACGCCCCTCCTCCCGAGCGGCGGGCGGGGCGGGAGACGCCGGTTCTCGCCCATCGGTGGAGCGCGATATGCCGCGCGGGAGTGGTTGGATGTCGTCAATCATGGTGCTAGGTGCCAAAAGAGCAGACTTTTCACGCCAGTACCGGAACGGGTGCGGGAGGCGGTGACTTCGGTCGCGTCAGAAAGGGCCGCTCGCAACATAAGAAAAACAGGTAGGCGAACCCGATCGTTAGTGGGAAGAAAACGAGGTAAACGCAAAGGATGCGCTGCATCGGCGTCGGATGCAACCGCAGTAGCACCTGGTTCATCAGCCCCAAAATCGGATAATGGGTCAGATATAGGCTGTAGGAGAAAACACCCAGTTGCACGATAGGACGCCACTCCAGGAGCCGCGAGGCTATTGTAGGGCGTTGCCGTTGTCGACTCAGCACGCACCATGTGATCAGACTGATCGCGGCGACACCTGTCAGCGGGTCGGTGATCCAGTAGTTGGATATCTGCCAGGCGAAGGCGTAGTGGCAGATGGCAAATAGCGAGCCGAAGCTTACAACCAAAAGCCCGAGCCAGAAAAGCGGCTCGTAAAGCCATCCGGGTAGCTTATATAGTCCCGTACGCGCCTCATGGCTAATTGCCGCGCCCGCCATGCCAAGACTGAACAGGCCGAGGTACCATGGGCAAGTCCAGTCCAGGTATCCCACCCCCGGCAGGAAGAAACGGGGGATCATGCCCAGGGCAAACGCGGCGGCGACCACGGCGGTTATGCCGAACCGCCGCCAGATGGGCAACAAAAACGTGGGCAACAGGAAGTATATCTGCCACTCGGGGGCGACGCTCCAGAGGGGCGGGTCAATGCGCGTCACATACTCCGGGTTGAGGTTATGCAACAGGAGCAGGTGCGCGAGGATGTTTTTCTTGCCGAACGCGGGGAACATGGCGTCGGTCGCCAGCCCTGTCAGCGACCCGTCGCGCAGATGATAGAGCGGTATGGAGCAGAGAGAGAGTGCTAGTACTAGCATGAGGTAGTAAGGCGGTAAAATCCGGCGGGCGCGCCGCTTGAGGTACTCCCAATCGCCCCCGCGCAACCTGCCGTCCGGAGTGGACATTACCGGGAGCATTAGGCAGTACCCGGAGAGGACGATGAAGACGGCGACCGCGTAGTGCCCGAACCCGCTCAGTGCCAGCAGATACATCAGCGTATGGGGGACACCTTCGGCACTTTTCACAACCGGGTCACTGTGACAGAAAACGACAAACAGGGCGGTGAGACCACGTAGACCATCCAGAAACGTCAGATGTTGGCGGGAAATCCCGTCGGGGGGAGTGTCGGCGGGAGCGGATGCCATGGCGGCATTGTACCAAGCCCCGGTCGCCACTACCATGCGCCCGTATCGGTGATACCATAAGGGCGCAATTCGCTTAGATTCGGGAACCCTGGATGGTAATGAGTTATGCCCGCGCCCGGTTGTGGCTGGGGATCAGCGGCGTCGGGACGATCGTTCTCCTCTGCCTGGTATCGCTCCTTCTCCGGGTACCGGCACATCTTCTGTATGGCGGGCCGGAATCGCTCGCGCGTGATGGGCTACAACTAGCCGCCGTGTTATTCGCGTACGCCGTGGTTCAGGGCGCGTTCGACTTTTTCGGCGGGCACATCCTGCCCACCGAGTATGGACGCACACAGACAGTATTCGGCACATTCCTCGCGGGCTGGTTTCGCGGCGTCCTCCTCCATGGCGCGACTCTGCTCCTAATCGGTCTGACCCTTATTGGCGCGGCGCGGGCGGGCGGCTTCCCGGCGGTACTGGGCGTGTTCGTCGGGATCAGCCTGCTATTACTTATCGCGCAAGCCGGCATAGCGGCCGCCATCGGCGGCGTTGGGTACCGCAAGGGCGGTGCCCCGGTCGGTTCGCTACCCGTCACCGTAGCCCAAACCGCGTCGCCATACTTCACCGGCGGCGTTGCCGGGTTGCCCGGATTCGAGCGGCTGTACCTCCCCACTCGGTGGCAGAACATGTTCCCACCCGAGCAACGGCGCGTCCTATTTTTGCGCAAGATCGGCGTGGTCGCCACCGGGTCCCGTACGCGCGGATTGGGCCTCGCGCTCGCGTTCAACACGGTTGGGTTCGCACTCTCGTACGCGTTGAGCGGGGGCACGGCGAGCGTGTCCGGACTGGTAACGACAAGCCTGTGGTTCACGATCTGGTCGTTCCTCGGTCTGATACTGCTCCCCACGCCGTCGCAAGGGGGCGTATTCCGCGCCGACGCATACGCGCTCCGGGAAGGCGGCGACGCGGACACGATCGCGGGCATCATCCGGCGGCTCGACGAGGATCAGGACGACGAACCAGCCCGCCCGCGCGGCGTGGAGGCGATCTTCCACCCCCTCCCGTCCGTCGAGCGGCGCGTCGCTCGCCTCACTAACGCCCCCACCGGTCACACCATGCCGGACGCATGGCACGCGGCGCGTATGGCGATCTACCTGTCATGGGCGGGCATGAGTTTTCTGTCCCGCGCGGTACATTGCAACGTTGGGCGACCCGACGCGTGGGTCTTCCTGCCGGGAGACTGAGCCACTTCATCGGAGCGAACCAGACCTACCACGATCCCCAAACAGGAAGCCAATCATAATGATAAGAACCTTTCCTTTCTTCGCACTGGTCGCTACGCTGGCATTGCCCGCGCTGGCATCTCCGTCAGGGTTCGCGACGCCTCTGGTTGCCGACGTCGCGGATGGAGCGACTGCGCTTCCGATGGACATCACGACGAACGGTCACGCACGTATTACCGCCACCGCGAACGGCAAACCGGTCACCTTCATTCTGGACACTGGCGCGGGCATGAGTCTGCTGGGAACGGCGGCGGCGGAGCGTTGCGGCGTCACCGCGGGTAGCGACATAGCCAGCGTAACCGGCGGCGGCAAACTGAAGGCACGCATCGCCGTGATAGATACACTGGCGGTCGGCGGCTACGTGAGCAAGGGGATGCGCGTCGTGTTACTGACGTTGCCCGCCGCGCTTGAAGGCGATGGCATTCTTGGCAGATCGTTTTTCGACGCCGCGGTTGTCACGATAGACTATGCCACGAAAACAGTGGTGCTAACAGATCCGACGCGATTCACACCGCCCAAAAACGCGCTCGTGCTTCCGATAGAGTTTGACGGAAGCAACCAGACGATTGCCGCCGTGATAGATAACGCGAAGGTGCGCTTTCAGATAGACACGGGGGCGGCGAGCGCGGTCACGCTGTACCCGCCGTTCGTACAGAGGCAAGACCTACTCCGCAAATACAAACCGTCGCTACCGGAAACCTCGCGCGCCGTCGGCGGCGAGTTGCGGGGGGTCACGGCACGTATTCCCGCCGTGACACTCGGGTCGGCGGACAGCGGCGTGACGCTGACGCGGATGGAAGGGAGTCTACTCCTGCCGCAAGCCGACAGCGCGTTTACTTCCAAGAAATCTGTCGGCAGTCTGGGCGCGCCGTTCTGGGCGCATTTCGTCGTCGCGATTGATTACAAGCATAAAAAACTGTATGCC
>JAYUUO010000206.1:0-9946 GCA_043754515.1 Armatimonadota bacterium
TTCCATTCCTCCAGGTCCAGTGACAATACGGCTTCATCGCCCTGCCGATCATAGCGGCTGACAATGCCCAAGTTGAGCATAAATAACTGCAACACTTGATAAAAGCGCGGTACTTTTCCGCGAAGCGTGATGCCTTTCGGCGTGACAAAGTACACGGATTCAGAATGCTTCGCCAGCACGACTACCCGCTCGAAAAAGTGAGAAAGGAATATGACAACACTTTCACGTTCGCCGGACGAGAGTGAGCGCAGGAACACGGGTTCACGGTCGGCATCACCGTCCGCCGCCCGCGCACCCTCCAACTTAGCCATCGAACGCGAACCGGTCTTGTCAGCATCGCGCCACAGATTACTACCAGTACGCATGGCAACCAATTCGCCATCTACAAACGCATCCAACCGCTTCCAATCCTCTCGCCCAGTTTCGTCTTTTGCCCAAACGCGGTGGTTCGGCGTTCCCTCAATCTCCAAGCCAAGCGCGGTACGAAGCCGTATCGTGTCCCGAACGCCGCCGTAGTACGCATGGCTTGTCTGGGCGACGCCGTTTCGTGCCGCGACCTGCGTTATGTGTGGAACAAACGTATCCGGTTTCGGCGGGTGCGCGTCAACAATGGTTTTGGAAACGTGTTTGACGATACTTTCCCGTTCAGCCGGTGTCTTGAGCGACGTGCCGTAAGCGTAGTCCCAATGGTTCTCTATAGGATGCAAGCCGCCCGCGCCTAGCACCAGCGTGTCGCCCGTCACGCACTTGCCCGTGCCCGGACCGCCCGTCAGCACCAGTACCGGCTCGCTCACCGCGCGGCGCACGGCGAGCATCTGCTCCTCCGACAGCTGATCCGCCCCCGGCAGTTCGCTGACCAGCGTGTCAATCTCGGCGGGCTTGAGCCGCGAACGCCACGGCGAGTTGAGTAGCGTATGCACCCGCTCGGCGACCGCCTTTTCCGTCGCGAAAATAGCGGGCGTGTAAACCGCCGTTTGTTCGTCCCCCATCAGCGTCACTGTCTCGGCGTGGAGCAGTTCGCGCTCGATCAGGCGGTCCAGGGCGTCCTCAATGGAGTTCGCACGTAGCACCAGCGCGTCGTCCGGCACCGCGTCCCCTTCCGGCGCGGTCTGCGGGAGCAGGATCTCGCACGCCTTCTGCATCAGCACTTCGCGCGGCAGGAAGCAGTGCCCCCCGCTGTCCATCTGATCATTGAGCACGAACACCAGGCCCGCCTCAAGCCGCGCGGGGCAGTCGAGCGCGAAACCCAGGTTTTGCGCGATCTTGTCCGCCGACTTGAACCCGATGCCCCAGATGTCGGACGCGAGCTGGTACGGGTTCTGCTCCACGATCTCGATGCTACGGTCTTTGTACTTCTTATAGATCTTCAGCGCGTATGTCGGGGTGATGCCGTGCGATTGCAGGAACGTCATCACGTTGCGGATCTCTTTCTGCTCCTGCCACGTCTTCTGGATCATCTCGACGCGCTTTTCGCCGATCCCCTGCACCGTCGCGAGTTTGTCGGGATGGTTCTCGATGATGTCGAACGCGTTCTCGCCGAACTTCTTGACGATGCGCTCCGCCATCTTCGGCCCGATACCTTTCACCATGCCGGAGCCGAGGTACTTCTCCATCGCGGCGGCGGTCGCGGGGCGCAGGGTCTCGTAGCGTTCGGCTTTGAGCTGCTGACCGTGTTGCGGGTGCTTGGACCAGACGCCATAAATGCGCAAACACTCGCCCTCTTTGGGCGATTGGAACGACCCGATGACCGGGATGACATCCGCCTTGATCTTGTCCTTCACGTCGGCGGGGTAGACTTTAAGCACCGAGTAGCCGTTCTCGGTGTTGTGGTACGTGACGCGCTCCACCACGCAGTCGAGCATCGCCAGCGGCTCCGAGGCGTAGGGGGAGCCTTCTTCGCGGACGTAGGGCTTATTGGTGCGGATCAGGGGGTTCGGCATGGCGTGACTTCTACACCAGTATACTGCGTGAGGTCACGCCACGCCGGAAACGCTCACGAATCCGCGCCGCGTACCTCGATTTCGAGCCGCGCGCGACGCTCGGCGATCTTGCCGACGCGCCGGGCTTTCATCTGCTCGGTCACCGCCGCGAAGTCCAGGGTCGGCATGTTCGCGAGCGACAGGCCGCCCGCCGCCTCTTTCACCGAACGCAGGAACTGGCCCATGTCCCCCATGTCGGTGATTATCGCCTCCCGTCTCGCCTCGGACGCCCCGTGTTTTTCGAGCAACGCGACGAGATCCGGGCGGTTCTGCTCACGCGCGATCTGGAGCGGGCTTTCTTTCCTCATCCCGCCGTCCGGGTTCGCCCCGGCAATAAGTAGTGTCTCGACGAGATCCGCGCGTCCTTTTCCCACGGCGACCAGGAGCGGGATGTTCTGACGCTCGTCCGTCGCGTTCACGGACGCCCCTTTTTCGATGGCATACTGAATCAGATCCATGGGGGCATCGAATTCGATCAGGTTGGTCAGGAGCGTGTTTCTCCCCTCGTCAGCCGTGTTGCTGTCCGCTCCGAACTCTAGAAGGATTCGGACCACGGGCCACAACCGCTCCGGCTTCTGAAACGCATGCTCAGGGTTCGTACCTTTGTATTCTTCACTTGTTGTGTGCCTGTATAGCATAAATATTTCGTTCAACGGGCGCGCGATTCTGCGAACGCTCTCCCGGACGGACTCATTCATCGGCTTCTGCGTAGCCTGTTCGACTGCCGCCTCGCCCAGAGACTCCTCTATCGGCACACCGCGTTCCAGAAGCAGACGCAGTATCGCCTCATTACGGAGCATGGTAGCCATTTTCAGCGGCGACGCGTGTTGTTCACTTGCCGCGGGGTCGGCGCCACGGTCGAGCAGAAGTCGAACCAGTTCAAGGTTTTCGGCACCAACCGCCGAATCAAGCGGCGTAGTGCCGGAACTCATCTTAGCGTTGATGTCCGCGCCGCGATCCAGTAGCGAGGTCGCCAGTGCCAACTCGCCGCGCGTAACGGCGGCGTGTAAGGCGGTCATCCCGGTCTCGCTCGCGTAGGTCACTGGCGTTCCACGCGACCAGAACACCCCGGCCTCCTCTAATCGGCGCAATAGAACAGCGTCCACGACGTCAAGTGCCGCGCCGTGTCGTATTAGCACGTCCGCCGCCTCTTGTTGCTCCGCGAGCGCGGCGCGGTGGAGCGGCGTCTGCTTCCAGCGGTCCTCGGCCTGAATGTTCGCGCCATGCTCCAGTAGCAACTCGACAACCTCGGGCGTACCCTTCGCCGCCGCGTGGAGCGCGGTGATGCCGGATTCATTTCCCGCGTTGACATCCGCCCCCGCGTCGAGCAACACCCTTGCCATGTCCGCGTTCCCCGCGCTGGCGGCGATCTGCAACGCCGCGCCGTCTTTCCCGTCGGCACTATTGACGTCGGCACCGCTTTGCAAAGCCGCTTGCACGCCAGCGACGTCGCCCGCGCGAACCAGCGCAAGCCAGGCGGTGCCGCGCTTCCGGGTGATAAGCTCCTTCAAGTCGGGGTTGTTCATATTCCGCAGATGCACGTCAATGTGTGGATCATCCAGGCCGATGTTCCGGTCAACTAGTAATTCGATCATCTCCCGGCTCTCGCGATAAATGGCGAACGATAGCAGTCTCATCCCCATGGAAGTCGAGTCGGTACGCGCGCCGGATTCGATCAGGAGACGCGCGAGCGGCACGTCCCCCATCGCGACCGCCGTCTGAAGCGGGGAGGAGCCCATCATACTCGCCTGCTCCTCGCCCGCGTCGCCGTTGGGATCAACGCCGTGTTCCAAAAGTAGCCGAACCATCTCGATACCTGATCCGGCGGAGCGGGCTAAGCCGATCAAACTGATGCTCTTCGTTTGTACTTGCGTCTTCGATGAGGCGTAACCGGCCTCAAGCAGGACGCGAAGCGTATCAATGCTTTTGCTACCGATAGCTAGCATCAGACACCGCTGTTTTCCGTCTTCGAGCCGCGCGGGTTCTGGCTTCGGATCATCGCTCCCGGCGAAAATCTGCGCCAGAGGATTCGGACGGGGGGACGGCAAGCCTAACGCTCCCATCGCCCCCGCTAGCTTCTGCATCATCTCCCGCATCTGGTCAAGGGTTTTCGCCTTCTCCTCGGGCGGAACTACTTTCTCCAGAGGTGCCGCGTCCGGGTCGGCTCCTTTCGCGAGCAACAGTTTGACTAACCCGGCGTAACCGCCGCGAATCGCCTGACGGAGCGGCGAGTTGCCCCCCTCCGGCAACAGATTGACGTCCGCGCCCCATTTCAGGAGTGCTCGCGCCACTTCCGTGCTACCGGTAGTGGCGGCGAAATAAAGCGGGGTTTCGTTCGCGTCGGTGCGGGCGTTGACGTCCGCGCCCTCGGCGAGGAGTCGGTTGACGGTGTCGAAGTCGCCATCGAAGGCGGCAAGGTGCAACGGGATCGCGCTCATGGATCGTTCTCCTTATCGGGCGGGCAGGTTGGTTACTATTACGGCGGGTTGGGGCGGGTTGGTTTCCGTTCGCGCGTGAGACAGTGAGGCGCTCTTTCGTGAGTGAGGTCGTGGTTTGGCGGTCGGTTCCTGAACAACCTCACCAGACATAGCACCATGCCAAAGAAAGCATGTATTGTAGCGCGGCCCGGCCCGCGCCGCGCTGTTTCGCGGAACGCGTCCAACCCCGCGCCTCGTCACGAAACCGTCCGTCGGGCTTGCCGCGAGGACTGGCACACGATCAGCGCGCTAGCTTCCATGGGGAACATTACTGATCAATACATAATCAACGTGCCAGTTTGAAATTGTGGTGAATCAGAGTACTTTTGTATTACTTGCGCGGACAAGCGAAGGAGAGTTTTCGGGAAGGCAACGGCGATTCCTCGGGTGTCGGTTTTACTCTGGAAGGCTGACAGGAGGATTCCGATCCACACCACGAAGTTTACGTGGCGACTTTTTACGGGTACAATGGCCAAGAGAAATAATAATCCCTCTCACAATAGGCAGTACCAGCCGCATTCCTCGCGGGAACAGGCTACACTCACACGTGAGCCGTTGTACGCCTTCTGGAGGGCGGTGCTAGTAATGGAATTCGGCGAACCGGGTCTACCCGCAATACAAAACCTGATCCAGTTCCTGGACGCGGGCGGGGCGCAAGAAAGCGTACGCTCGGCGGAGGTCTCCGAGCGGGTTTTCGAAGCACTACGTGTCCGCCTGTCGTCGGTGCTCGGGGCGGGCGGGTACGCGACTCTGCTCGCAAGGACGCTCGCTCTGACGCGGGCCGGGTTTCCATGGCTTGCTGGCGTCGCGGCGGACAAAAGCGGCTCGCTCGCGGGGCGGTTCGGGACGGCGGTACAAGAACTATCCCCTGAGGAGGCGGCACGCGGCTTCGCGGAGTTGCTAACTCGCTTCGGCACACTTCTGGTTATTTTTATCGGCACGGACATCACGAACCGTTTACTGTGGGATGCCTGGCAGGATTTAGACTCGGGCGACAGGAACGAGATTATCGTAGGAGAGAGAAAATGAGTAATGAGACGGGTAGAGCACGCATCCGGCAACTGTCTACCGGCGTGCCGGGTCTCGACGCGGTTCTGGGCGGCGGCTTGCCGGAGTATTCGTTCAACGTCATCGCCGGGGCACCGGGGTGCGGCAAGACCACGCTTTCACAGCAGATAATTTTCGCCAACGCGACCCCAGAGGCACCCGCGATTTTCTTCACGGTTCTCGGCGAGCCGTCGCTCAAAGTGCTCCGGTACCAGCAACAGTTCGACTTCTTCGACGCGTCGAAAGTCGGTTCCGCGGTGCGCTCCGTGAACCTGAGCATGGAAGTAATGGACCAGGACCTCGATGCGGTTCTCGCGCGCATCGTGGGCGAAGTGGAGAGCGTGACACCCGGCATCGTGGTCGTGGACTCGTTCCGCAACATCATCCGCAAGGTTTCGGAGTCGAACCGCTCCGACGTGGAGATGCAGAACTTCGTGCAACGGCTCGCGTTGTTCCTGACCAGTTGGCAAGCCACCACGTTTCTCGTCGGCGAGTACCTCCCGGATGAGATGCGCAACAACGCGC
This sequence comes from Armatimonadota bacterium, assembly GCA_043754515.1. GTDB lineage: Bacteria > Armatimonadota > Armatimonadia > Armatimonadales > Armatimonadaceae > JACMIU01. The sequence continues at coordinate 6,029 of JAYUUO010000206.1, forward strand.
TGTTTACGGTCGCCGACGGGTTATTCTGGCTGTCGCAGAACGTGGAGCGCAACGCGATGGAGCGGAAACTCCAGGTCATGAAGCTGCGCGGGCAGGAGTCGGTGTCCGGCTTGCACGCGTTCCGCATCTCGTCCGAGGGACTCCGGGTCTTCCCGCGTAACGCCGGTTCCACCGGAAGAATACCACGCCCCTCGCCCGCCCCGCGTATCTCCACGGGCGTAGTGGCGTTGGACGAGATGCTGGGCGGCGGCATCCCAGCGGGCGACTCGGTGCTGGTCACGGGCACCGCCGGTTCGGGTAAAAGCACTCTCTGTACACAGTTCATCGGCGAAGGGATTCGGAAATCCGAGCCGGGCGTTATCGTGGTTTTCGAGGAGCAACCGCCGCAATACGTCGCGCGGGCACTGAAGCTCGGCTTCGACATGGAGGCGGCGATCAAGCAGAATCAGCTCAGAGTAATCTACCTGCGTCCGCTGGATCTGTCGGTGGATGAGACCCTGTTCGCCGTGCGCGAGGCGGTCGCGGAGATCAGCGCGACCCGTGTGGTTCTGGATTCGCTCTCGGGGTTCGAGATCGCGCTCACCCCCAGCGCGCGCGACGACTTCCGCGAAGCGGTGTACCGGTTGATTTTCGCGCTGACCGGGATCGGCGTGACGACGATGAGCACGGTGGAAACGCCGAGCATTATCGCCGACGCCCGCGCCGCCACGCACGACATCTCTTTCCTGACCGACAACATTATCTTGCAACGTTACATCGAGCTCGACGGAAAGCTAGAGCGGGCGACCGCCGTGGTGAAGTCGCGCCACAGTGAACACAGCAAGGAGTTGCGGCGCTACGAGGTGAAGGAAAACGGTATCGTCATCCGCGAGGCACTACGCGGCTACAACAACATCCTGACCGGATTCCCCCGAAGGTATACTACGGAGAGACGGTTCCCACGGATCAGGAAGGTCAAATTCGACAGCACTCAATAGAGAGACACTATCATCGCGTTGCCGGCATTGAGTCGAATTGGTAAGGATCATCCATGAACCGTGAGGCACCCAGCGACAGTTATCTGTCGCATGAAATATTGCGCGACATCAACGAGAAACTACTCATCGCGGGTGTCGAACAACACGAACTGGCGGACGTCGCCACACAGGACAAACAGCGCCTGACGGCACTCGTTAACGGGCTGGGCGCGGTCGTGTGCGAAGTCAGCGTGCCCGCCGGCGACGTCCTTTTCCTCAGCGAAAGGGTAGAAGCGTTCCTGGGATATGAGCGCGGGCAATGGTACCGGCGCGGTTTCTGGCGGCGCGTCATACACCCGGATGACCGTGCCGACGCGTTAGCCCACCTTTATGAGGCGATACGATCGCGGCGTGATCTCGAACACGAGTTCCGCGTGGTCGCGGCGGACGGGCGGATCGTCTGGGTGCGGAACCAGGCGGTCGTCGTTTCCGGGGAGGGCGACGCCGCGAGTCTGATGCGGTGTGTGATCACGGACGTATCGGCGCACAAACGGGCGGAGGATATGCTCGCCCAGTCGGAGAACCGCTACCGCCGGGTCTTCGAGGCAGCTCGCGACGGCATACTTCTCCTGGACGTGGACACCGGCGTGATCACGGACGCCAACCCGTTCGTCTGCGAGCTGCTCGGGATCCCCCACGACGGCCTTCTGGGCCGGGAGTTCGGCGAGGTCGGTTTGTTCGCGGAGGAGGGGGCGAGCCGCGCGGCGTTCGATGATTTACGGACACAGCATTACATCCGGTACGCGAGTTTGCCGTTGCCTCCCATCTCGGGGGTTAGCCGCGCCGTGGAGTTGGTCGGCAACGTATATGTCGAGAACGACGCCACCGTTGTCCAGTGCAATCTGCGCGATGTGACCGAGCGCAGACGGGTGGAAATATTGCAGGCCGAGGCACTTGAACGGGAGCGGCGCATCACTGAGTTCCTGCAACGCCCCCTCCGCAGTAGCCTTTCCGAGGACGCTTTCTCCGGATTGTCCCTGGCGGCGTTGTACGAGCCGGCGATGGCGGAAGCGGAGGTCGGCGGCGACTTTTTCGACGCTTTCGTCGTGGGTAGGTCGGCGGGCAGGCAGTGCGTCGCGCTCTGCGTGGGGGACGTGATGGGCAAAGGCCTGCAAGCGGCGGCACTCGCCGGGCGGCTCAAGGAGGTTTTGCACGCGTTCATGGGGGAGGATCGCGACCCGGCGCGTACGCTGTCCCGCCTGAACAATTATCTATGCGACATGGGGCCCGTGGACGGCGCCGATTTCGGCGCGGGGGATGCGCCGTCGCTCGCAGCACTCTCGCTCGCCCTGGTAGACCGCGAAACCTGCGCCGTCACCGTTGCCACGGCGGGCGCGGAGCCGGTCGCGGTGCTACGGGCGGAGGGCGACGTGGAGGTCATCGCCGCGCTCGGCTTGACGCTGGGTGTTCAGCGGGACGAGTCCTTCACAGATGCCCAATTCGTCCTGCATCCGGGCGACATACTATTAATAACCACCGACGGTCTCACCGAAGCACGGCGGGGGAAGGCGTTTTTAGGGTTCGATGGCTTACTAGAGATAGCGTTGAGTCACGCCGCCGTCGCCTCCATGTCCGCGATGGGGCAAGCGATCGTGCGGGACGCCCGCGCCTTCGGCGGCTCCTTCAGCGATGACGTGTGCCTGATGCTCGCCCGTTGCGGCGAATGAGTGGTTGACGCGATATAGCGGGGAACGCGCTTGCGGTTACCGGCGCGGGGATCAACGATCCCCGCGCAAAGAAAGGCACTCAACGATTGAATCCGGAAACCATGTTGCGGCATGGGCTGGGTCGCGCCGTGCTATTCTTGCGGAACGCGCCCGACGTCTCGCTGACTCTAACCGTGAGATCAAGGAACGGCCCGCCTTCGCCCCGCCCCCGCCCCCGACCGACGCGGAGATCGCGGCCTACCTGGACGGCACGAACGATACGAAGCCGCGAACGCGATTTGCCAGTCGGGAGACGATGCGGCGACTTGCCGGGGAGTTCGCGGCGGAGGCCGATCGTGGGCGTCAGTCGCGTTATGTCCAACTGTTCTTAAGGATGAAGGACGCGCCCTTCCCCGCCGATCCTGCTCTGCTCCTGTCCCTGATCCGGCAAACTGACGATGAGAAACTGGCGTGGCAGGCGGTACTGGGACACACCCCGCGATCCGTGCCGCCGCGCTGGAGTTCTTGCGCATGACAGACCGGGTGGAACACGGCGTGTGCCTTCTGCCCTTCAACCCAGGTGCCGGTGACACCGCGCTTCTGACGGCCGCGCTGGTCTCCACGGAGGATGTTGACAACCGACATGTTACCGGGATGAGCATACGGGACTACGCGAAACGCAATCCGTCCAGTGAACTTATCCCCGCGTTGCTATTGTGCTACGAGACGGCCGCGTGTAGCTTCTGTCGCCGTCATACGGTCGAGTACCTTATCGCCGCCAACGCCCTGCCGCCCGAAACAGTCGCCGAATGTGCCTATGACGCGAACGTTGACACGCGCGAAGAGGTCGCCTTGTTGCTTGAAAATTAATCGTCAGGCGGCGCGGGTGGAAGGCTAAGCGACGCGGCTACCTGGCCACAACGTCGCCGACGATGATGCCGCGCCCCCCCGTCGCCAGGTACACCCGCCCGTAGACGCGCGGGTCGCCGATTATCGAGTTGATGTAGTGGAAGGAATGGCGGTCGTCGTTGATGCGAACCCAGGTCGCGCCCGCGTCGTCGGAGCGGAAGAAGCCGAAGGTAGGCCCTATGCTCCCGGCGACGAAAACCGCCGGGTAGGCGCTTCCCGGCACGGGCTTACCGAAGCCGATCCGGTGCGCCCCCGCTACTCCGGGCACCCGCGCGAAACTTCCGCCCGCGTCGGTCGAGTGGTACAACCCGCCATCTTCCGCGCAGTACCAGAGGTCGCCGACCTGA
>JAYUUO010000207.1:0-9833 GCA_043754515.1 Armatimonadota bacterium
CGCCCTGCCGCCCGAAACCCACACCGATCAAGCCGATCTCAACCCGATTGACCGCCCGCCGCGTCTCCATCCGCTAGATACGCCCGTAACGCGTCGCGCCAGGGCGGCAGGTCGTCCATGCCGCGCATCCGCAACGCCAGGTGGTCCATCACCGAGTACGCGGGTCGCCGGGTCGGCGAGCCGAAGCGTTCGGCGTAGGCGAGCGCGGTGATTGGGACGATGGGCATCGTGATGCCGCTTTCCTCCGCGACCGCGCGCGCGAACTCGTACCAGGAGCAGTGCCCCGCGCTGCTGACGTGGTAGGTGCCCGGAAGCGGCGACTCCGCGAGGTCGGCGAGTTTGCGCGCCAGATCGCGGGTGTGGGTAGGTGTTCCCACCTGATCGGACACGACCGGCACTTCGGGGAGGCTACGCGCGAGCCGACGTATCGTGTCGGGGAAGTTCTTGCCGTGCGCCCCGAACAGCCACGACGCGCGGGCGATCATGTGGCGGGCCGGGAGCGTCGCGCGGATCAGCCGCTCGCCCGCCTCTTTGCTCGCGCCGTACGCCCCCAGCGGGTTTGCGGCGTCGAACTCGGTGTACGGCGTTGTTTTCGCGCCGTCGAAGACGAAGTCGGTCGAGACCGCGATCAGCCACGCCCCGGCCTCGCCCGCCGCGTGCGCTAGGTTCCACGAGCCGAGCGCATTGACCCGGTACGCGGGTTCGGGGGTGCGCTCCGCCCCGTCTACGTTCGTCCACGCCGCGCAGTGGATGATGGCGTCGGGCGCGGCGTCGCGCACCGTCGCCATCGTCTGGCGGGTATCAGTGATGTCGAGCGTGATAAAGCCCGCGCGCGGCTCGCGGCCCGTTTTCACCACGTCGTGCCCGCGTCGGATCAGTTCGGCGCAAACGTCGGTGCCGAGCATCCCGCCCGCCCCCGTAATCAGAAGTCTCACGCCGCGATTATACGGGTCGCCGCGCCGGGCGTCAATCGGACGTTTATTCCCCCGGTAGCCAATTTCGCGTATCGCCTCTATAATAGGTCCGTGAGCACAGACGACAACTTGACGGGGCAGGAGTCTACCGCCGAACTCGACGGCGCGGTTCTGCAACGCGGCTGGGATACCATCGCGGGCGCACGGGCCCCGCATAAGCAGACCACGGTGACGTGGGCGGCGCGTACCGACATTGGGCGCGTTCGCGAGAACAACGAAGACAAGTTCGACTTCTTCGCGCCGGACGACCCCGCCATACTCGCGCGGCGCGGTCGGCTCTGGGTAGTCGCGGACGGGATGGGCGGGCATAGCGCGGGGCAGATCGCGTCCGAAGCGGCGTCGAAAACGCTGGTACGCTCGTACTTCAACCCGTCGGACGCCGACCCGGAGACCGCGCTCAAAGCCGCCTTCGCCGACGCCAACGCGCTGATATACCGAGCGGCGCAACGCATGGGCGCGCAGAATGGCATGGGGACGACGTTGGTGGCGGTCGCGGTGATCGAGGACATGCTACTCATCGCGCATGTCGGCGATTCGCGGGTGTACCGGTATCGGTCTGGCGGGCGGCAGCAGGGCGATGCGGGCTACATTCAGCAGGTTACCACCGACCACTCATGGGTGGAGGAGCAGGTGTCGCGCGGTGCGCTCACGCGGGAGCAGGCGGAAGCGTCGCCGTATCGGAACATGATCACGCGCTCGATCGGTGTTGAGGAGAGCGTGGCGGCGGACGTGTCGGCGCACCCGGCGAAGCCCGGCGACATCTACCTCCTGTGTAGCGACGGTTTATCCGGCTTCCTGCCCGACGACGTGTTGCTCGCCCACCTCGAGCGGACCGCGAACCCGTCGCGGCTGGTCCTGGACTTGATAGACGCGGCGAACGACGCCGGGGGCAAGGATAACATCACCGCGCTGGTATTGCGAGTAGACGACGTAATCGGCGTGTCGTAAAATCGAGGTGTCGTGAAATCGGGTGACGAGGGGAAACGAGTGAATACCTATTCGATACTGTACACGGTGCAACGCGTAATGACGGAGTGGGCGCATGTGAGTATCCCGGTGACGGGCGAGGTTGTCATCCTCCGGGAGGACGGCTCCGCGTGGCTCGACACTGAGAAACTGGCCCGCCGCGCCGTCGAGCTCGGGAGCACACCCGAGCTCGTCTGGGAGCGGGAAGACCAGACTGTGCGAATTACCCCCCTGCAAAGACCCCGCAATATGGATCTGATATGACCACCCCCCGAAACGAAAACCTGTCCGGCAAGCCGACGTTAGGACGCTACACGATCCTGCGCGAGGTCGCGCGCTCCAACGACATCGTCTACGAGGCGGTTGACCCGACGATAAACCGGCGGCTCGCGGTCAAAGAGCTGAACATCGCGCCGACGCTCCAGGGCCAAGCGCGGCGCGAGCGGATCGAGCGGTTCTTCCGCGAGGGTCGCGCCGCTGGGGCGATGAACCACCCCAATATCGTGACCATCTTCGAGATCGGCGAGGACGCCGGGCGGTTCTTTATCGCGATGGAGTTTTTGGAGGGGCAGTCGCTCCGGGATCGCCTGCACACGGTCGGCCCGATGCCGATCGCCGAGGCTATCGCGACCACGGCGGCTCTCGCGGACGCGCTCGCCTACGCGCACGAACGCGGCGTGATCCACCGCGATATCAAGCCTGACAACGTGCATATTCTACCCGGCGGCCAGGTGAAATTGACCGACTTCGGGATCGCCCGGATTCTGGGCGAGGACTCGCTCACGATGGCGGGGCAGGTATTCGGCACGCCGTCCTACATGTCACCGGAGCAGGTGACGGGCAACCCACTCGACGGGCGCACCGACCAGTTCTCGCTCGGCGTGCTTCTGTATGAGATGGTCACGGGGCGCAAGCCGTTCACCGGGGACACCGTGGTGACGATCACGTATCGGATCATTCACGAGCCGATGCCGGTACCGGCGGGCGTCCCCCACGAAGTCGCCCAGGTCATTGAACGGTCACTGTCCAAGTCGGCGCAGTCCCGATACGCCACAATGCAGGACTTTAAAAACGCCCTGCTCGCCGCTAGCGACCATTCGCACACGGGTGGGCACGCGGCGCAAGTGTATAACGTGCCGCCGGGACGCGCGGCGACCAACCGCTCCGGAATGCCCGCCGCGCTCGCTTTCGACCCGCTCGCGCCGCAACTCCCGCCCGGCATGACACCCGCCGCGAATGAGCCGACCATCCTGTACGGGACGCGGACACAGGTCAACCCCATGGGCGGACAGACGGGCGGGCAGTCAGGTGATGGCACCTACCCGCCGAACCCGACGTCGCCCTCGCTCTACCCTTCCCAGACGCCTAAAAACAATCTCGGCGCCATCGCGATAGCCACCATCATCCTGCTGGCGGTGGTCGGCGGGGCGGGGTTCGCCCTGCGCGGCGCGTTCACTAACATGCAAGCGGGCCAGACGCGCGGTCAGCTCGTGAAGATCACCAACGACGGCGTGGCACTGTTCAAGAAGAAAGAGTACGAAGTCGCCGCCGCCGACTTCAAGAAGGTGCGCGACGCGGGAAGTGTCGCCGACGCCGACACCCGCGCCAAAGCCGCCACGAACGAGACGATCTGCTACCGGATGCTCGGGCAAAAGGCGCAGGAAGCGGAAGACCTACCCACGGCAGAGATGTGGTTTCTAAAGGCACTGGAGGTCTCGCCACTCGACGCGAGTGCTAAAACCGAACTACTAGGCGTTCAGAAACGACGTGGGACGGCGGGAGCCGGGAGTGCCCCGGTCGCAGTCACGCCGACCGGCGAGAAGATAGACGCCAGCAACCCGCTCGCCAAAGTATTGATACCGTCGCCCGGCCCGTCCGTGGTGGGAGCCGGAAATCCCGCACCGTCGCCCGTCGCGTTGGACACGCAGCCGGGTGCCCAGAAAACCGGTGACTTCACTGCGGCGAACCGGGCGGCGGCGGCGAAAGCACAAGAGACTCTCAATCGCGCCGACGCCGCCTTCCAATCCGGGCGACGCGCCGACGCAGTCGGCTTATGGCACGACGCGATCACGGCGGGACCCGGTTCTCCCGCCGCGCTCACCGCGCAGGAACGCCTTAACAACTTCGGGCCGCCCGACCAGTAGCGGCAAGCAGATCACAACTCCATCGCCTCCTGTCCCGCCTCGACCGGGGAGGCGGCGGGCGCGGGTGAACCGGAAGGCGCGGCGGACGCTCTAGGTCCCTGACGCTTGCCGTTGCCGAAAACGCGGGTCGGGTCCGGCCTGTCATGGACGCGCAGGTAGATCCCAGTCATGACGTCTTCGAGTTCCACCCGGTCCGCGTTTTCGGAGAGTGTTTCTTCGCCGGTCTGATCCGTGCCACTGCTCGACTGGTACCGCCAGCGCAGTTCGAGCCGCTCGGAACGCCCGTGCCCGACCTGCCATTCGATCCCGCCGCGCGTCTGACGCAGGAATCCACGATACGTGCCGGAAATCCAGCCCCGCTTCCGCAAATCGTCGTGAAGTGTGTCGGCCATGGTCTGTTATACCGCGCCGGGAGTCGCGCGGGGAGAACGCATCATAGTCATACTGCTAACGCGTGAGGTATTCGTGGCGGTCGGCGGTCCGTCCCGGCGGGTGCGCGGGAACCGGTCGCGCGGGGGGCGGCGGACGGCGCGCTGTCCGCCGACTTGTCTCCTGTTGGGTATACAATGGACATGAGCAACGACGACTTCCCTTACGACACCGACTTCCGGTCCACCGACTTCCGGGCGCATCCCGAGCTGTATCGGGTCGGCAAGGGGGAACAGGGCGTGCTACTTGTCGAGCCGTACAAGGGCGAGATACTGCCGCACTGGCGGTTCGCCACCCCCGACCTGGCGCGGGAATCCTCCGAAAAGATCTTCGCGCTGTTCCAGCAGTACCTCGCGGGCGGCGATTTCGTGGGCGCGGATATGGCGCGTAAGTTTTTGCAAATGGGGTACACGCGTAGCCGACGTTATGCGAACCATAAAGGCGGCAAGAAATATGACGGGCCGGTGCCGGACGACAAGAAAGGCCAGAGCGGGACGCACGGCCGCGCCAAACTCCCACGCTCGCCCGAGGACCCGGTGAAAGCGGAGTCGGCGCGCATCTTCTACGCGAAGTGGCTGGAGGCGCACGAGGACGTGACGTACATGCGTATGCGGGCCGCGTTCATGGAGAAGTACGCGGACGCTCCCGAAACAGACCCACCCGCCCCGGTTGTTTAGGGCGATTGCATCATAGTTCGGTTGGTTGCGCGGTTCCCCTGTGGTCGCGGTTTCACAACCCACGCCCCGCGTCCATGGGGGGCGAGACCCGCGTGGATGATTCATGTAAGATCAAAACGACGATGATGCAATCGTCCCCCTTCAGCCGTTTGACAACCCACGGTCGCGGCGTGATAATAACACTAAAACACGGGCGGGCGGCGACGAGGCTGTTCCGACAAGGGAACAAAACTCATGGCGAAGATATTGGTCAGCGACCCGATCGCAGGCGAGGGCATACAAATTATGGAGCGGGCGGGGTTCGATGTGGACGTGCGAACCGGCCTTCCCAAAGACGAACTGCTGGCGATCATCGGGCAGTACGACGCGCTCGCGGTGCGCTCCGAAACCAAGGTAACGGCGGATATTCTGAACGCGGCCACGAACCTTAAGATCATCGGGCGAGCGGGCGTCGGCGTGGATAATATTGACGTCGAGCGGGCGACGCAACGCGGCATTCTCGTGGTCAACTCGCCCGAAGGCAACACGATAGCCGCCGCCGAGCTGACGGTCTCGCTCCTGCTCGCCATGTCCCGCAACGTCGCCGCCGCGAACGCCTCAATGAAGGCCGGGAAGTGGGACCGCAAACTGTTCACCGGGGTCGAAGTGTATGGCAAGACGGCGGGCATCGTCGGCCTCGGAAAGATCGGGCGCGAGGTGGCACGACGGCTATTAGCCATGGAGATGACGATCTTGGCCTATGACCCGTTCCTGGGGCAGGAGCAGGCCGAGGCATTGGGAGTGCGGCTTGTAGACCTGCCGACGCTGTACCGCGAGTCGGACTACATCACTGTTCACGTCCCGAAGACGAAGGAAACGGCGGGCATGATCGGCGCGGAGCAGATCGCGCTTATGAAGCGTGGCGTTCGCCTGATCAACGTCGCGCGGGGCGGCATTTACCAGGAAGCGGCGGTGACCGAGGGCTTGAACTCGGGTCAGGTCGGCGCGGCGGCGTTCGATGTGTGGGAGACGGAGCCGACCGCCCCGGACAACCCGCTCGCGTTGCACCCGCGCACCATCGCGACGCCGCACTTAGGCGCGTCTACCGAAGAGGCGCAGGTGGGGGTCGCCGTGGACATCGCCGAGCAGATCGTAGACGTGCTACTCGGTCGCCCCGCCCGCGCGGCGGTTAACATGCCGAGCCTCGCGGCGGATCTACTCGCCGTCACCGCGCCGTACCTGAAACTCGCCGAGAAGATCGGCTCGCTCCAGTCGCAGTTGTCCACCAGCGGCGTCGTGTCGGTCGAGGTGACGTACGAGGGCGACTTCGCGCGGGATCAGCAGGTACACCTGACACGCGCCCTGATGCGCGGTCTGCTGTCGCCGATCCTGTCCGCGTCGGTCAACTACGTGAACGCGCCGACGCTCGCCGCCGAGCGCGGCATCCGCATCACCGAGTCGCGACGCGACGCGCTAGAGAACGCCGAGTTTCAGAACCGGATCATGGTCAAGGCGCGCGCGCTGTCGGGGCGCGACTGCACGATCGAGGGGACGATATACGGCCTGTCCGACGCGCGAATCGTCGGCATTGACGGCTATACGGTGGACTTCAAGCCGGAAGGGATGCACCTGATCACGCGCCATACGGACCGCCCCGGTATGGTCGGCAAGGTCGGCACGCTACTCGGCGAGGCGAACGTCAACATCGCGGGGATGTACTGCGGGCGGGCGAACAAGCGCGGCCACTCGATTATGGCGTTGTCGGTGGACGACACGGTGCCGACGGACACCATCGCCACTATCGCCGGTATGGATGGGATGGAGGCGGTGCGGTTCGTCGAACTCTGAAGGTGCCCTACATAGAACTGACCACCGAGCGCAAATGAACGAACCCCCTCTGCCACGCGGCGCGGGGCGGTGACGCTAGGGCGGTCCGCGCCGCGATTGACGCGGGCGGCGACCCGAACCGGAGCAATAACCAGGGCTGGACGCCGCTACGCCTCCGGGCGGGGGCACGCGGACGCTATCCGCGTTTTGTTGGAGCACGGCGCGGACATTGATCGCGGCGAGCGCGGCGAGAACGATACGACGTACCTGCATCACGCGGCCATGTCGGGTAGCGCGGAGGCCGTTCGCGTGCTTCTCGCGGCGGGGAGCGACCCCGAGGCGCGCGACCGGGCCGGGAGCCACCCGCTGTTCGTTGCGGCGCACGTGATCGTCGGCGATCCGGTCGGAGTCGTAACCGCGCTGATCGAGGCGGGCGCGAACCCGACCAGTCCCGACAAATACGGGGCGACGCCACTCCATCGGGCGGCGGAGAGCGCGAACTCGGACGTGGCGCGTCTGCTGCTACGGCTCGGCGCGGACCCGAACGCCCTCGATCTCGCTGGACACGCGCCGCTCCACTACGCCATCAGTGACCACGCGCTACCGGGGTCGCTCGCGAATGTCGTTGGGCAACTGCTCGCGGGTGGCGCGGACCCGAACATCCGCTCGCGCGCCGACTACCACGGCAAGGGCGATACGCCGCTGACCCTCGCCACGTCCCACGTGCCCGCCGCCGTTGTGACACTTCTCATTCGAGCGGGCGCGGACATGAACGCGCCCGACCTACGCGAGCGCACACCGCTCGGCGAGGCGATCGGCAACGCCGGGGCGTTCGCCGCGCTTCTGGCGGCGGGCGTGAACATCGCGCCGCTACTCAAGGCGACGGGGAAACCGGCACTGCTAGCGGCGGCGGAGAAGGGGAACACGGCGGTGGTTAGCGCGCTGATCGGTGCCGGTTGTGACCCGAACCGGCTTCACCGCGGCAAGTCCGCGCTCCATCTGGCGGTTGCGAAGGCGCACGCGGGCGCGGTGGCCGCGCTACTCGCAGGCGGCGCGGACCGCTACCTTTCGGATAAGGACGGCGTTTCCACGCTGGATCTCGCCCGAAGGCGGCGGCGCAAGGCGGTGCTCGCGCTCATCGAGCCGGGTGTATGAGGGTGGGTTAAAGGGTTTGGAGTGGTTTGACACCCTCAAAAACGCGCCCCCACCTGATAACCCATACCCCGACGTATAAGAAAACCCGTTTGACGAACCGCCTTCCGCCGTGCTATACTCGTATCGAATCGAAGTTCGTGAAAAAAAGTACAAAGTCCGGTGGCGGACGGCAGCGCGGGAAAGACGGGCTTTTCGGGTAACTATAGGCTAAACGTTACACGGAAAAGGAGCACCTGTTATATGAGCGACGAACGGAGCGATCCCGCCACGGACGAGGCGGAGAACATCGCGGCGCGGTTCCCCAGGCCGGAATCGGTGACCGTGGGACGGGCGAGCGAGTTGCCCGACCCGCCGAAGGTGGAGTTCAAGCGGCCCGAACTGCGGCGGGACACCGACCCGCTCCCACAGGGCACTAAAAGCGTACTCGCGAATGTCGGACAGAGTAGCCGCAATATGCGTAGCATGGGTGTCGCGGGCACCATCGGGATCTCGCTCGTGGTCAGTATCTGTGTCGGGGCGGGACTTGGCTGGCTGCTCGATAAGTATGTGTTGCACTCCGGGCAGACGCCCTGGGGACTGATCGGCGGGTTCATGCTGGGCGTGTTTTCCGGGTTCGCGACCCTAATTCGGGACACGAACAAACTCAACCGGGACTCGGAGTAGGTTGTTATGAGCGGACTCACGGTGCCCGAAGTCCCGACGCTGACGCGGGCGGAAGTGGGCGCGGCGGCGACGAAGGGCGACGTGGGCGACGGGCGTGATTTCGTCCCGCGCACGCTCCGCGTTACGCTCGCGGTGACCGCGATCGGTGCCGCTCTTTTAGGCGGGCTGGGGCATTACGGCCTGGTGCTACCGTTCATAGGCGGGTCCGCGCTCGGCGCTGTGTTGCTGGCGGGGTTCGAATATGTGGTGCGTCGGGCGTTCGATCCAGCGGTCGTGCTTGCTCAAAAGCAGGTCGCCGCGCCGGGTACGCAAAGCGGTCCAAAAAAGTTCGGCGGAAAAGCGGCGATTTTGCTGTTCGCCCTGATAAAATATCCGGCGGTCGCCTTCGTGCTTTGGTGGGTGGTTCATTCGCTCCGTCCGGCGCAGGTGGTCACATTTATGAGCGGTTTTGTTTTATTACAACTGATAATCGGTCTACGCGGCCTGGGTGCGTTTCTAGTGCCGCGCGCCGGGCGAAAGTAGACTCGGAGCAACTATAGTGCCTCACGTTTCCCATCAAAAACCGATACAGGTCGCGCAAGCCGAAGGCGGCGGGCGGACGCCCGTCCACGGCAGCACCCACGCCGCAGTCGGCACCGAGTCGGAGGCCCCAAAGCCGCCGCTCGCCGAGAACCCGGCGGGCTGGTACAGTGCCGTCGCGCTTTTCGTCTGCCTGGTCGTGCTGGGATTCGGCTACTTCGGCAAGACCAAGGGCGTTAAAACGCGCAACCCGTCCGGGCGTCAGAGTCTGCTAGAGCAGGCGGTCGCCTCGATCACCTTTTTCTGCCGCAACGCGATCGGCGAGGGCGGCGAGAAGTACGCTCCCCTTATCGGCACCATCTTCGCCTTCGTGCTCGTGTCGAACCTGATGGGCGTGCTACCGAGCGTTTTCGTCAAGAACCCTCATGACCCGGCGCAACTGCGCCAGCTGTTCCCCGCGCCGACCGCGAACCTTTCCATGACGCTCGCGATCTCGATCT
>JAYUUO010000208.1:0-9826 GCA_043754515.1 Armatimonadota bacterium
CGTTTATCCTCCAATTTGCACACTTGCAAATTGGAGGATAAACGATCCCCGCCCCACGCCCCGGCCCGAGAACGCCCAGCCCGCGCCGGAGGCGTTCACCCGGCTGGCAATCGGTCTACGACGCAATCGCCCTGTCCGGTCGCCGCCATCTCGCTTCGTGGTGCCGCGAATTGCGCCGCCACTGCCCCGTCCGGCTTGTAGCTCACAATGAGATTCATGGTGTTCTTCGGAGCGATCCGGTTTTCAGCCCCGTCTGGGTACACTACGTCGGCGATTCCCGGTTCGGGAGCCGGATGCGCCCTGATACGACTCGGCCCGCGCGGAGCGACCGATTCGGAAAGCGAGACAGCCCATGAGCACGGACCAGACGGCAGGAATGCCCGGTTTGACGACGCGGACGCCGCTCGGCGACGAGGAACTGCACGCGATGAACGCTTATTGGCGCGCGGCGAACTACCTGTCGGTCGGGCAGATATATCTGCTCGAGAACGCGCTCCTGAAAGAGCCGCTGACGAAGGCGCATACCAAGCCGCGCCTGCTCGGACACTGGGGGACGACTCCGGGTCTGAACTTCCTGTACGTCCACATGAACCGCGTGATCAAAAAGAACGATCTCCGGGCGATCTACGTGTGCGGGCCGGGACATGGCGGGCCAGGCATGGTGGCGAACACGTACCTCGAAGGCTCCTACGGCGAGTTTTATCCGAATATCTCGCAGGACGCCGCCGGAATCCAGCGGCTCTTTCAGCAGTTCTCGTTCCCCGGTGGCATCCCCTCCCACGCCTCGGCGGACACACCCGGCTCGATCAACGAGGGCGGCGAACTCGGCTATTCGCTCGCACACGCGTACGGCGCGGTGTTCGACAACCCCGATCTGCTGGCGTTCTGCGTGGTCGGCGATGGCGAAGCCGAGACCGGCGCGCTGGCGACGAGCTGGCATTCCAACAAGTTCCTCGACCCGATCCACGACGGCGCGGTGCTCCCAATCCTGCATCTGAACGGCTACAAGATCGCGAACCCGACCGTTCTCGCGCGCATCTCTCACGACGAACTCGAAAGCCTGTTCGTCGGCTACGGCTACAGGCCGTACTTCGTCGAGGGGGACGACCCGCTCGTCGTCCACCAATTGATGGCGGCAACCTTCGACGCGGCAATCGGCGAGATCAAGGCGATACAGCAGGCGGCACGCGCCGGAGGCTCCACCGAACGCCCGCACTGGCCGATGATCGTGATGCGCACGCCCAAAGGTTGGACGGGGCCGAAAGAGGTAGACGGCAAGAAGGCGGAAGGCTCCTGGCGGTCGCACCAGGTGCCCATCGCGGACATGAGCACGCCTGAGCATGTCGCCCAGCTCGAGTCGTGGATGAAAAGTTATCACGCGGAAGAACTGTTCGACGAAGCGGGAAAGTTGCGCGACGAGTTCGCGCGGCTCGCGCCCGTCGGCGACCGGAGAATGGGTGCCAGTCCGTTCGCGAACGGCGGTGTCCTGCGCCGGAACCTCGATCTGCCCCCGTTCCGCGACTACGCGCTCTCGGTCACGAAGCCCGGCACGACGTTCGGCGAGGCGACCCGCGTGCTCGGCGAGTACCTGCGCGACGTGATGGCGCGGAGCGCGGGTTCGCGCAACTTCCGCGTCCTGTCCCCCGACGAAAACAACTCCAACCGGCTCGGGGCGGTACTGGAAGCAACGGATCGCGCCTGGGACGCGGCACTCCTGCCCGAAGACGATCACCTGGCGGCCGGGGGCCGGGTCATGGAGATCCTGAGTGAGAACACATGTCAGGGCTGGCTGGAAGGCTATCTACTCACCGGGCGGCACGGGTTCTTCTCCTGCTATGAGGCGTTCATTCAAATCGTCGGCTCGATGTTCAATCAACACGCCAAGTGGCTCGAAGCGTGTCAGCACATCCCCTGGCGTCAGCCGATTTCGTCGCTGAACTACCTGCTCACCTCGCACGTCTGGCGGCAAGATCACAACGGCTTTTCGCATCAGGACCCCGGCTTCATTGACCACGTGATGAACAAAAAGGCGAGCGTGGTGCGCGTCTATCTTCCGCCCGACGCCAACTGCCTGCTCTCCGTCGCCGACCACTGCCTGCGCACCCGGAACTACGTGAACGTGATCGTCGCGGGCAAGCAACCCGCGCTCCAATTTCTCGACATGGAAACCGCGATCAAGCACTGCACGGCGGGCGTCGGCATCTGGGAGTGGGCGAGCAACGACGCGGGCGCGGAGCCTGACCTGGTGATGGCGTGCGCGGGCGAGGTGCCAACGCTCGAAGCACTGGCGGCGGTTGACATCCTGCGCCGCGAGTTCCCGGCACTGAAGGTGCGCTTCGTGAACGTGGTTGACCTGATGACGCTTCAGCCGCATTCGGAGCACCCGCACGGCATGTTGGACAAGGATTTCGACTCGATCTTTACTACGAACAAGCCGGTGATCTTCGCATACCACGGCTATCCGTACATCATCCACCGACTGACATACCGGCGCGTGAACCACCCCAACATTCACGTTCGCGGGTTCAAGGAAGAAGGCACGACCACGACGCCGTTCGACATGGTGGTACTCAACGACCTGGACCGGTTCCACCTGGTCGGAGACGCGATAGACCGCGTCCCCGCCCTGGGATACCGCGCGGCGTACCTGAAGCAGTACCTACGCGATAAACTGCTGGAGCACAAGGCCTATATCCACAAGCACGGCGAGGACATGCCGGAGATCCGCGACTGGGTGTGGCCGCACTAGGGGCGGGTGGCCCGTTTTTGAGTCGCCGGGCCGTTGTGTGCGGGTGGTGAGCCGCACCAGGCGCGGGCGGCGCGTACGCGTTCTTTGCGGAGCGTGAACGTCGCCGGGTAGCGCCGGAATGGTGATTCGATCGTCGGGGCCGCGCCGCTTTAGTAGAAAGCGCGGTCCAGGCGATACAATGCTAGCGCGGCACTGCCGTAAGGCGATGCCGCGCAAACCGAAAACCGCCCGTGGGACCTGTGCGCGATTCCCGCACCCTCCTTGGCAGATGGCAAGCCACATCGCGCCGCTACTTCCCGGGCGGTTTTCCGCCGGGAGCCACCGATGGAAACACGACGCGACGCGGTTACGCGCGAAGACTTATTGCTGTTCATAAACGCCTGCTTCGCCGCGACCGTTCAGCGCGAGTTTTACGACGCGCCGGGGGCAGGCGCCGCCCGCGCGCACGCGGAAACGCTGGCGTTTCTGCACGCCTATGTCTGCGGCAACTACCGGGCGTGGTACGCGCGGACGCTCGCGTGCGGCGTGAATGACTATGCCAAAGCGCGCATCGTGCTAACCCTACTCACCACCGGCCGCGAAACGCCTCCCTCCCGGCGAGAGGAGGAGAACGCACTGATCCGCGCCGCCGTGCACTCGCTCCCTCCGCAACGCGCCTATAAACTGTTCTCCGCACTCCGAACGGCGAACGTGAACAACCGCCGTGCCCGTTCCGTCGTCCGCGATTATATAGCCGCTCGACTGGACGCCGTGTTCGACGCCGTGAAATATCGCGGCAAAGTACGGGCGGTAGCGGCACACGCGCACCTGCCTCTGCCGGGCGAAATGGGCGCGTTTTTATTCGCGGATCACGCCCGAACCCAGTTCCAGACGCCGCTCTTCGAGACGTTCCGGCAGGCACGCTATGCTAAAGAGGCCGTCTACAGGTTGCCGTTCACGGTCGCCGAAGGGCTGGCCGCGAAGCACGGCATTCCCCGCGCGACGTTTCTCGTCCGCATAGCGGCTCAGATGACGCCGAAGGAGCGAGAGCGGCTACAGCGTTCGGCGGCCGGCGCGGGCGTCACGCTACCGGCCGACTTGTCGCGGATGCCGCTCACCCGGCTCGCGTCGTACATCCTGTCGCTACCGCTCGCGGAGCGCGAAGCGCGGCGGGAGGCACTTGACGCCGCCCTACGAGGGAGCGCGGCGAACGCTCTGCGGGCGACGCCGCTCACGCTTCCGGACACCGGTATCGTGGCCGCAATACTGGACGCGAGTTACAGCGCGTCGGGCTCCGAGGAGCGGAAACGCCGCCCGCTCGCGGTCGCCGTCGCGACGCATTACCTGCTGACGCTGGCGGCGGGCGACCGGTACCAGGCGTTCTGGACTGACGGCGTGCGCGGCGGCGACGCGCTGACGGCGACCGCGCACGGTGCCACCGACTTGCTCACGCCGCTCGTCACCGCTCTGCAACTGCGTCCTGCTCTGGTGCTGATCGTGTCGGACGGCTACGAGAACGACCCGCCGGGCGGCGTTCATGCGATAGTACGAACATGGCGCGAACGGCTCGACTCGGGCGGTGCCACGAAGTTCGTCCACGCGAACCCGGTTTTCGCCGCCGACGAGTACGAGCCGCGCGCCCTGTCGCCGCTCGTGCCGACGCTCGGCGTGCGCGACGCTGAAACACTCGCGGTGCCACTCACGTTCGCGCGGTTCGTCGGCACCGGCGAGTTCGCCGCGATGGAGGCGTTTCTGCGGGAACGTTCGGAGCGGTTTGTCGGGCGGGTTCAGGACGAAAATACGTGAGCCGGATAACAGAGAAAAACATGATGAAGCGAAATCCTTACGACGGGCGCACCCTGCCCGGACTGAACACCAGCGGCGTCATCTACGGTGCGCCGCAAGTGTGCGGCGCGATCCGGCTGGTGCCGCTTCTGTGTAACCCGCCTGACGTATCCGGCGAGCTACGCTTCGCGCTACGCCGCTACCACGAGACTGCCACGTTGGTAAGCGTCTCGGAGCGGCTCGGCTACTGCGCGTATGTCCCGCACGGCCTGGTGCTCCGCTTCACCGCGGACGGCGAGCCGGTAGCGGCATGGGGCGGGCAACTCGCGGCGGGGCATAACGACGGCGTTTCGCGCGACTACGGATTCGCGTCGGTGCGAGTCATGGAGCGGATGGCGAAACGCGAAGGCCCAAACCAGGTGCGACTGTTGCCGCTCCATCTCGCGATGGAAGGGTTTCTGTCGCTCTACTTCGGCGGACCGGATATTGCGTGGGAGGTCTACTCGCGCCAGGTGTACCGTACCGGGTTTTCGCCGCGTTCCGAGCCTGTCACACGGGGGGTGAACATGGAAGGTCTATCGGAAGCCGTGCGCGTGTTCGAGATCGCCGAAGACCAGTGTGGGGTGCTACTATTCGTCGCCGACGCGCTCGCGTCGGTGTTCCTGCTTCCGCACCCGGACGATTATCGTGCCCTGCACGAGACGCTTTTGCGCGACTTCTACGGCGATTTGATGGCGCGGTACGCGCTACTCTACGGAGATACGGCGGCGGCGATGGCGGAGCCGGATCTGGCGTCGGTCCACTCCCCCACCGACCTATACGGTGTCGCGGACAAACTGCGTCGCGACTGGGGCGACTACGCCCAGACGCTGGCGGGTGGGCTGGGCAAGACACGCCCGCTACAGACGCAGACCGTGCGCGAAATGGGTCCGTTCCGCCTGGAGCGGTTTATGACCGACCTGGATTTGAGCGGCGAGAACCACATCGGCGAGTCCGTCGTGCGCAAAAACACCGGTGAGACGCTGTACGCGAAGTCGTTCCGTCTCTCGGCGAGTCAGACGAAGCGGGCATTCTTTCTCGGGCAGTTAGCGGCGAGCGAGTGGGATGTTGACGTCGCCGCGTCGCGTCTGAACGTCGCCCGGCATGACCTGATGCTACGAATAGAGCGGGCGGGGTTCGACTACCTGTTCACGCTGGAGGTACGGGCAGCGGCGCGTAAGGCGCACGGGATGCGCGGGGACGCCGTTCTAAAATAACGCCGACACGCCCATGACAAGCCCAATACCTACGCGGGCGGATTAAAGAAAGAAAAGCCCCGGCCACCCGCCCCGACCCCGCTCTTTTGTAGCAGGATCGGAATCGGTGGCCGGGGCGTACGGCGAATCATCCCGGCGTTCGGGGCTAATTGCCCGGCTTGACTTCGGCGACGTTCCCCGCCGCTTCGATCATCACGGAATGTTTTACGTTGTCCCAGGAAACGTGCGCGCCCATCGCCTCCGACACGAAGCGGAGCGGCACGTAGGTCACCCCGCTGAGAATGCGGGGCGGGGCGTCGAGGCTCATCTTAGTCCCGTTGACCAGAGCCTCGCTGGACCCGACGCGCAGGCGGAACTGCTTGCCGTTGTCCTCGTGCCCCCCGGTGATGACCTTGGATTTGGCGTCGTACTGGATCGTGCCGCCCAGGTTTTCAACCACGCCCCGGAGCGGCACCATAACGCGCCCGCCGATCATGCGCGGGGGCGCGTCGGTGAACGCGACGGGCTTCTTGTCCACGGTCACCGTGATGACGGTGTCGCCGTTCGGTGCGGTCCGCACCTCCGTCGTGCCGTTAGCGGGTGCCGTCACCGTGGTCCGCGTGTCGCCGTCCGTTACCACTGTCCCCTGCGCCCATGCCGGGCATGAGGCAACCGCCATCATCACGAACAGCGCGCCGCCTGTTACAAATCGGTTCATTTTTTTTCCTTGGGTCGTCCGCTGACGAAGATTGAGCAATGCTTCCCTGTTACCCGACAGGAAAATATCTTAAACGCCGCGCAACTTCCCCGGTGCCCGTGTGCCTAATCAATTGGGAAACACGCATTATGCAAGCGGAAGTGGTCTATCAAACATTATTCTGGGTCGGTGCCCTCGGCATCGGGACGATGAGCGCGTTAGGTGCTGCGGCGCGGGGAGCCAGTCATGGCCACGGCGTCGGCGGGCACGGTGCGCACGGCACAGTCGGCCACGGACATGGCGCGGCTGGCCACGGGCACGCCGCAGTCGGGCACGGGCACGGCGCGCATGCGCCGACAACCGCCAGTGCCCACACGGCGACGGGCGGGGCACACACACCCCACGCCCCGGCGGTTGCCGCGCATGGTACGTCGCCTTCGGCGGGGGCTGGTCATGCGCACGGCGGCACGCACACAGGGAACGCGGGGAGCGGCGCGGATATGGTGTCGGCTATGCTCGGGGTGCTATCGCCGATGACACTGTTCTCGGTGGCACTCGGAGCGGGCGCGACCGGTGTCCTGCTCCGTGATCAGTACACGCCGATTTTAACGGCGTTTCTCGCGCTACTCGCCGGGTTCGCGCTGTTCCTGCTCGTAGTGCGTCCGGTAACGCGGTTCGCCCAGCGTTTCATTACCGACCCCGCTACCACACTCGCCGGCGCGGTGGCTACTGAAGCCGTGGCGCAAAACCGCTTCGATGGTATCGGACGCGGCATCGTCAGCGTGACGATTGACGGGCAGATCGTGCGCCTTCTCGCCCACCTCGAGCGCGACGACTTCGCGCGGGGCGTCGGCGTCGCCCCCGGCGAGCGACTCGTCGTGACACAAATTGATGAAGCAAAAAACAGCTGTCACGTGACCAAGCTGTGAAGGAACTCGACTATGACACCCATTCTCATCGCCGTATTTTTCGTCGGCGCGATATTCATTCTAATAACGATCATCACGTCGTTCCTCAAAACCGTGGACGCCGGTACGATCCGCCTGGTAACGAACGCGCAGGGCAAGACCGACGTTTACAAGGGACCGGGCAAATCCTGGGAAGTGCCGCTCCTGACGACCGGCACCACGATCCCGTCAAAGGCGATCAACATTGACCTCGACATCGCGGACCAAACCGCCGACGTTGACCGGGCGGGCATACCGCGCCCTATCAAGGTGCGTGTGCTCGCGTCCGCCATCGTATCGGTGGGCGACTCGAACCTGATGATCCTGACCGCCGCGAACAAGTTCTTTTCTCGGTCTATCAGCGAGCAGACTGCGATCTTGTCCGACCTACTGACCTCGACCGGACGCCGCGCGGTGAACCTGCTAAACCACGACGAGCTGTATTCGGCGAAGACCCGCGCGGACGGCACAGTTATGCCGAGCGGCGGCGGGGTGTTGCTGGAGACGGGAAGTATTGAGGAGGATGACCGACTGGCGGTGATCATCAAGTCGGCGTGTTCGCGCGAACTCCAGGACCTCGGTCTGGTGTTCAACTCGCTGAACATCAAAGAGGTACAGTCCGAAGTGGCCGAGGCGCGCCGCCGTCAATCGGCGGTGGAGGCGAAGGCGAACGCCGACATCGTCGCCGCCGACCAGGACCGGCGGGCGAAAGAGGCGCAGCTAGGCGCTGAGCAGGCCGTTAACGACAAGCAACGCGAGCTAGAGCAACGCCGCGCCGAGAACGCCGCGCTGGTCGCGGTCGCCGAGGCGAAGCGGCAGAACGCGCTGGCGACCCAGCGCGAGGCGGAGCTAAAAGCCACGCAAATCGCGCAGGCGACGGCGGACGCGGCGAAACTGCGCATCGCGGCGGAAGCGGCGGCGGACGCGGAAGCGGTCAAGATCCGCGCGCTCGGCGCGGCGCAAGCCGACGCGATCCGCTCGGTCAACGATGCGATCCGGGACGGCGGCGAGGCGTACCTGCAACTCAAGCAACTCGAAATGTTGCCGCTGATCACGCCCGCCATCGCGCAGGCACTGGCTCAGGCGCGTATCATCAACATCAACAGCGGGAGCGCGGCGGAAGGGCGCGGCGCAGCGGGTGGCGCGACGGACCAGATCACGGGCGTGATCCAGACGCTTCTCGCGACGCAACTCATGCGCTCCGAACTGAGCGGCGTGGACCTCGGCGGTGGGCACGGGATTGCGCGGGTACCGGCCGTCCCGGACGCGCAACCGACGAACGGCGCGTACCCACCCGTGCTTGACGGCACGGGGGTAGCGATGGTCAAGCGGAAGGTGTAGTCGGCGGGTCGGTCTTGTCCGGCTCAATGG
This sequence comes from Armatimonadota bacterium, assembly GCA_043754515.1. Classification (GTDB taxonomy): domain Bacteria; phylum Armatimonadota; class Armatimonadia; order Armatimonadales; family Armatimonadaceae; genus JACMIU01. The sequence continues at coordinate 8,764 of JAYUUO010000208.1, forward strand.
CGGCGAGGGCGTTCAGCCTTCGTCGCCACACCCAGGTCAGGGCGATCAGTATCACAAACAGAAGCCAGATGTACGCTCCGGTGCGGGGGTCGCTCTCGACCCCCATGTACCAGTAATGCTCCTGATCCAGCGTTACGATCCCGGTGCGATCCGGCACTATCTTCGCGTAGATCAACGCCGTGTGAACCCCCATCCCGGCGGCAAGCGAGCCGGACACCTCGTAAACAAGGGCGATCAGCACCCCGAGCAGGAATAAACCGACGAACAGCGCGGGGTGCTTGGTGTCGGCCCAGCGGAAGCCGAACTGCACCCCATGGGCATAGGCGAACAGGATTGCTGAGATGAGCACCGCGCCGGTAACGGTACTGCCTCGCGCCCGCCCCCCGCCGCGCAGGTAGTTGTACACGATGGAGCGGAAGATCAACTCCTCGGTCAGGACGAGTACAGGCACCACCAGCATCGCGGTTAACGTCGTGCCGATGTCGCGCCCGGTCATCCTCCCCAGTGCCGCGACGTCGCTCGTGGCCCGCCCGGTAGCGAGAAGCAGACCGAACCCGAGTAGCATCATCGCCGTCCCGCCCCCGAAGCCGGTGCTGAAGCCGCGCCAGAACCGACCGGAATGCATGGCGGAGAGGTAAGACTTCCACGCCGCTTCCATGCCGACGGGACGCCACACATAGCGGACGAAGCCGAACAAACCGGCGAGCATCAGCAGGTAAAAAAGCACCTGCCCAGGTCCCTTCGGTGACGTCAAAATCAGCCCCGAATGTAGCAGGTTCAAACCAAGCTGCATTGCGGCACCGATAGCGAACAGAAAGCAGGACAGGGCGGCGAGGATTAATAAACGGCGTGGCATACCGGGAACCTTCTAGGACGGGAAACGCAGGGCGCTAAGATACGAGCGAGGAAATCAACCGAACCAGATTTTTTGACAAACACAGCCGTGGTTTGTTCCGGGCGATTCTCATCCCCGGAGACAACACAAAGAGGATCCAGATTCACACTTGACAAAATCATGTCGCCATATTATAATATGGCGACATGGAAAAACAGGGCAATACCG
>JAYUUO010000209.1:0-3260 GCA_043754515.1 Armatimonadota bacterium
GCCTGAATTAGAGAGCGGCGTCACTCCGTGAGTCGTTCCTTGCATCTACTCCCCCCTCTCCTGCGTAGCGGGGGAGGGGGGCCGGGGGGGTGGGGGCACGACACACCACACGCACACGACACACCACACGCACACGACACACCCACACGCACACGACTCACCCACACGCACACGACACACCGCACCGCGACAACCAAACAACCCCACAACTACCTCCGATTCACTTTCGCCCCCGACGCGCGAAAAGCACCCCAACCATCCCCGCGAGCACAACCAGCCCCCCGGCACCCATCTCCGGAATCGTGAACGGCGCGATAGCCGCTCCGTAGATCAGGTCTCCCCCGCCGATGTCGTAGGTGCCGAGGTACGTCGTGGTGCCCGTGTCAATATTGATCGCATAGCGGGCGCGGTTGTCCGTCGAGTAGGCGAACAGCGTGTTGCCGACCATCGCCATCGCGGTGATATTGGGCACGTTGGTCGCGGAGAACAGCGCGGAATTGCCGGTCGCGGTGCTGACGCGGTAGATATTGCCGGTGACCGAGTCGGCCAGATAGAGGCGGTCGGTGTTATCGAACGTCACCGCGCCGAAGGTCGTAACGCCGATCGCGCCGACGAGTTTTGGAGTGGTGGAAGTCGCCGCGAACGAATACAGGTTGGCGGTGCCGTCCGGCGCGTCGTTGGCGTAGCCGAAGAGCAGACTGTCGGACGGGCGGGCGGCGATAGTCACGAGCGACACCGGCAGGTCGTGTCGGTCGGTCGAGATGCCGGTCTTGGGTTCGAACCGCCAGAGGTAGTTCCCCTCGCCGTTCGCGCCCGGCCCGTCAACCCCCGTCACGCCGTACAAGTTGCCGTCGCCGCCGAACGCAAACCCGGACAGCGCAATGGATGCATTCGTTACGGAATCGGTGAGCCGCCCGATGCCGGTATAAACGCCCGTGTCGGAGTCAATTGTGCCGTACTGACTGCCGCTCCCGAACACAGAGATAGGCGCGGCGAGCGCGGGGCGCGGTGCCATGATCGCCGCGAAGACGAGCGCGGCCCATACGAGCGTGGCGAGGAGGATGGATAGCGTTGGGCGCCGGGTTTGTAATTGGGTTAGCATGATCGGGCTTTCTCAGTATGCGAAATGGGAACCAGTCCCGTGACCTCACCCCCCCTCCCCGCGCTTGCGGTAGATAAAGGTTGGGGGGGTGAGGTCACGAGGCCCCGCTCAAGGCACCTGCGGCGCGGTATAAGTCGCGCGCAGCCAGTACGTCGGGCGCGGGTTCGCGGCCGGCGTGTTGTAGGCGCGTAGCTTCAGCGTGTACCAGCCGGTTCGGGAGGCGGTGGCATTGATCGTAGTGCCCTGCGCCGTGCCCGAATAGTAGTCCGCCCCGGTCAACGCGGCGTTTGTGGTGCCGAGCAGATCGAGATGAATGCGGGTCTGCGACGTCCAGCTCGTGTTCGTGAAGTAGAGAGCCGCCGAGAGCCGTTTCCCCGCCTGGACGTAGACACGGCTCACGGAAACGTCCTGCGTCGCGTCTGCCGGCTTGATGTCGAGGTCGTCCGCGCCCGCGAACTCCTGCGTCACCGAGTATTGCGGCGCGGGGAACGTGCCGTCGCCGGTGAACAGACGCGAGTAGGCGACGTACCCGTTGCCGTTTGTGTCCTTCGGGATCGTGATCGTCATGCGCCCGTTGCCGTCCGTAAACACGTCGGGTTCGTTGCCCGTGAAATCGTGCAACTGAACGTTCGCGCCGAACCCGGTATCAACCGTGATCACGCGGTCGTTCCCGCCGTTATCGTTCAAACCGACCAGCAGATGCGAACCGCCGAGCCGTTCGTACGCGAAAACGTCGCCGTCCTTCCACCGCTGCTGGGTCGCGCCCCCGGCCAGCTTTTCGTGGATCCAGACCAGGTTATTGATGCGCGCCTTCAGGTTGTAGCCGTCCGTCGCCCAGTCCTTATAGAATACGCAGGGGTAGCCCTCCGACGTCAGGATGTAGGCGTACGCGAGCATCTTATTCTGCGTAATCGGGGAGGCGCCGTCGGTGTCGTGGTTCTCGACGAACGTCACCGCGTTGTCCGGATTCGTCCCAGCGAGTCCCGCATGGTCGAGACGGGACATGTCGTAGAAGCCGCCCGCGTTGCACATGTTTTTTAGCTCCTCGCGCAGGGGGAAGTCGAAGGCGGACGCGCGGCTCTGCATACCGTTCTGAATCCAGCCGTTCACCGCGCCGAGATTGGCGTCGTAGTACTCCCCGACCGCGAACTTGCCCGCCATCGCGCCGTAGTTGAGCCACGGGCGCAGGAAGTCAGTCGAGATTCCTTTGACGTAGTCGAGCCGGTAGCCTTGAATGTCAAGGGCCTTTGTCACCCAGTCCCCCGCCTTCTCCAGACCATCGAACATATATGAAACACTCGCGCCAGCGGGCCGCGCCCCGTTGATATGGGCGACGTCACGACCGAACTGCGAGTCATCGTTCGGAACGTTCGGGTCGAGCGGCACATTCGGGTGGAAGTCGTAGAAGCCCTTCTGGAACCGCCCCTGCCCGAAAATACCGTACGCGTTCAGATACTGGAAGCCGTAGTTGCCGTCGTCACCGGAGCGATGGTTCAGCACCATGTCCACGTAAACGTCTAAACCGTTCGCCCGCATCGTCGCCACCGAACGTTCCAACTGTTCGCGGGTGCCGTAGCGGGTCGGGAACGACGACCGGCCATTTTTGGAGCCAAGATCGTAATCGTCGTTCGGGTCGTAACCGTTCGAGTAGCCCCCAGACGCGCCTTTAAGCACGGGCGGAATCCAGACGGCGGTGAACCCGGCGAGTTTCATCTCGTTCGCTTTGCCCGCGAGGTTGTCCCACCACCAGGGCGCGGCGGCAGTGCCCGCCGCAGGGGACGGGACGTCTTTGTAGAACCCTTGCATCAGCACCCCGGCTTGCGCGGGAATGGTGAGGGCGAACAACCCGAGCGCGGCGAGCGCGACACGGAGGGGGCGATTCGAGCGTAGCGACGCCCAGGTCTTGTAGTTTGCAATGATCACGGAAGGAATCCTCTCTTCAACGAGCCATGTTACCCAACCGGTTGGGTAAGTGGTGGTGATATTTTACAGTGGGTGGGAGGGGGTTGTCAAGGGAGGGTGCGAAATGGAGGATGGCAAGGGCCGGGACCTTTCGCCCCCATGACGCGTGGGACCGTAGGAACCTCGCCCGCCTCGCTTGGACTCCCACCCCCCTAACCCCCCTCTCTCAAGGATTGAGGGAGAGGGGGCCAGGGGG
>JAYUUO010000210.1:0-9681 GCA_043754515.1 Armatimonadota bacterium
GCTATCGCGTGTGGCAGACGCTTTCGGCGGTAGGACGCGAGTTGAACATCGCTTTCAAGCCGTTCGTTAATTGTAAACTAAATTAGCTCAGCTACTTAAGTGCTTATAACAATCTCAAGGTTGATGTAAATAGTGGTTTTGATCCGGTGTCAACGTATGCGATATATCTGTCACAGGATTTATATTCGCATTAATGCTGTTTGTTGGGAGCGATACGTATAAACTATGAAACCGCCGGTGCTTCTTCCACCCAAGATCACGAAAAAAATTCGATTTATAATTGTCGTCCTGACAGTAGCCACTACTTTATTGATGTCTGCCGAGGTTGTATATCGCGTGTATCTTCTTCACACATATCATTGGGAGAGATATACAAACCACGTTAGTAGCAGTCTTTTTTTCACTGACATATTTGTGCTCTATGCTATGAATCTAGTCGCTTTCGTTGTTTCGGCGATGTTTTCGGATAAGCATGCGAAGCCAGCTCGATTCAAGGAGGTTCTTTGTTGGCTCATCGCGTTGCAATCGCTGCTCACCATAGGAACGGCCGTGATGTGGTACGGTGGATATTTGATTACCTATGATGAATACATCCAACACAGCCGGGGGTAGTATCGTCTCATGGGCGAGTACTGCTTTGGGAGTCCAGGCCAAGTTCGGGAGCGGACTATGACAAAAGTTTTCGCCAATCAGTCCATAAGACGATGGCAACATTGGCAGATTTGAACGAAGTGCTGTCAGGGCAAGTCCCGCAGTATCCGTCGGCAGGCGACCCGAAGGTCGGCTAAAGACTTTCTCCCATGACGGGTATAGTAATGCGGGGGGCTAATCACGATGATAGGTTTCGGCACCGTCCGCGTGATGGAGTATCGCTTCTATCAGGGCTGCGTGTACAGTGAGAGCCGGGTGAGTATCGGGCACTTCCTCGGGTTGCCCATCTTTGTCGTCTGTGAGACGTACGACAGTGGTGCCGACGACGCCCTATTCAGGAAGATGTACACAGATAATCTGGTGCTTGTTTTGCAAGATTGTAGCGTCACGTCCCGGTTCATGGTGGAAGGCACCCTGTCCCTCCAGTGGCCGGCAGACTGGGGGTTCGATTCTAGCCCCTCATTCCTCCGCCTCGACGTGAAGCGGTACATCTCCGCAGAGCGGTTGAAGGTCAGCAGGATGTAGCGGCATGTGCGCCGTCGCCGGGTGCCGCGCCCGCCGGTCCGCCGCCTGCGACCCGAGCGGCAACACGGCGGCAAGGTCGGTCTCAGTCGGCACGGCGGCGATCAAGATCGGCACGCCCAATGACGTCGCGCTCTACGACAGCTACGGCTACCCGGTGCCTTTGTCCCGCGAGTGCCCGGGATCGCACGGTGCGTGGTCGCGCACAAACGAACCATGGACCCGCAATAGGACGATTGACCCGCCCCGCGTTTCGCTCTACAATACACTCACGCAGTGCGACGACGCTACCCACCTACCCGCACACCGACGCCACACAATGCGACCACGACTTACGGAGTGTTTTTACCTATGCCGCTTAAAATCGCCATGATCGGAGCCGGTTCCATCGGCTTCACCCGCCGCCTGATGGGCGACATTCTCACCGTCCCCGAGTTCGCGGACACCCATTTCGCCTACACCGATATTTCCGAACACAACCTCGATATGGTCACGCAACTCTCGCGCCGCGACATCGCCGGGAACGATCTGCCCGCGACTATCTCCGCGACGACCGACCGCCGCGCCGCCATCGCGGATGCCGACTACGTACTCTGCGTGATCCGGCAGGGCGGCCTTCGCGCGTTCGAGACGGACATTGACATCCCGCTGAAGTACGGGATTGACCAGTGCGTCGGTGACACGATCTGCGCCGGGGGGATCATGTACGCCCAGCGCGGTATTGCCGCGATCCTCGACTTCTGTAAGGACATCCGCGAGGTCGCGAAACCGGACGCGCTGTTCCTGAACTACGCAAACCCGATGGCGATGCTGACCCGTGCCGCGAACGAGGAAGGCGGCGTACAGACAGTCGGTTTGTGCCACGGCGTGCAAGGGGCGCAACATCAGATCGCGTCTTGTGTAGAGCACTGGGCGCGGCGCGAAGGGATGATCGGCGCGGACGAGAAGGTACACGCGAAAGAGATTGACTTCGTCTTCAGCGGGATTAATCACCAGACGTGGTGCATTACGGCGGTTTGGCGCGGGCACGACCTGATCCCGATCCTGCTGGAGTTGTTCCAGGCGCATCCGAAGTTCCCGGAGACCGAAAAGGTACGTATTGACGTTCTGAAGCGGTTCGGTCACTACTCCACCGAGTCGAACGGTCACCTGTCCGAGTACCTACCGTGGTACCGCAAGCGGCTGGATCAGATCACGAACTGGATTGACATGAGCACCTGGATCAACGGCGAGACGGGTGGCTACCTGCGCGTCTGTACCGAGGGACGCAACTGGTTCGAGACGGACTTTCCGAACTGGATGACGCAGGAGGCTCCGAAGTTCACCGCCGACAAACGCTCCGAGGAGCACGGCTCCTATATCATTGAGGGGCTGGAGACAGGGCGTATCTACCGGGGCCACTTCAACGTCGTCAACAAGGGGCACATCCCGAACCTGCCCGACGGTTGCGTGATCGAGGTGCCGGGCTTCGTGGATCGTAATGGGATCAACGTCCCGGTGGTCGGTGATCTACCGCTCGCCTGCGCCGCGACCTGCAACGTTTCGGTGCGGGTGCAGGAGATGGCGACAAAGGCCGCCATCACCGGTGACGCCCTGCTCCTGAAACAGGCGATGCTACACGATCCGCTGGTCGGCGCGGTCTGCGACCCGGAAGAGGTGTGGCAGATGACGGACGAGATGTTAGTCGCGGGTGAGGAGTGGCTTCCGCAGTACGTCGCATCGGGCGCGGTCGCCGCCGCGAAAGCCACGCTCGCCAAACACGAGGCAGGCGGCACGCGTGTTAAGACAATGGATGGCTTCCAGGGGATGGCACGTCTGCACACGAAGACCGTTGAGGAGATGGCGACAGAGAAGGAGGCGTCTCGCGCAAATGCCCAGGCGGCGGACAAGGGCAAGATGACCACGAACGCGTAACCGCGTCCCCCACTGAATCCGAGGCGCGAGCTACCGCAACGTTGTGTAAGCCCGCGCCATAAGCCTTTACGGTGCTACATAACTGACGGTGAGCCGTCCGTCCTACACGTTACTTGCCGAAGAATCGCGCCACGGACTCTATCGCGTCGGTGCGGGGACACGGGGGCAGATCGCGCAAGAAGTCGCGCCCGTAGCTTTTAGTGTACAGCCGCGTGTCCAGGATCGCGACCACGCCCCGGTCGGTCTCCGTGCGCAACAGTCTGCCGAAGCCTTGCTTGAGGCGGATCTGCGCCCGTGGCAGGGAGTAGTCGCCAAACGCGTTCCCTCCCGCCTCCTTGATCGCCTTTTCTCGGGCGCGCTCGGTCGGGGCGTCCGGCGTCGCGAACGGCAACTTGTCCATGATCACGAGCGAAAGGGCGTCACCGGGAACGTCCACGCCCTCCCAGAATGACGCCGTGCCGAGTAGCACCCCGTTCCCCGCCTTTTTAAACTCGTCGGTGAGCCGCGCCGGCGGCATCTCCCCTTGCGCAAAGATGGGATAGTCGGTCTTGTCCCAGATGGCGTCGTGAACGGCGCGGAGCATGCGGTGCGACGTGAACAGCGCGAATGTCCGCCCCTCTGCCATCTCCACCAGCGAAACGATTTCGGCCGCCACTGCATCTGTGTACTCCTGCGCGGAGGACGGGGCGGACAAGTGACGCGGGATGTACAGGAGGCAGTTCTTGCCGTAGTCGAACGGCGAGCCGACCAGCAGTTCCACGGGCGGGTCGCCGGTGTAGCCCTTCTCGTCGTCCGGCGCGGCATCCCCCCTCCCACCGGCTCCCTCCGCGCTCGGGGTAGATGTTTGCGCGGACCCCGGTTCCGAGGTTGCTTCACTCGCGGAAACCTTACCCAGTTCACTAACCCCCCGCTTCGAGGCTTCCCCGATTCCCCCCGCGCCTTCGGGGGAGGCAGCCGCGAGAGGCGTCACGAGAGGCGTCAGCCCCAGCCGCTTTTTGACGTACTCGAAATTGCCACCGGATGCCAGCGTGGCGGACGTGAAGATGACGCGCGGTACGTCGTTCAGGAGCGCGGTCTGCAAATAGGGCGCGACTTCGAGCGGGGTTTTGACGAGTTGCGCGACCGCCATCCCACCCTTCAGCCGGCGCGTCTGGTACCAGCGGAACGCGTTCTCGTCGCCCGTCGCGTCCGAGACGAGCCGCAGTTCGGTGGAGATGCGGGTGGAGGTTCGCGCGAGGCCCGTGGCGCGTTCCTTGGTCGCCGCGTCCTGTGTTCGCTCGGCGGCGTTGACCAGTCCCTTCGCGAGGGAGTCAAGAGCCATGCACATGCTGTCGCGCCGCTCGCGAAAATCGGCGCGGTCCTCGTCGCGTTGTAAAAGGCCGTCGGTGAAATCTTCCTGCTTATGCGCGGCTAGGAACGGGTCCAGCAAGGCTTGATTTAGCGCGTCCAGTCCGGCAAGGTGTTCGGGATCAATCAAGCCGTCCCCCGCAAGCTTCTTCGCGCGGTTGACGAGTTGCGGCACGCGACGCGACCCCCACTCGAGGCCGAACGCTTTCGTCGCCACGTCGTCAACGTGATGTGCTTCGTCAAACACGACCGCGTCATACTTCGGGATCAGCGTCGGCCCGTTCGGATTGCCCTGCTTGAGCCGCAGATCAGCCATAAAGAGCGCGTGATTTACGACCAACAACTGGCAGTTTTCGGCGTACTTCCGCGCTTTGAAGTAGAAGCAACGGTCATAAAACCGGCACTCGCGCCCCCGACAGGTGTCCTGATTCGCCGACACTTCGCCCCACTGCGCGAACGTGAAGTCTAGTTCCGCCACGTCGCCGCTGTCGGTCTCGTTCGACCAGCGTCGGAGCTTGGCGAATTGGGGGTCGCCGAACGCCCATATGTCGCTCGACGCCGCTTCGAGGTCTTGCAAGCAGATGAAATTGCCCCGTCCTTTAAGCGTTGCCGCGTGCAAGTCAAGCTCGGGCAACGCGGCGAACAGCGCGGGGATGTCACGCTCGATCAACTGCGCTTGCAGAGCGAGCGTATGTGTGGAAATGACCGCGCGTCCCCCGTGCCGCGCCAGCCACAAGGCGAGTGGCACGAGGTACGCCAATGTTTTTCCCGTGCCGGTTCCGGCTTCGGCGAGGCAGGGACGCCCTTCGCGTAGCGCGGTCGCGACCGACTTCGCCAGCTCTACCTGTTGCGGGCGGTGGCGGAATCCAGGCAGGGCGTGCGCGAGCGGCCCACTCGCGCCGAGCAACGTCTCCAGGCGGGGAAGTCGTAGCGATTTAGGGGCGGGTACCCCCACTTCCGGAATGGGGTCGAAGGCGGGTGTGGCGGGCGCGGGCATTTCCAAAGGGTAGTATACGCTGTTTGCCGGTCGTTTGCCGGTTTGACGCATCGCCCTCCGCCCGCTATACTTACTCTCATATCCTGAACCTTTAAGCCCCGCCCGGTGAGGCGGGAAAGGAGCAAACTTCCAATGGCAACCGAAATATCCGTGATGGACGCGGACGAAGTACGACGTGCGCTGACCCGCGTCGCGCATGAGATCGTGGAGCGTAACAAAGGCGCGACGAATCTGGTGCTCGTCGGTATTCTGCGGCGCGGGGCACCGCTTGCCTCACGCCTCGCGACACTGATCGGGCGGATCGAGGACGCGCGAACAGACGGTGCCCTCGTCCCCTTCGGCGATCTAGACATCGCGCTGTACCGCGATGACTACGGCTTGCGCCAGGCCCCGGCGCGTACAACAAATCTGCGACATGAAATCACCGGCAAAACTGTAGTGCTAATTGACGATGTGCTGTTCACGGGGCGTTCCGTGCGTGCGGCGATCACCGCGCTACTGGAATACGGTCGGCCTAGCGCGGTGCAACTCGCCGTTCTAGTTGACCGGGGTCACCGAGAACTACCAATCCGCGCCGACTTCGTGGGCAAGAATCTGCCGACATCGTTTAGCGAGCGCGTGAACGTCTACCTATCCGAACTCGACGGGGGCGCGGACGCGGTAACGATTTCCAAAGGAGATTTGTCATGATCAATCTCGCCGGACGCGACCTGCTCGATCTGGAGTCCCTGACCGCGGAAGAGATCACCGCCTTTTTGAACACCGCCGAAACGTTCACGGAGATACTACGTCGTGACGTCAAGAAAGTCCCGACACTGCGCGGTAAGTCGGTGATCACACTGTTCTACGAAAACTCGACCCGCACCCGAACTTCGTTCGAGGCGGCAGGAAAGTATATGAGCGCGGATGTGATTAACATCTCCGGCTCCACTTCGTCGGCATCGAAGGGCGAATCCCTGCGCGATACATTCCTGACACTCCAATCGCTCACTGCCGACTGCATCATCATGCGGACGCCGTTCTCCGGGGCGTGTCAGCAGGCGGCGCAATGGGTCGAAGTGCCAGTGATTAATGCGGGAGACGGGATGCACGAACACCCGACGCAAGGGTTGCTGGACGCAATGACGATTCGCCAGGCGCGGGGCACGCTCGACGGTTTAATGGTGGCGATTGTCGGCGACATCACGCACAGCCGCGTCGCCCGCTCGAACATCTGGGCACTAACAAAACTCGGCGCGACGGTCCGGCTAGTCGGTCCGGCGACACTACTTCCACCCGATGCGCGTGAACTGCCGGTCCAGGTATTTACGGATCTGCGCGAGGGTCTGCGCGACGCGGACGTGGTGAACGTCCTGCGCTTGCAGACGGAGCGGCAGAGCAAGGCATTATTCCCGACCGTGCGCGAGTACAGCAAGCTGTTCGGCGTGACGCGAGACGCCCTGTCTGTCGCGAAGCCGGACGTGCTGATACTGCATCCCGGGCCGATGAACCGGGGTGTCGAGATCGGCGGCGACGTGCCCGATATGCCGCTCTCTCTGATCGCCAAGCAGGTCACGAACGGCGTCGCGGTGCGAATGGCGGTGCTGTATTTGCTACTCGGCGCGACGGAGGCGAAGTAATGAAGCACATACCTCTCGTTGTCTTATTCGGACTCTTTGTTCTAGCTGGTCTAGCACTGTGGGTTCACGCGTACAGGCAAACAAAGGCGAATAGCCCCGCCTTCTGGCAATTCATATTCTTCGGAAATTTTCTCATATGCTTAGGATTTGAATGGATGGCAATGTGGGACTGTATTCCGGGCGGTCGTATTGCCACCAACTGTTTGATGATCGGGTCTGTAGTGTCGTCTTTTGTCAGCGTTTACATGGGGTACTTGGACACGCGTTGTAAACGGGAGCAGAATCCGACTCGAAAGAAACTGGCAAACAAGGCGGAGCGGGTTCCTATTCGGTGACGGCGGCTCGGGAGGCGAACGACCGCCCCCCGAACCGCCAACCCCACCCTACGTCAATCCGCGCTCCTTCAAGTTCAGGAAGCTCGTCGTGATCGTTTCCATCGCAGTCAGGTGACGTAAACGATCTTGCTCGACCACCCCCCACTCAACCCCGGTTTCGAGGGCGATATGGATGCACTGTGCAATGGGCACTTCGCCACTACCGACGGTGGTGAAACTGTTCCGGTCGGCGAGGTCGGCGAAGTCCTTTAGGTGGATGGCCGGGACGCGCCCCTTCAGCTTGCGAAGTACCCGCACAGGGTCCTCGCCGCCAATAGCGACCCAACCGACGTCAATGGTGAAGTACACCGATTTCGGGTCCGTGTGCATGGCGAGAATATCCAGCGCGTACACCCCATCGAAGACGTGCCGAAACTCCTGGTCGTGGTTGTGGTAGCAGAGTTTGATCCCCTCCTCCGCGAGTTTCGCCCCCGCCATGTTGTACAGTTCGGCGTCGCGCATCAGGCCGTCGCGCGTGTCGGCGGGACTCCACCAGACGGAAACGCGCGGGGCGCCAACGGCAACCGCTTTCGCCCGTACGCCGTCGAAATGGCCGCGAAGGTCCTCGCGGCTTGCGCTGGTAGTTAGTAGCTCCAGTCCAAGCGTACGGAATCGTGAGACGTTCGCCGCGACGTCGCCTTCCATTAGTACTTGCTCCGCCGCCTCGACGCCCGCATAGCCGATCCGCGCGACCCGCTCCATCGTCCCCCAGAAGTCGGCTTTCGCCTCCTCGCCGACGATACCGATCAGTCCTATCTTCATCTAGTCCGCCTTTCTTAATACCGCTTCGCCACTCGTTAGCATCTCATGGAGCGGGTTTCCGTTGACGCCGGTGAGCGGCAACATTATTCGCCGATGCCGCCTGACCGACTCGTAGAAAGCGAACAGTACTTCCCCCCCCTTCAGGGCGCGTTTGTACGAAAGCTCCGACTCGGTGCCGTTCACCAGGCAGTCAACCGTGTTCTTCACCATGCCGATCATTTGTTCTTCCGGCACCTCCGGCACCTCGGGGAACGTCCATGATGGGTCACTGTAGACCACCGCGCGGCGGATCTGGCCGTCCCATAATACCTCGACGAAGCCGTCGCTCCCCGTTACGCGAACCCCGCCAAAGAACGGCATGTCAACAGTGCCGGTGCGGATGGTGCCGAATACACCATTCTCGAACAGGAACATCCCGCTGAACATCCCTTCGGCGAGCACGTTGAAATAGTTCACCGTGTCGGTCAGGTCAACCGCGCCGTGGACCCATCTGACGCCCGACTCGTCGTTAAACGACATGGCCTGATCTAGCGAGTGCGTACCGCAGTCGAGAAGGTGCGGCGGAGAGAACAGGTCCATCCGCTCGATCTTCCCGAAGCGATTTGCCGCGAGCAGTTCGCGCACCTTGAGGTTCCCGGACGCGAACCGCCGCTGGTGGCAGAAGGTCAACAGAACCCCGCTCGCCTCGGCGATCCGCGCGATCTCCTCGCACTCGCCCCAGGTCGCCGCCATCGGCTTCTCCGAAAGGATGGCCTTGACACCGGCACCAATACAGTCACGGATCACGGACAGATGGAGCGCGGTCCAGAGCGTGACGACAACTATATCAGGGTGCTCCTGCGCGAGGAGCGCGTTGTGATCCGTGTACCGGGCGACCCGCAGGGAGTTATCCGCGGCGAACGACTCGGTTGACTCGGGGTGGATGTCGGCGAGCGCGACTATCTGGAGGCGCATGTCGGCTTGCAAACCGGGCATATGGGCGCGGGCGCGGCCGCCGCACCCGATGATGGCGACGCGGTACACTCCGCTACTAGGTAAGGGCATAAGGAGAATCTACTTTCGCTGGTTATGTAAGTTGGTTTGCCCAACGTGGCCCGAATCCCTTTGTCGCAACCAAAATAACCTCCACCCGCTAGGCAATCGCCGGTGTACTGGTCGCTACATGGCGTCGAGCCCGCGACGACTTGGTGTCAATTCCAGGATCTAGCGTATGCCGGTGTCATAATCCAGTGCGACGGCGACGTAGCCATTCGCGGGCACCACAACCACGTCATTGTTGCGTGGCGGGCGCGGCAGAAGGTTCCCACCCAATGTCTCGCAGTAGACGACATAACGCCCCGGCGCGAGTGAAACGTAGAAACTACCGTCAGTTCCGCTCGTCGTGCGGACGGCTACTTCAGTGCCCACCGCGACGCAAATGTCCGGGGAGGAAGAAACGGAGGGGCGCGGACTGTTGCACGGGTAGACCGTGATCGGCGCGTCGGGCAACGGCTGA